>JAZSNB010000029.1:0-6445 GCA_045536195.1 Acutalibacteraceae bacterium
AAGAACACAACTCTCTATGCAAAATGGGATGATGTAAATAAGGTTAAGCCCGTACGTCCCGAGGAGCTTACCTCTGATGCTGTAACAGGCAAGACAATATCTCTTACCTGGCAGGCAGTTGACGGTGCAACAAGCTACAACGTATATGTTGACGGCAAGAAGGTAAACGCAAAGGCCATTACAACAAACAGCTACACTGTAGAAAATCTTAAGGCTGATACCACATATGAAATTGAGGTTACAGCCGTAAACAGCAAGGGCGAATCACCCAAGAGTCTTATTCTTGCAAAGAGAACAGGCGAGCTCAGTGCAGCTGATATGATTCCCGTTGCTCCCACAGAGGTAAAATCAGGTAAGATTACGGAAACAGAAATTGAAATCACATGGAAAGCAGTTGACGGTGCAACAAGCTACAACGTATATGTTGACGGCAAGAAGGTAACAAATACTGCTGTAGCAGAAACAAAGTATACCATCGCTTCTCTCAAGGCGGGCACAACCTATGTTATCGAGGTTACCGCTGTGAATACAGTGGGAGAATCTCCTAAGAGCAAGAGCATCAGTGCAACAACAGTTGCTCCCAAGTATAACCTTGGCGATGTGGATAATGACGGTAAGATAACAGCAGCGGATGCACGTTTTGCACTTCGTATGTCAGTTAATCTTGAAAAGCCCACAGAAATACAGAAGCTTGCAGCTGATGTTGACGGCAATAAGAATGTTACCGCAGCAGATGCAAGAATTATTCTCAGAATTTCCGTAAATCTTGAAAAGATTGACAGCTACAAGAAATAAACCTTAAATGCAATAAAAGAAAACAGTCCGGGAAGAAAAATCCCCGGGCTGTTTTCATTATGTATTGAATTTATAAGAGTTTTCTTCAAAAAAGTCCTTGTACACCTTCACACATTCAAGGGCTGTCCAGGCTGTTGCTTTCACAGGTGTGCAATCTATATCATATATTTTTGCTCCCTTAAGAGACAGCAGAAAGGGGGAGTGGGTGGATATGATAAACTGGCAGCCGTGGTGACGCACAGAGTCTTCGAGAAAATATTTAAGCTCAAGCTGATTGCCGGGAGAAAGGCTGTTTTCCGGCTCATCAAGAATATAAAGCGCATTGTCGTGAATGGCATCAACAAAAAGGGAGAGGGCACTTTCTCCGTTGGAGCGCTCCGTGATATTGCGCATAAGCCTGGAACGGATATACTGTGACTGACTTATATTTTTATTTCTTGCGTCACGTACCTTTTTCCAGCGGTCATAGTCATCTATTCCGTGAAGATGACTATCGGCGTTTTCACTGCGATTGTCTATCCATTCACTTATCACAGACTCTCTTTTTGTGTCGATGCCGTTGTTTATCATTCTGATATCAAGCACCTGACGGAATACATCGTCGCTGGTTATCACACGGCTGTCGGGAGAAATGTCTTCATCAAGGGTGTAGCGGCAAAGAGAAGTATAATCTTCAAAGAAATCACTTCTGTTGTAGGGTGAATCCCTTTTTATTCTCAGCTTTTCGGCAATTACATTGAGAATGGTGCTTTTTCCGCTGCCGTTATTTCCGCAGAAAATTGTAGTTTCCCCGAAGGTGAAAAGCTCGGGAAGCTCATTTTCTGAAAAAAGTCCGAAGGGATATTTTGATGAATAGCAGGTAAGAGTGTTTTTTCCTGTTTTCGGAAATAAATATGAGAACTCCTGTTCGGCTGTGGGAAAGCTGAAAGAATCAAGATAAATCACGGCAAATTCTCCTTAGTCTTATTTTCTTATATAATAACAAAGGCAAAGTCCCGAATATGGTACTTTGCCTTTAGCTGTTGTGTTTTTTTGTTGAAAAAGAAAGCCTAACAATAAATAATCAGAGTCATAAGGGGCGAAAAAATACGCACAGCCGGTATTTGTTGCCTCCTTATCGTGTAGGGGACGACGCCCTCGGCGTCCCGGATGCAACAAAGATAAAAATGTCATATCACCAATAAATATCCTCGCAATCAGCCTCTTCTTGTTCTGTTACAGGTAATCTTTATCGTGATATATTGGTGCTTCGCACGTTCCTGTAGCGGGACGCCGGGTCGTCGTCCCCTACAAAGAAGAGGTTAATTCTGCAGTTCTTGGGTAATTTCATCAACTGATAAATTATGATTTATTCTGATTTTGCTTATTTCATAAAAACTCAGGATTAATCCCATTCGGGATAAATAATATTTTTATATATTGTTTTTACGGTGAATAGGGGATGATGTCAAGATAATCGGCACTTACCCAGCCTTCAACATAGTAGGTTGAATTGTTTTTTGAGAAGCCCTGATAGCCGTAGAATGCATATTGTACATATGCCCAGCCGTTATACGTACCCAATACTGCAACATCGGTCTGGTCGGCAAGCTGAGTCATAAGAGAATATCCCTTGCCGGGACCTGAACGCACATTGAGAACAGAGCCGCCTACCTCAACTCTGTAGAAGCTGCCTGAATAATAGTCAACATAGTTTCTTCCGAACAGGCTGTAGGGATCAATATTCGAATAAGAGGATGAAGAGGATGAACTGCCGCTTTGTACATAAACCGTTTCTGTGGATGGGGCAGGCTGTGTTACGGGCTTGTCTGCAATATATCCGTTTACGGGTTCGCCTGAGGGGACAACGGTGTATTTGCCGTTAAGCGGGGGGAAAGTGTCGGAATCGCTTAAAAATGCGGTGGTCAGGCTTATTGAACCGTCAGCATTAAAGAATATTTCCGTGCTGATTTCTTTTGTGTTGATATCATATGTTACCCACGAAGAGCCGTCTTCATTGCTGGGATACATAACCTCGGTAAAAGCCACGGTTTCAGAATAGTATTTGCCCGAAAATCTGAGGCTTAATATGTTGTTTGCCTGTGAAATTGTAAGGTCCATGCTTCCGTCATCCTCGAAAGGCATATTGTATACGGTGCATAAGCTTTCAAGCTCTTTTCCGTCTTCGAGTTTTACCATTGAGGTTGTCATTTTTGCAACCGCATTGTAGAAGGAATTATTGATTTCTTCTACAAGCTGTGTTTTTGAACCGTGAAGCTCAGGGTCGTCAATAATTCTCATAATCTTGCAGGTGTAGGTTTTGCCGTCCGTGTCTTTTACTGAAGCTGTTTTTCCTGTATATTCATATGTCAGTGTATAGTCAGTAAATTCAGGGAAGGCTGAGCCGGAGGAAATAAATACAAATCTTTCTCCCGTGGGGCACATCTGCCAGTAGTCGTCATAGCCTACTTCAGAGCCTAAGAAAAAATCTTTTTGTATCTGTGAGAATTCTTTTAACTCTGCTGCAATATTTTTTAATGTATCGCATTGCTGAGATTCCGTGATTTTTCCGTAAACATAAAATTCTCCTGTTGACAGCACCGTCTGACGGGGCATATATCCCAGATCTGTTTTTACTGATTTTACCTTTTCGGATATTTTTTCAAATTCAGCGGAGTAATTAATAAAATCCGTGATTTTTCCTGCTTCGCTGTATATCTTTTTATAAAGAGAGGTATAGCTTTCAAGGGTGTCTGCTAAAAGGTCTTTGTCAAGCTCTGTTTTTCCCACTGCAAGAAAGAGTGAGCTTTTCCACAGCTCTGAAAATTCATCCTCCGTGGCAGAATTCAGAACTGATTTTAACTCTTCCTTTGTGAGCTCTTCTTTTGTGAGACTGTCGCTTATCCATTGCTTTATTTCTGCAGAAGACATTGTGTCGGCTTCAACAGGTGAAAAGCGGGAAAACCATACGAAAGCTATTGCTGCAGCAGATATCAGAAGAAGAACAGCAACTGCAGAAATTGCTATGATAACAGGCTTTGAGCTTTTCTTTTTTGTATCTTCTCCTGCAGGAGCTTCGGCTATTGTATTGTCAGTATTATAATGAGAACTCATCTGTTTAACCTTCTTTATTATTAATACATTGATTTTACAATATATTAATTATTGTGTCAACTTATGACGGCTAAATAATTTTATTGACTAAATATCTCCTGTTATGTTAATATACAATTGCTGATAATTCGTTTTTCTTTTTTGAAATTACGTATGCTTTTCAGCTTATTATTTTTTTTGAACGGAGACTTTTTATGGGAATGAGACAATGTGTAAATTGTAAAGCAAATATTGATGACAAGCTGTCAGTCTGCCTTTTCTGCGGAAGTGCACAGCCTGTAATTAATCAGCCTGCTCAGCCTTATGCAGCACCCGGCCAGCCTGACGGCACACAGCAGCCCTACGGCACACAGCAGCCCTACGGCACACAGCAGCCCTACGGCACACAGCAGCCCTACGGCGCACAGCAGCCTGACGGCACACAGCAGCCCTACGGCACACAGCAGCCCTATGGTGCACAGCAGCCCTATGGCGCACAGCAGCCCTACGGTGCACAGCAGCCCTACGGCGCACAGCAGCCCTACGGCGCACAGCAGCCCTACGGCACACAGCAGCCTTACGGCGCACAGCAGCCTTACGGCACACCTGCCGCTGCTCCTCAAAAGAAAAAGAGCAAGGGCAAAACAATCGGTATTGTTATAGCTGTTATACTTGTATTATTTATCGCTATTGTTGCAATCGGTTCAGGCGGTGACGACACTTCTGATACCGGCACCGGAAATAATCCTACAGAAGCACCTACCTTCTCAATCCCCGGATACCAAGCTCCTTCAGAGGGCAATCAGGCTGATACAAGCCTTCCCTCAGGGGACGGCTCAGGCTCATCTGTCGGTACAGATGCCTTCACAAAGATTTTCTCAGAGAGAAATCTGATATTTGTGCCTCAGGTTTTCTTTAACCTCAATTACGGTGCACTTGCAGCTGTTGACGAAGAAAATTATATTTATGTTTACGAATTAGGTTATGATGATGACGATATTATTCACACTATTGTTACTACCGATTACGCAGATATCAGCGCATTTACCGATGAGCAGGTACAGGCATTGAAGGATGATCTGACTGATATGTATGCAGAAGCAGATTCACTTGATTTTGTTGATGTTTCAATAGTTGAAATCGGCAATTTCCTTCAGCTGAGAATTACAATGAATGAGATTGATAATCAGCTTAATGTAACTAAGCTTGAAGCTCTTGATATTCTCAGCACAGACGGTCTTCTGGGCGATATCTCCTATACAAAGACCCGAGACAACCTTGTTTCAGAGGGATATGTGGTGAAGGAATAATTAAATGATACAGAAAAAAGGTCCGGATGATTAAGTCCGGGCCTTTTTAATTATGTTTTTAGCTACTGTTTTTTTTGCGGCGGGCATATAATCTTTTTAGCTTTCAGAAGTGAATTTTATGTAAACTGAAAAATCCCGGTCTGCACTTTTCTGCAAACCGGGAAATAAACGTGTTTTACGGAATTATTCTTCGTCGTCAAGCTCTGTGTAAGCTTCAAGAACTGTACCGCAAGCGGGACATTCAAAGGTTTTGCCTTCTTCGAAAGCAGATTCGTCGATGAAAATTGTTTCGTGGCAGTTTGAGCATTCAATTTCATACTCATACTCGTCATAGTCATCGCAGCCGTCACAATCGTCGCAATCACCGAAACAGAAATCGTCATCGTCATCATCAAAATCATCAAAGAAATCGCCTTCATAAACGAATTCTTCAAGATTTTCAAGATCCTCATCAATAGCATCTATCTGATCGCAGTTGTCTGCAACTGTGAGAGCGATGTCTTCAAGTACGTCAGCCATTGCGGCAAGAACCTTGCCTTCTTTTGTGGACTTATCAAGATCAAGTCCGTCCATAAGACCCTTGAGATATGCAACTTTTTCTGTAATAGTCATTCTGAATACACTCCTTGTTAATATTATCTGCAAAAAACGGCCGCAGAATGTGCAGCCGTTTTAATTTTACTTACGCACGGCCGAGATATTCGCCTGTACGAGTATCAATCTGAATCATTTCGCCTTCTTCAATAAAGAGGGGAACCTTAACAACTGCACCTGTTTCAACAGTAGCGGGCTTAAGAGTATTTGTTGCTGTATCGCCCTTGAAACCGGGTTCTGTTTCTGTAACCTGAAGGTCAACAAAGTTGGGGGGTTCAATACCGAAAACCTTGCCCTTGTAGGAAAGAACACGGCAAACCATGTTTTCCTTAACAAACTTGAAGTTGTCGTCAAGGTCAGAAGCATTTACGGGGATCATATCGTATGTTTCGGGATCCATAAAGTAGTAGAGATCGCCGTCGTTGTAGGAATATTCGCATTCCTTTCTTTCAACATATGCTGTGGGGAATTTGTCTGTGGGGGAGAAGGTTTTTTCAACAACGCTGCCCTGAATAACGTTTCTGATCTTTGTACGAACGAAAGCAGCACCCTTACCGGGCTTTACGTGCTGGAATTCAACGATCTGCCAAACTCCGCCTTCCATTTCAAATGTAACGCCGTTTCTGAAATCGCCGGCTGATACCATAAATATCAATCCTTTCTCGGTAATCAAT
>JAZSNB010000093.1:0-23033 GCA_045536195.1 Acutalibacteraceae bacterium
TAATTGTCTTTGCCACTATACAAATCCCATCGCAGAATTCATCTGGAAGATAATCTCCTTCTTTATGAATCTTTTCGGAATAGATAAACCCTGCAACTGCGGTTATCCTCATATTGTAAAATAACTACACTCCTTTAGAAATCAAAACAAAACCGACCGTTTATCAGCGGTCGGTTTTGTACTTGTTTGTATTATTATATAAATCAGTTCTGTCTGTAGTCCTTAAGGAAATCACCGAGATCTCTCATAGCCTTTGCAAGCTGTTCGGCTTCGGGAAGCATAACAATACGGAAGTGGTCGGGCTCTTTCCAGCTGAAGCCTCTGCCCGGAATTATCATAACGTGTTTGGAATGGAGATAATCCATAGCAAACTGCTGATCATCTGTGATATTGAACTTTTTCACATCAAGCTTGGGGAAGATGTAGAAAGCAGCAGAATTCTTCACATAGCTGATACCTTCAATCTTATCAAGCTCTCTGCAGCAGGCTTCTCTCTGTTCATAAAGACGTCCGCCGGGAACTATCATTTCACGGGTGCTTTCAGGGTCATTGAGCGCGGCAGGTATAACAAGCTGCATAAGTGCATTTGCACAAAGACGCATAGCTGACAGCTGAACAAGACCTGCAATAAAGTCTTTTGCGCTGTCCTTTGCACCGCTTACGACCATCCAGCCGCAACGGAAGCCGCATACGATGTGGGACTTTGAAAGACCGTTCATTGTGATGCAAAGAAGATCGGGACAAAGAGTAGCAGTTGATACGTGCTCCAATTCATCCATAACAAGTCTGTCGTAGATTTCATCGGAAAAGATAACAAGCTGATGCTCTCTTGCTATTGCAACAAGCTGTTCAAGCAGCTCTCTGGGATAGAGTGCACCTGTGGGGTTATTGGGATTGATAAGCACGATAGCCTTTGTTTTTGAAGTGATCTTTGATCTGATATCCTGAAGATCGGGATACCAGAGGCTGCTTTCATCACAGATATAATGAACAGGCTTTGCACCTGCAATATGTACGGAGTTTGTCCACAGAGAATAGTCGGGCGAAGGAACAAGAATTTCATCACCGTAGTTAAGAAGGGCGGTGAGTGCCATTGTAACAAGTTCACTTACACCGTTTCCGATAAACACGTCATCGGGAGTGATGCCCTCAATTCCCTTTCCCTTGTGATAATTGCAGATTGCCTCTCTTGCATCGGGCATACCCTTCAGGTCGCAGTATGCAACAGCCTTGTCAGCATTATTGAGAAGAGCATTTCTTACAGAATCGGGCATCTTAAAATCAAAGGTAGCAGGGTTACCGGTATTAAGTCTTAAAACATCAATACCCTGTGCCCTCATTCTGTTGGATTCAACAAAAACGGGACCTCTGATATCGGAATGTACAAGCTGAAGCTTGTCGGAACGGTTAATTTCTCTCATTGTTTTTTCCTCCTTGGATTAGGGTTGATATGATACGGGAAGCTGCTCCGTATCAGATTCTATGCTTATAAAATTAT
Organism: Acutalibacteraceae bacterium; assembly: GCA_045536195.1. GTDB lineage: Bacteria > Bacillota > Clostridia > Oscillospirales > Acutalibacteraceae > RUG806. The sequence goes on from JAZSNB010000093.1 coordinate 1,499, forward strand.
TATGTTCGAAATATGCCCAGTACATACGAAGAGGACTGCAAAAATCATCAACAGGAACATACAGCTGATCTCTTACAAGTCTGAGACAAGGAGCTGTCATCTGCAATTCGCCCTGAGAAGTAAGCATTTTGTCGCTGCCCTCGGTGAATTCAGAAAATCTGCCGTACACCTCAATTCTTACCTTACCCGGGGTATGCTTTGCTTCTCCGCCCATAAATTTCACTATCTGACCTGCAGGAACATACCATATACCGTCGATATTCTGAGGCAATGTTTCCATAACACAAAGTCCTAAATCATAGCCCTTGAATTTTAATCTGGGACGGTTATATCTCGGGGCGCGTCTTATGGGATAAATAACATCCTCTTTTTTATCAATAACACAGCGGTCAACAACTCTTCCGTCTTCAACATAGGCAGTGAGTGTGCATTTATCATTATCAATATCCACGATACTGAACATTGAAAGATCCTCTTCGTGCTCATAAGTACAGTCATTCCATACCTTGGGCACAACTCTTGTTCCGGGAGGATTGCGGTTTCCGCTTCCTATATTATAATGTATTGTACCCTCTGAAGGTTTATCATAAAGTCCGTTATTACGTCTGGGATAGCTTCTTGCATATGAATGCTCATGTCCCGAAAACATAATGTCGTATTTTTCAATTCCCTCCATCATAGGGGGATATGTTTCATAGCACTCAAGATTGGGACCGGAATAACACACGGGGAAATGATGCGCTGCAAATTTCCATAAAGCATCGCTTTCTTCTGCGGTTTTTATAAGCCACTCATTGATAAACTCAAATCCGCTTGTTCCGGTAACAGCAAACATTGTATTGCCGTAGCGGAATGAATAATTGGGAACAATCCAGTTTTCGGGGCCGTTTTCGGGATATGAATACCGCAGCTGATTGGTAAAATAAATTGCGTGCTCGGAATAATACTTTCCCGTAAAGGTGAAATAATCTTCAAAACCCATATCATCGTGATTACCCATACAAAACTGTACGGGAACCGATTCGATTATACCCTTAAGACCTTCAAAAAGCCCTGTCCACTGCACATCTGTCTGACCGCAGTTTGTATTATCTCCTGCAGTGAGAATAAATCTGCACTCGGGATGCTCTTTAAGTATTTTCTTTACAACCTCCCCCAGCACGCTGTAGTCAGCGGGAGGTTCGGGACCGCCCGACTGCACATCGGAAAGGCAGAGGAATGAAAACTTACAGGGATCCTTTTCGGCAGTTCTGAAGCAATATACATCACTTCTGTGAGAATCGTTTCCGCAGGTATATTCATATTCGGTATCCGGTTCCAAAGGCATCATATCGGCAAAGAAAAAGCTGCTTTCATCCACATCGGTTTCAAATGCATTTCTCTTTGCATTTACTTTTGTCCATTCATCGGAGGAGCCTTTTTTTCTGAAAAGCGCAAAGCCTTCTTCAATGCCTACATCCGTACGCCATCTGACAGTCATAGCCGAGGACGGGTCGTTTTTTATAGATAGCATTATCTGATCCGGCTGAGGCGAAGAGCCTCTGATTTTTTTCCATTGTTCTTTAGTCATAACGCTTACCTTCTCTAAAAAAAATCACAGCCTATATTTTAACAATATTTTATTACGATTGCAATAAAAATACAAAAAAATCGTATATTTTATCACCATTATTTCAACTGCCTGATTAACGTCTCTTGCAGCGGTATAATATCGGTCGGAAAATCTGACAAAAAAAAGAAAAAAGCGTGACAGCCATCACGCTTTTCAGCTTATTATTCAACAACCTCTTCTGTTGTATCTTCCTCAGAGGCTTCTTCAGAAGCAACAGCTTCTTCTGTTACATCTTCAGATGTTTCTTCATCTTCTGAAAGAGTTGTTTCTTCAAGAGTTTCAGCTTCATCCGAAGAAGCTTCATCGGTTGCTGCTTCTGTTGTTGCCTGAGCTGTAGTATTATCAGAAGCTTTTTTATCAGCCACTACACTCTCTTCTGCAATTTCAACACTTATACCCGTGAGAGCCATATCTTCCATTACCGAATAGATCTCTGCACCTGATTCATCCTTACCGACATCAAAGCTGCCGCATTCCATATTGAACACAAGCGACTTGCCGATTTTTGCATCTTCGGGAACAGTGTAAGTAATGTGAATAATATCCTTATCATCGAGATCAAATGTAGTAGCTACCATACCGCTTACATAAACAGCATCTTTTCCGTCCTTCTGCTGAAGGTTGCCTTCAACAAAGAAGTCTCCTATATCTTCGCCTCTTTCTGTGCCGATAAACTGCACATCTGATTCAGAGACAACATAAAGATCGAAACAAGCAGCATACTCTGCATCCTTGACATTTACGGTAACTACAAGTTCATCGCCGGGAGCAACAGCAGTTTTATCGGCTGAAAGAGAGACAGCAACACCGTCGCCTTTTTTATTATTAAGTCCGCCGCTGTTACCGCAGGCAGCAAAACAGAGAATCAGCGAAAGCGTAAGAATAATACTTAAAACCTTTTTCATAATATGTAACATCCTTTTCTAAACTAAAATCATTATTTATCAGACGAAGTCTCTGAGACGCTTGCTGCGGTTGGGATGGCGAAGCTTTCTGAGTGCCTTTGCCTCAATCTGACGGATACGCTCTCTTGTAACGTTGAATTCCTTACCCACCTCTTCAAGAGTTCTGGGATGTCCGTCCTCAAGACCGAATCTGAGAGAAAGAACCTTTGCTTCTCTGGGAGTAAGAGTGCTGAGAGCAGTTGCAATTTCTTCCTTGAGAAGAGCCTGGAATGCGGCGTCTGCAGGAGCAAGAGCTTCCTCATCGGGAATAAAATCTCCGAGATGGCTGTCTTCCTCTTCGCCTATGGGCGTTTCGAGAGAAACGGGTTCCTGGGCAACACGCATAATTTCTCTTACCTTTTCAACCGACATATCAAGAACCTCTGCAATATCATCTGCCGTGGGCTCTTTTCCGTTCTGATGGAGAAGCTGTGAATTTGCTTTTTTAACCTTATTGATGGTTTCAACCATATGCACGGGAATACGGATGGTTCTCGCCTGGTCGGCAATAGCGCGGGTGATAGCCTGTCTTATCCACCAGGTTGCATAGGTGGAGAACTTAAAGCCTTTTGTGTAATCAAACTTTTCAACAGCCTTGATAAGACCGAGATTGCCTTCCTGGATAAGATCAAGGAACTGCATACCTCTGCCTGAATATTTCTTTGCAATACTTACTACAAGACGAAGGTTTGCCTCTTCAAGTCTGCGCTTTGCGGCAACATCATCCTGTGCAATTCTTATAGCAAGGTCAATTTCTTCTTCTGCGGTAAGAAGAGGAATCTTACCGATTTCCTTAAGATATACCTTTACGGGGTCATCCATTGTGAGAGCCTTACTGTCTTCACCTGTATCGTATGCCTTTGCTATATCTGAGTCAAAGCTCAATGTATCCATTGCAGCCTCGTTCATATCGTCAATAAGCTCGATATTGTTTGCATCAATAAGCTCATATAATTTGTCGAGCTCTTCAACGTCAAAGTCAAGCTCTATCATTATAGAGTCAATGTCCTGAGTTGAAAGCTTACCTGCAGCCTTACCTCTTTCAATCAGATGATTGATTACCGTTTTTTTATCCTGTCCTTCCATATTTGCACACCCTCCGGTTAATTATTTTCCTTTTTTCTCTTGAATAATTCCCTGAATTCATCGTCTGAAAGCTTTGACACATCGGGAACATTCTTTTTGTTTTTCTCTTCCAGCAATGTCTTTATACACTGACGGCATTCCTCGGGAGAATTTCCCAGCTCACTGCCCTTTGCATAAAGGTATGACAGATAGCTCATTTCCTCATTCTCCGAATACTCGCCGAAGGAAAACAGCTCAAGGCTTTTTCCTGATAATATTCTTCCTGAAATATCCTCAAAATACCGCCTGTTAAAATCCGTAACAAACACATCCGCGGAAAGCTCCCCCGAAAGCTTCTTCATATAATCGGGATGTCTGAGCAGTGAGGCAAGAATTATTTCCTCTGCCTTCACGGCTCTGAGATTACCTCTTTTTTCGGGATTCGGTGACTTTATTTTATCTTCACCCAGCACCGTCTGCAGGCACTCATTGAATCTGGCAGTTTCACGCGCTTTTTTATTGAAGCGCTTCTGTTTTTCCGTCTGCGCAGCTATCGCTTCTCTTCTGACTCCCAGTTCTTCAGAAAGCTTTGCTATATAGATATCTCTTTCTATTGCATTTTTTACGGATGAAAGCACAACGACGGCTTCGTTAAGAAAACCCAGCTTTCCGTCTTCCTTTGTGATATCATATCTGCTTTTTGCTTCCTCAAGTGCATATTCCGTATCATTAAGAGCCTCGTTTATTATTGAGTTCATTTTTTCCTTGCCCCGGGATTTTATAATCTCATCGGGGTCCTTACCGTCGGCAAGAGACATAACCTTCAGCTTCATAGGTGAAGATGAAAGCATTGAAAGAGCACGCTTTGTAGCTTTCTTGCCGGCCTCATCAGAGTCGAAGCAAAGGGTCAGCTCATCACAATACCTTGACAGCAGAGATATCTGCTCTGTTGTAAAAGCAGTGCCGAGACCTGCTACGGCATTGGTAAAGCCTGCCTGATGCATAGCAATGACATCCATATAGCCTTCACAAAGAATAAGCTTTCTGTCACTTGTATTTTTTGCGAAATTCAAAGCATACATAGCCTGGCTCTTTTTATAAACCACAGTATCGGAGGTGTTCAGATACTTCGGCTTTGAATCATCCAGCACACGCCCCCCGAAAGCAATGACATTTCCTCTGAGATCTATTATGGGAAACATAAGGCGGTTGCGGAAAGAATCTATTGTTCCGCCCTTTGAGGTCTTTTTAGCAAGGTCAAACGCCACAAGCTCATTTTCAGTAAAGCCCTTGGTTTTCATATGTTTAATAAGCGCATCCCACTTATCGGGAGCAAAGCCGAGACCGAAATGTCTGACCGTTTCGGGAGCAAGCTGTCTTTTTGAAAGATATTCCCTCGCCTGAGAAGCCTCGGGAGAAGACAGCACCGAATGAAAAAACCTTGCAGCTTCCCTGTTTGCCTCATAGCATCTTCTTCTTAAACGGTTATATTCATCATCCACCGGGTCCAGAGGCATATTCATCCCTGCACGCTCACACAGAAATCTTACAGCATCGGTATAATCAAGCCGCTCTATATTTTTTATGAATGTGACTGCATCACCGCCGGCACCGCAGCCGAAGCAATAGTATGACTGTGTATCACGGTATACAACAAAGCTCGGTGTTTTTTCGGCATGAAAAGGACAAAGCGCAACGGGAGTTCTTGAGCCTCTGTGCTTGATTTCGGTATATTTTCCTATAAGCTCTTCAATATCGGTTCTTGCTCTGAGCTCCGAGAGAAATTCTTCGCTGAATCTCATTTTCACACCTGCCTTTCAACAAAAAAACCGTTTACATAAACTATATATAACAAAAAACTTAAAAACCCTTTATTTTTTCAAAAAAAATTTTTCATATTTTTATATGCTGTCAAATTTTTCGCCGATTTTTTCTGCAAAAACCTTACCGAAGCTCTCTTCTGTAAGTTCTTTTACAAAAGCTTCCTCATTTTTTGCGGGAAGTCTGAAAATCAGAGTAACATTCTCGGTAAATTCCGTATTCTCCGTAATTCCGCCGAATTCGGGAACAAGAGTAACAAGTCTTCCGTAAAAACCGTAGTCACACACTACCTTAAGCACACTGCAGGGACTCATTGTAATTATCCCCGCACCGGTTGCCGCAATTTTTGCACTGTGGGAATATGCTCTTACAAGACCGCCTGCACCGAGAAGAATCCCCCCGAAATATCTTGTAACAACAATACATATATCGGTAAGACCGTTCTTCTTTATAACATCAAGCACCGGCATGCCTGCCGTTCCCTGAGGCTCACCGTCATCGGAATAGCGGGAATATTCGGGAGTGCGTATCATATATGCATACACATTGTGTGTGGCATCGGGATGCCGTTTTCTTATTTCATTTACAAATTCAACTGCCTGCTCCTGGGTTGTTACGGGAGCCGAGTATCCTATAAATCTTGATTTATTGACAATATATTCTTCGCTGTAGCGGTTTTGTATTGTAATATATTCTTTCATAATAATACATTTCCTTGAGAGCTTTTTTATGAAAAAAAACGGCATTTATCAAAAATGCCGTTTCAAAAGCTGATGTCAACTTATTTGGTTTCGATATTATAGCGCTTTTTGAATCTGTCAACACGTCCGCCGGTATCAACGAGCTTCTGTTTACCTGTAAAGAAAGGATGGCAACTTGAGCAGATATCAACACGAAGGTTTTCCTTTGTTGATGCAGTTTCAAAAGTTGCACCGCAAGCACACTTTACAACGGTGGGCTTATAGTTGGGATGGATTCCCTGCTTCATAATACGTTTCACCTCTTTCAATAAAGTTCACAGCATAAATAAACAGTCGAAATACACTATTCACATACTTCCGCTTAAATAGCAAAAGCATTTTATCATACTGCAGCAAAAAAAGCAAGAGTTATTTTTAATTTTTTCGATATTTTCACATAAGTTCAAGTGATATGCTGTCTTTAAGCTTCAGAGAATAGAGTATACACTCTCTGACTTCAAGACCCATAGATTTTCTCACCGCCTCGGCATAGACCTCCATCTGCTGACGGTAGCGTTCCTCAAGCACTCTGATATCACTTATATTATCGGTTTTATAGTCAACGATTACAGCATTGCTTCCTTCGGTGAACACAAGGTCTATTTTTCCTATAACAACTGTCTTTTCATCACGGAACTCCTCCGGAACTCTGCCGTCAATATCTGAAACGCTTTTAAGAATGGTGAACTGCTTTTCTCTGAAAAGCTTTTCCGCCTTTTGTGCCCGCTTCATTATATCGGAATTCACAAATACGTTTATGGCTTCCATATCCACGCTCTGCACCTGCTTCAGCGTGAATCTGCCTTCCGAAACAAGACGCTCGCATTCTGCCCCGATATCTGTTTTGCAGGCTGTAAAATCACAGTATTGCAAAAATCTGTGTGTGAAGGTGCCTATATCCGCAGGAGAAAATGCTGTGGAATACATAAAAGAGGGCACAGCCTTACCGAAGCCGGAAGGATCAAAATGCTCATCCCTGAGAGAGGATGCGGTGTGCTTGGACAAAGAGGCTGCCACATCAGAATATTTATATCTGAAGGATGCCCGCCTTCTGATTTCTTCTACCACTGCCTCATCAGGCTCACACATATCAGGAATATCGTTCTCATCCGTATCAGGGCATATATTATCAACAAAGCTGATATTGACTGCCCCCAGAGGCTTTTTGTCATAGGGTCTCGCTTCACGGATACTTCCCCCGTCAGGGTGTCTGAGGAAACACATCATAATCCATCTTGAAGCAGATGAAGCATTTTTGATTGTGTAGGGATGTATTTTTTCGCAATTGGAGAAAAGATATTCCGTTTCATCAAGAGCTTTCCTGGCTTTTTTCACGGCTGACGGAATATACAGCTTCTGCTTTGCCCTGGTGAGAGCAACATAATATATACGAAGCTCCTCAGACATCATATTGGAATTATTAACTTTTTTCACACTGAGAGAAGAAAGCGTGTCGAAGCATCTGAGATTTTTCACATCCCGTCTTCTTGCGCCGAAGCCGAGCTCGTGGTTTATCACAAGATTTGTTCTGAGATCAGATTTATTAAAAAGCTTTGACGAGCCGGCAATAAAAACAAAGGGAAATTCAAGTCCCTTGGATTTATGCATACTCATAATTCTTACACCGTTACCCGATAAGGCGGCTCCCATATCGGCACCGTTTTCGCTGAGCTTATCCATATACCGAACAAAAGAACCGAGATCGGTAAATGAGCCTGTGCTGTTTTCGGCCTTTTCTAGAAGAAGCTGAAGATTCTTTTTTCGGATTTCTCCTTCGCTCATAGCACCGGCTGCAAAGGGATAAGAGGTATCTTCATAAATTTCTCTCAGAAGTGTATGAACCGGTGAACAGGCGGCAAGAGTTTTATAATAATCAAGCTTTTTTCTCAGAAAACGGCACTTCTCATTCCCGTCACTTTCGCCTTTAATAATGCACGAATACAAAGAAGCCTTTCTTCCGTATTTTATTCTGAGTGATGCAGCATCGTCCGGTGTAAAGCCGAAAAGAGGCGACAGCATAACGGCAAGCATATCAATATCTTTACCGTGGTTATCTATCACTCTGAGATAGGACATTATTGTTCTGATTTCCGGAGTTTCAAAAAAGCTCTGATTCACATCTGAACACACGGGAATACCTTTTTTCTTAAGAGCCTTTATATAATGCTCTGCTATTCCCGAGGGAGAACGAAGAAGAATACAGTAATCTGAAGGAGCGGCAGGTCTCAAAGTACCGCCGTCATCAACCTGTTCTTTATTTTTTATATCATTACTGATAACACGGGCTATATACTCAGCCTCTGCCTCATACGGCTTCATCTCCCCTGCATCAATGAAACACACCTCTGCATCAACAGTTTCATCGGCTGTTTTTGAAGATGGAAAATTCAGTTTTTCATCATCATTATAGTCAATATCCCCGCAGTCGGGTGTCATTATGAGTGAAAAAATATAATTGACGGTATCAAGAATTCCCTTGCGGCTTCTGAAATTTTCACCGAGAATAATTTTTGACTCATCACTTTTGCCGTCATAATAAGGGAAGGCATTGCATTTCTCGATAAATATTTCAGGGCTTGCAAGACGGAAACGGTAAATACTCTGCTTCACATCACCCACAAGAAACATATTTTTTCCGTTTTTTGAAACAGCGCGAAAAAGTCCGTCCTGTGCACGGTTAGTATCCTGATATTCGTCTATAAGTATTTCACTGAATCTGTCGGTGAGCTCTCTTGCAAGAGCAGTCTTTTTATCGGCGGCTGAAGGATCGTATAAAAGCTCAAGAGCAAAATGAGCGATATCCGAAAAATCATATGCGGACATTTCCTTTTTTACGGAAATAAGCTCTCTGTTATATTCCTTTACGGTGGTGATAAGCTCAGCGGCAACAGCACTTATCACGGGCATATCCTCACGGTTATCCTCTTCCGTTATATTCATATATGCTGTGATTTTTTCAAGCACATCCTTGATTTCATTGCGCTTTGTCTGAGCAGAAAGCTTTGAAGGGTTGTCGGTGTAGCCTCTTGGCAATGAAGGCAGACGGCTTGATTTAATGACCGAAAGGGCATGTGAAACAAGACTTATTTTTTCATTCCACGAGACTGAAGCCAAATCGGAAAGGGTGCTTTTCAACAAAGCATTCTCCGAAAAGAAAAGTCCGTAGTATCCGTTTTTAAGCTCCTCATCCTCTTCTATATCCCTGAGTGCCGCATCGGAAAGATACACGCAGTAATCAAGGTCGAAGCACATTTCCTTTATAAGTGTGCTGCCCCATATACTGTCTTCTGCGGAAGAATATACAAACTGACCGAGAATTGAGTCAAGCCATTCATCTGAGGAGGGCTCACTCATTGAAAAATCCGCAAGTCTTATGACAGTATCAATCAGTCCCGAATCATTTTTTCCCGATTCAAACATCCCGGCAAGTGGGAGGAAGGTGTCGGCATTTTCCGTAAAACGTCTTTCAAGCACTTTCACAGCAGCTTTTTTCTTGAGATCTTCATTCTCTCCTTGCTCAAGCATACGGAAATCTGCCTCTATACCGACGGTGTGACAGTTCTCCTTTACAAGGTTCATACAGAATGAGTCCATTGTTGAAACCTGCATCTCACTGAGTTTTGATAAAAGAATGATATATTCATTACGTCTTGCAGGCTCTGAGGCTGCCTTCAGTGCAATTCTTTTGCTGATACGGGCACGCATTTCCTGAGCAGCTGCATTTGTGAAGGTCACAACAAGAAGAGAATCGGGAGAAACAGCATTTTCTTCCGAGGTGAGCTTTCTTATAATACGCTCAACAAGCACACTCGTCTTTCCGCTTCCTGCGGCAGCAGAAACAAGCACAGTCCCCTGTGATGCTTCAATTGCATTTTTCTGCGGTATTGTCCAGCTTCTTTCTGCCATTATTCTTCACTTCCTTTCAAAAGCTCTGCCGCCTGCTTATGGGTGAGGGAAAGAGGCTCACGCCTTGCACCGGTATCGGTACGTCTGCACACATCCTTGAAATCACAGTAGGTGCAGGTATACTGATAAGAAGAGGTGCCGATGACGGGAAGTGCGGCAATTTCACCCTTGTGCAGACTTTCTCCCATAGAAATCAGAATACTGTCTGTTTTTTCATTAAGTGCCTTAAAGCCTTTAAGAGAAAGAAAGGTTCCCTTCATACGACCTTTATCATCTATATATGCATTTATAAATCTGCCTTCGCAGTCTCTTTCCATACCGCGTAAAACATTTTCATCCTCAAGGATCATTCCGTTCATTCTGCCGTTAAGAAGTCTCTGCAGCTCCACATCATCCTCTGAGGCATTTCTCTGAAGCATTTCTCCCGAATTATTCGCAGGAACATAAAGAATACCTGCCGGGATAATATCACCGTAAAGCCTGCTGCCGTTATTCCACAGACACATAAGATATATGATCATCTGCATATTCAGACCGTCAAACACATCGCTGAGACGGAAATCCTTCCCGCCTGTTTTATAGTCAACAACTCTGAGATATATCTTACTGCCGTCTTCCATAATATCCACTCTGTCTACCTTACCGCCGACAGTTATACTGCCGCCGTCCGACAGAGGAAGTCTGTAGGGAGGAACATCTCCCGCCTCACTGATTTCAAGCTCTACCGCAGCAGTACGAAAACGGCTGACGGAAAATTCTTTTATCATTCTTATAAGAATTGCAAAGGCTGTTTCCTTGGTTTTATCAAGGCTTCTGTTGAGAATAACACCCTTATCCTGTCTTCCGCCCATATAATCCGTGATGAAGCTCTCGGTAATTTCATCTATAAGCTCCCGAAGAGCATTTTCGTCCAGCGCCGTAAGCTGTTCGTTTGTTTTTTTGATGAGAATATTTTCAAGCAGATGATGAATAAGCAGTCCGTTTATTCTCGCATCAAGGTCTGCGGGAGACGGCTTTCTGAGATTCATACCGTACTGACAGAAATATCTGAAGGCACAGCTGTGGTAAACCTCTGCCTTTGAAGGCGAAATATACATATCCTTGCCGAATAAGCCTTGTGCTGTTTGAGCATTTTCAATTCTGAAGGGCTTTTCCTCTGCAGCAGCCTCAATTGCTCCTGTTCTGTGGGAAAGCTCACTTTCCATAGCGTACTTTTTAAGCGAAGCCGAATAAACAGAATTTTCACGGTATCTTGCCGCATATTCTTCAAGTGCAGAGGCGGCACTTCCGATTTTTTCAATAGCGGGAAGCTTTCTGTCATCTTCTGTCTTTACCCGGGGAAGTATTGCTTTTATCTCGGATATAATTTCCGATGGCTCAGAAACGGCACCGTCGGATGATGCCCGGGAATAAGAAACAAAAAGCTTCTTTCCGGCTCCTGTAAGCAGGGAGTAAGCAATCATTCTTTCCTCCCCGTATATATTCTCGGGAATGTTCTCAAGAGAAAATTCATTTGTACTTAAAATTCTTTTTTCAGCAGAGCTGAAAAGTCCTGTGCTTACTGCAGGAGCGGGAAAAACACCTTCATTGCAGCCCAGCACAAAAACAGCCTCAGGCTCGAGATGTCTTGTTCTTCCTGCTTTTCCTATAACTATTTCATCTATACCTGCGGGAATCCTTCCCACGTCGGCACTGGAAAGAATTATTTTCAAAAGCTCTGAGAAACGGCGGGGCGTTACTTTTCTGTCTCCCGTGCTCTCATAAAGAGCATCGAGAGACTGCATTGTTTTATCCCATACTGCAGAGCATTCAATTGCAGATTCTTCATTATCATTTTCATAAAGATATTTTGCATAGCTGAGAAATTCCCCTGCCGCATCCGTTTCGCTGAGAAATTCATAAACTGCCTTACAGGATAATGCCCCGTTATTTTTTTCCAGCTTGGATTTAAGAGAAACGAGAGGACGGACTATTCTTTCTCTTATTCCGTTTATTTCCTCAAGTCTCTTGCTGCTTGAAGCTGTAACCTCTTCACCGAAGCCGTCGGGATGCCCCGTGAAGGGCTTCAGCCATCTGTCCCTGTCAATCTGCCAGATATATATATAATTTTCAAGTCTGCTGCATTCCTCCGCGGACACACCTGCCAACCCCGTTTTTATATAGGAGAAAACCTCGTCCGTGGTAAATCCGCAGGCTGCAACAGAAACTGCGGAAAGAATCATTTTTATAAGCGGGTATTCATACATCGGCACCCGCTTATCCTTAAAAACGGGAATACCGTATTTTTTAAGAGAGCTTACCATTGCGTTCATATAGCTGCCGCTTCTTTCAGTTATGCATATATCACGACAGCGAAGTCCCGATTCAAGCAGCTCCTTTATTTTTATTGCCGCAAGGTCGCACTCGGCATATTTGTCGGCGGCACTTAATACCGTAACAGCAGGGCATTCCTCAGTGTATATTTCCTTTTCAGCTGCAAACAGATTATGCTGCAAAGCATCAAGCTCCTTTACGGGATGGGAGGACTGAATTTTTTCTTCAGTACAGGAAACTCCTCTTAAAGAAAGACTGCTTCTCAGCGTTCTGCAGTTTCTGACAGCATGAGTGAAACAACCCGAATCGTATGCATTCACACTATCGGGGGCACATACGGAAACATAGCTTTTTTCCGCCTGACAGATTATTTCCGTCATAAGCTTTATCTGTGCTCCCGTAAAGCCTCTGAAGTCATCAAAGAAAACAAAAGCACCGTTAAAGATTTTCTTTTCCTTAAGAAAATCTGTCATAACTCTTATATTATCCGTGCTTTCCGAGAACCTTCCCGTAAGAGATGCCTCATAAGCCGAAAAGACCCTTGCTGTCTCAAGAGTCTTGTTTCTGAGTATACCGTCGGGCAGGGAACGCGAAACTCTGAAAAGATCATCAGTTCCCAGCCCCTGCTGTTTAATTTCCGCATAGCCGTTTATAAGCTTTTTCACAAGTGCCGCTTTGCCCTGATAGCGTAAGAATATGTCAAGATGCTCAGAGCAGTCCTCCACTGCCAGACTCATAAGCACATTCTTTGCAGCCTCGTCTGCCTCAGGCTTCACTCTCAGACCGTTTTCTTCAAGCACATCGCGGGAAAGATGAGTAAAGCTTGTGACGGTGAGAAGATTGCTGAGTCTTTCACCGTAGGTGAGAAGAAAATCCCTGTCGCGGTCAAAGCTCGCCTGTTCGGGCACAATAAGATAAACCTTTTCTCCCTTTTCAAGCAGACTGCAGATTTCTTTATAGATATATTCTTTTTTTGAAGGGAAATAAGTACCTGTTAAAAAAGTAAGCATAGTTCTTTCTGTCTTTCCTTATTTTTCAATAATTATAACACATATAAAGTACCGTTCTCGGTACATCATTGCGTTTTTTTGCCAACAAATGAAGCAATTTCTTCTTTTCTGCAGATTATCACATTATCTGCGTGGAAGAAAGCCGCGGTAAGCAGTTTCTTTTCTTGTTCATCCATACCGCCGTCTACCGCCAGTACCGTGCATCTTTTCTGAAGACCCAGCGCGGTTATAATACTCAACACACAGCTTATTCTGACACTGCACTCTCTGTCGGAATCAGAAAAGGGACACAGGATAAAAAAATGTGATTTTTTATCGGGGCAGGCAGACTTTATAAGAAGAAAACTGATAAAGCACACTATCCCCATTACAAAGAATACAACAACAATAGCAAGTAATATACTCTTATACATAAAAAGCACCCCATAACATTATATGGAATGCTTTGCAATATGTGCGAGTCGGTCTGTAAGCCGGGTTCTGTCATTTAAGGCAATCATCTGTCTTGGTGCAGAATTGCTTCTGCACTCACGCCACCCTTCAAAGTTATGGCCGAGCAAGCCACTTTTATCGGTGTTGCTCCGGATAGGGTTTACAGGGCACAGCAGTCTCCTGTGTGCCGGTGAGCTCTTACCTCGCCTTTCCACCCTTACCTGCTTTCACAGGCGGTATATCTCTGTTGCACTTTCCCTTAAGGTCACCCTCGGCGGCCGTTAGCCGTTATCCTGCTCTATGGAGCCCGGACTTTCCTCACACAATGTGCGTAATTGCCCAACCTACTCACAAAGGTTATTTTAATACATTAATATTAAAATGTCAATGAAGCAAAAATAAAAAGACAGGTGCATATTGAAATTCTGATAATATTATGGTAATATTACATATATTTGTTTTAAGAGGATTAAGTTTATGGCAAAGCTTTTTGACATTTTTGTCCGCTCATATGCCCTTTCTCCCGAGAAGGAGCCTGAGTTTTTCTCCCTTATCGGAGACTTATACGCAACTGAAGAGGTTCAGTCTATGCGCGTGTATCCGCAGCACAGCGTGGCAAACAGACTGGATCATATCCGTGCCGTAACTTATATTTCGTATGTCTTTTCAAAAAAGCTCTCATTGAGTGTAAAGGAATGCACAAGAGCGGCTCTGCTGCACGACCTGGTTTATTACGACTGGCACGACCCCGATATGAGCCACCGTCCCCACGGCTTCAGGCATCCTGCCTTTGCCGCAATGAATGCAAAACTTTTATGCCCTGACCTTTCAAAAAAAGAAGAGCGTATCATATTAAGACATATGTGGCCGCTTACAATACTTCCGCCCTCCTCAAGAGAAGGCTTTATTGTAACCTTTGCGGACAAATACTGTGCCTCAACGGAAATGAAAATTTCAAAAAAAGAAAAGAATAAAAAAAAGTTTAACGACCGTCTTGATTCAATCAATATTGAAATGAACGGCAGTAAATAACAGAATATAAAGAGGAATCAATAATGCTTGACACTTACCATCCCATTGCCGGATACATATTTTTATTTTTCATATTCAGTGCAGTCGGTTGGGCAATAGAATGCACCTACCGTTCACTGGGAGAAAGACGGATTATCAACAGCGGCTTTCTTTACGGTCCTATGTGCCCTATTTACGGAACCGGATGTCTGGTTTTTGAAATTATACTGGTGCCTTTGTCAAAACCCATAGAAAGCAGAATCTGGCTGGTTCTGATACTGGGCATTATTCTTGCTGATACGGTTGAATATGTCACCAGCTGGCTTATGGAAAAGCTGTTCCACGCACGGTGGTGGGACTATTCAAATAATTTTCTTAATCTTCACGGAAGAATCTGCTTCAAGCATTCGTGCTACTGGATAATTTTTGCTTTTGTTTACGTATATTTTGTTTCCCCCATGTATCACCTCGCTATGACATATATAACTCCCCGTATTATGAACATAGCACTGATCATCATATTTGTGATCTTCTCTGTTGACCTCACGCTTACCGTGAAGGCTGCAGCTGATATCAACAAGCTTATGAAAAAAATATCGGGACTTAAAAGCTCTGTTGTAAGCTTCGCTGAAACGGTTAAGACAAAAGCAGGCAGTATAATAAACACGGCAGATATAAAAACCTCCGAAATATTCACAGCTCCCGAAAAGCTTTCCGAGTGGAAAGCGGATATCATCAAACAGTACAGTGATATAAAAAATACCCTCGACAGCTTCACGGCTCCCGAAAACAAGTTTAAGGGCAGAATATTCAATATATACGGCTCGGTAAAAAAGGCTGCGGACGACACACTTAGCGACATAGAAAACTACTGGGATGAAATTAAATCGCTGTTTTCAGACGGCGACAGCGAAATGATGTAAGGAGAATGATTATGACATACACATATAAAACAAAAGGAACCTGCGCAGCAGCAATTGAAATTGAGCTTAATGATAATGAAATTATCGAAAGCGTAAAATTTATAGGAGGCTGCAAGGGAAACACAGCAGGCATATCAGCACTTGTAAAGGGAATGAATGCCCGTGACGTAATAAGCCGTGTGGAAAATATCCGCTGCGGCTTCAAGCCTACATCCTGTCCCGATCAGCTTTCAAAAGCTCTGAAAGCTATGCTGGGAGAAAACTGATATGGCACTGATACTTGCATCGAAATCGCCGAGAAGAAAAGAGCTTCTCGGCTATATTACCGAGAATTTCACCGTAAAAGTTTCCGACGCAGAGGAGAAATGCGATCCCTCTCTTTCACCGGAAGAAATTGTTATAAAGCTGGCAGAGCTAAAAGGAGAGGCAGTAAAAAGCATCTGTCCCCGGGATACCGTTATAGCCTCCGATACCGTGGTGGTACTGGGTAAAGCTATTCTCGGCAAGCCTCACTCCCCTGAAGAAGCCTTCTCAATGCTCAGAAGCCTTTCAGGAAAAACTCACGAGGTTTTTACGGGAGTCTGCATTCTTCACGAGGACAAAAAAATCAGCTTTGCCGAAAGAACCGAGGTTAATTTCTGTGAGCTTACTGACGAAGAAATAAACGACTATATTGCCACCGGACTTCCCTTTGACAAAGCCGGAGCGTACGGAATTCAGGGGAAGGGCTCCGTTATGATAAGCTCTATCAACGGAGATTACTACAATGTTATGGGGCTTCCCGTAGCAAGACTTAATAAGGTGCTTAAGGAAAACGGAATATTATGATATTTTCTGCTGTTTTTAACGCGTTTTTCCCTTTAAGATGTCCCGGCTGTGACGGTATTAACGATACAAAGGCTTCTCTTTGTTCAGACTGCAGTGAAAGGATGCTTCACCCTTCCCGGAAGAAAAACAGATGTGATATATGCTTTTTATCTGCAAAGGAATGCATCTGCGCAAAGCGTCAGTATTATGATAAGCTTTGCGTTCCGCTTTATTATGAAGGAAAAACCAGAAGTGCGCTCCACAGACTCAAGTTCAGAGGCAGACGCGACCTTGCAAAACCGATTGCAAAGCTTATTACCGAAGCTCTGCGGGAAAGGGATATGCTTGAAAAAACGGATTATATCACTTTTATTCCTATGAGAAGATACGACAGATTCGTAAGAGGCTATAATCAGGCAGAGCTTATTGCCCGTGAGATATCTGCAATAAGCGGTATACCCTGCGAAAAGCTTCTGAGAAAAACCGTAAAAACACCTAAACAGCATCTGTTGAACCGCACTGAAAGAAGCGGCAATCTTCTGGGCGTCTTTGAGCCGGAAAAGGATAAAGCCGACATAATCAGCGGTAAAACAATTCTTGTAGCAGATGATATTATTACCACAGGCTGTACAGCCAATGAAATTTCAAAAACTCTTCTTATTTTCGGAGCAGAGTCTGTGGAGATCTGTGCATGTGCCGCACCAAAAAAAATAAAATAAATATTGAATTACAGCTTTTCGTGTGATATTATTTATTGTGAAAATAGAGAAAAAAGGAGAAATAATCATGAAAAACTTCAGATCAGTTATTGCTGTCTTTTTAGCAATCGCAATGTGCATCCCCTTTGCATTCAGCGCTTTCGCTTCAGCCGAAGACGGTGCTTATGTAATAACAAACCCATATGCCGATATCGATTGGAACAGCGTCACGGCATATAAAACCGCACTTCACAGCCATACAAACGCAAGTGACGGCGACGATAATTTATTCTCATCTGTTGAACGTCACGTTGCAGCAGACTTTGACATTGTGGCTACAACAGACCACGGCACAGTTAACTATTCATGGGCAGATCCCAATCCCAACGGTCTTATCTACGGTGTTATGAGTCTTGTGGGCAAAAGTGAAGGTGAGCTCGTTTATCTCGGCAACGAGGGCACTTTCTCAGACGGCACTGCTTATACCTACGGCACTGCAGAAAACGGTGATGACTATCTTACTCTCGCAGACGGCAGAAAGGTTCTCAGAGTTCCCTACGGCATCGAAAACAACGCTGTTTCCGTAAACGCACATGTAAACAGCTGGTTTGTTGATCATGTTGACAATACCATCACAACATATGAAGATGCTGTTAAAGGTGTTCATAAGCTTGGCGGCGTAAGCGTAATCAACCATCCCGGTGAATACACAAAGGCAAGATATGAAATTCACTCCGACGAAGCTTATAATGAAAGCAATCCTGTTTATAATTACTATATAAATAAGTTCTCCTACCTCATTGAAAATTTCGATACATGTATCGGTATTGATATGAACTCAAAGGGCGACAACAGAACACGCTTTGACAGAGTTTTGTGGGACAATCTTCTTAAGAGATTTGCAGCAAACGGTGAAAACGTTTATGCAATCGCCTCCTCAGATGCGCACCAGCTCAGTGTTATCGACACAGGCTATGTTCTTGCTCTTATGGAGGATCAGACCTCCGCTTCTCTCAAGGCAAGCCTTCAGAACGGTGAATTCTTTGCAGCAAGCCATTGCCTCGGAAACTATGACGAGCTTGTTGATATCGCAGCATCCCTCAAGGAATTCTACGGCGAAACAGAGCTTTACAACAAAGTAAACGCAACTGCTCTTTCAATGGAAGCAAAAATAAACGGCATTGAAAACGGCGAATATGATGCAGACGAAAGCATCGGAATCACATATTCAACACTTGATGATGAAGGCTACAACACCTGTGAAAAGGATCCCCGTATCACTTCAATTGCAGTAAACGAAGCAACCGATGAAATCACAATCAATACTACCGACGCACTTATCGTTCGCTGGATTTCTGACGGAGAACTCATCTGCACTCAGAAAGCTGACAACGCTACTATCGATCTTAACGATTATGAAGATGTTCTCGGCGATTATGTAAGAGCTGAAGTTTTCGGTGAAGGCGGAATAGTTTATACTCAGGCTTTCCTTCTTGATGCAGCAGAAAAGGCAGGCACATCTGATCCTGTAGGCACATATGTAAATCTCGGTGTTCTTGATTTCTTATTTGCTGAATTCAACAACTGGTATGCAATTATCGTAAGATTTTTCTCAAATCTCTTCTGATAAAACAGCATTAACATAAAATAAATACTGTAAAAAGATCGGCTTTGATTAATTTAGAGCCGGTCTTTTTTTAACAATGTTTTAACATAAGAAGCTGAAAAAATTACTCTTTTCATAAAATTTTTACATTTTTCTGTGTAAAAATCGTAAAAAATAAGCAAAAATCACAGGGTTTGCTATTGACAAATGAGTTTTTTTTTCGTAAGATATGATTGTTAAATTTTCAAAGAGGAATTGTTATGACCTCAGAAATCAAAGATTTTTCATTTATGACGGATGAGGATCTCGTCAGACTTGCCGGAAACGGTGATGTCAATGCGGAAACACTGCTTCTGGAAAGATACAAAGAAACAGTAAAAATAACCGCAGCAGTTTTAGTCAATGATTATCTTCTGAAGAATTCCGTTTTTTCACTTGAGTGTGACGATCTGATTCAGGAAGGTCTTCTGGGACTGAAGTCTGCTATAGGCACTTATCTTCCTGAAAAAAATGCCGCCTTCAGAACTTATGCATCAAAATGCATTTCAAATGCAATGCTCGGTGCTGTCAGGGCTGCAACAAGAAAAAGGAATTCTCCTCCGGGCGGAATCGTTTCAATTGAAAATATTGAAATCACATCAGGTTTATCACCTGAAGACAAAATCATTTCGGAAGAAGAAACAAAAGCAATCCGTATGTTTCTCAGAAATGAGCTTTCAGAACTGGAGTATTCAGTGATACGCTTTCATCTTGAAGGGGAAAGCTATAAAGAAATATCCGAAAAGCTTAATATTACTGAGAAAGCAGTTGATAATGCAATTCAGCGTGTAAGAAACAAGCTCAGCCGTTTTTTAAGCAACAACCGTTCATAACAGCCAGGAGAGCTGTTCTGATATATGCCTTAGGTACCATATAGGCACTTTCGGTAAAAAAATTTTAAGCGAGGTAGCACTATGTACGAAGACAAAACACTCCAGTGCAAAGAATGCGGCAACGAGTTCGTGTTCACAGCAGGCGAACAGGAATTCTATGCAGAAAAGGGTTTTGTAAACGAACCCCAGCGTTGTAAGGAATGCCGTAATGCACGTAAGCAGGCAGCTAAGGGAGAAAGAGAATACTTTGTTACAACCTGCAGCCAGTGCGGCGGCGAGGCAAAGGTTCCCTTCAAACCCCGTGATGACAGAGCTGTTCTCTGCAGCGAATGCTTTGCTAAGTCCAAGGCTTAAGTAAAAAGCCGCGGCAAGATTGATGAAAAACATAATATAACATAAATGTAAAATTCACTTTTGTTTCAATATCTGTGCATAAAGTTTTTTTGCAGAAAGAAATAATATAGTTTTATCAACAATCGGAGGATGTACCTTTTTTCGGAGAGGTACATCTTTTTTTTGTTGATTTGCCACAGAAATCATTGATTTTTAACAAAAATTATGGTTAAATAGTATTATCAGTATTTTTTTGGAAGGTGAACCTGATGAGTAAAGAAAAAAAGAAAATCTTACTTATTACAGAAGCAGTGTTTTTTATCCTGAACATAGCGGCACTTGCTGTTTATTATCCTTTTTTCCTTTCATGGTCTAATATCGCCATGGTCATTATCTGCCCCATAATAGCAACTATCGCAGCAGGCGGTCTTGGTGTCAATGCAGTGCTTGCATCAGGAAAAAAGCCTTCAAAATTGCGGATTGCTTTATCCGCTGTTATAACAATGGCTGTATTTTACGGTCTGCAATGCAGTATTTGTCTTATTCTGAACAACACACTTGATATCGGTAAAAAGTTAGCTGCTTACGACAGCAATGAATTTGCAATATGCTGCTCCTATATTGTTGTATTTCTTGTTATTGCGGTTCTCCTTACTCTGTTCTTCAAAGGACTTTACGGTAAAAAAGCAGCCGTAAAAACCGGTATATTATCTGTTTGTGCTGTTTTCATTTTCAGTCTTTTCTGTTTCAGAATAATGCTTCCGACACAATGGCTCTACCCCGTTTACCGCGTTTTTGCTTCTCAGGGCGGTGTTGAGACCTCTGAAGAAAATCTTAGCTACGGTTTTCAGTATGCTGCAGTCAAAATCCTGCAGACCGACAACATCTCCGACAATGAGAATTTTTCAATATCTCTTGCTAAAAATGAGCGGGAAGGCTGTCAGCTCAGTGTAGCAGCAAAGAAAGATGTGCAGATAGCTGTCAGAGTGGGTGACTTTACGGACCAAAAAGGCAACACTCTGAAATCCTCAGTATACCGCGAAGCATATATAGACGTTCCGCTTAAAGGAAGCATATTCTCGGATTATTTCCCCGACGGTCTCATTCCCTACGATGAAAAAACACCTGTTACGATTGAGAAAAATCTTAATCAGACATTTTATATAGAAACCGTGAGCTCCGACGACACACCGGCAGGAACATATACTGCTCCGGTCGAATTATTATATAACGACGAGGTAATTGCTGAGACATCCGTCACCGCTGAGGTCTGGGATTTTTCACTTCCCGAAGAGTCTGCATTGGAAACTGCAGTAGGCCTGACCGGTGAGATATTTAATCTTGCGGCAGGTCTTGAGAACAGCTCCTACGGAATAAACACATGGCTTACCTTCTATGACGGAAGCATTGAGCTTACTGAAGAGCAGAGAAATGTTTATAAA
>JAZSNB010000131.1:0-7318 GCA_045536195.1 Acutalibacteraceae bacterium
CTTTTTACTGTTACTTCTTATTTGATAAAAGGGGTGTTGGTTGTGGCAATAAGAACAGAGGGTGTTTTTTCCTCCTACGGTGCTTTTCCCGGAAATCCCGGCTTTGATGAGCTTACGGTCCGTCAGGATGAAATTTACACAAAACCGAATGATTGCAGAGATCCGTTTGAAAGGGACTATACGCGTATTCTTCATTCTCTTGCATACAGACGTCTCAAGCATAAGACACAGGTTTTTTTCAATATTGAAAATGACCACATATGCACACGTATGGAGCATGTGTCTCACGTGGAGTCGGTAAGCACTACAATTGCAAAGCAGCTGGGGCTCAGTGTTGATCTGACCCGTGCAATTGCCATAGGTCATGACCTGGGACACGCTCCTTTCGGTCATCAGGGTGAAAGAGAGCTTGATGCAATTTCAAAAAAATATCTGGGAAAAAGTTTTTTCCACGAAAAAAACGGTCTGCATTTTGTAGACAATATAGAGCTTCTGGAGGATGACTACAGAGTTTACCGTAACCTGAATCTCACCTATGCCGTGCGTGACGGAATAATTTCCCACTGCGGTGAGGTTGATGAAAACGGACTCAAGCCGAGAAAAGAATATATTGATCTGACAGATTTTACAGAATGCGGTCAGTATCAGCCCTATACGTGGGAGGGCTGTGTGGTAAAAATTTCAGATAAAATTGCCTATGTGGGAAGAGATATTGAGGATGCCATAAGGCTCCGCTTTCTTACAAAAGAGAATATTGACTCATTGTCTGATATGGCAAAGGCATATGACAAAATGGCAATAAACACCACAGTTATAATTCATAATATGATTTCAGACATAAGTAAGAATTCATCTCCCGAAAAGGGTATTTGTCTCAGCGATACCTTTGCACAGCAGCTTATGGAAATAAAGCAGTTCAATTATGAATTCATCTACAGAAATCCGCGTCTTGACACCTTTACAAAATATGCCCGCCTCGTAATCGAGCAGATTTTTCTTGTTCTTCTCGAGTGCTACGACGGAGAAGACACCCTTGCAAGTCTCCGTAAAAAAGCAGAGATATATCCCGAGCTTATGGGTGCATTTGCTGAATGGCTCAGTAAGTTCTGCGAGCCCGGACTTGATATGTTCGGAAATCTTACCGAAAAAACGGTCAAGTGCCGGAATAAAAAGATTTACGGCTGTCTTGAAACAGAGGAAATTTATAAAGGTGCAATACTTGATTATATTTCAGGTATGTCCGATAACTATGCAATAAAGGTTTTCAATGAGCTTATAACATATTAAAAGGAGTGTTTGTTTTATGAAAAAGTTCAGAAGCATTTTAAGTATCGTTCTTGCAGTAATTATGATTTTTACTGCAACGGTTTTTGCATCCGCAGTTTCAGTATGGGATATTTACTGGCAGGATACCGAAGAGGCAGCCAGAGGTATCATTATGCAGCCCGGCAAGGATGAAACCGAAAGAAACTTTTCCTGGTATATGCCCGAAAGCGTAACCTCGTGCAGTGTGGAAATAAGCACCAATATGTTTTTTGCAGGCGCTGAGAGCTTTGAAGGCGAGGTTATTTCCGATAAGCACGGCAGTAATGTGGCAAAGGTAACCGTAACAGGACTTGACGCAGGAGAAACTTATTATTACACCTGTATTTCAGGCACCGAAAAGAGCTCTGTTTATTCCTTTGAAACAGTTGAAGACGACAGCTTCTCTGCTCTTTATATGTCTGACATTCACATCACTCTTGATGAAGAGACAGGTGACACAAAGGCTACTGCTTATGAATTTGCAGATCTTCTCACAGAGGTTACTCTTAAGAATGATATCAATATGATACTTTCTGCAGGCGATCAGGCAACAGACGGTCTTCTTACAGAGTATCAGGGACTTACTTTTTCTCCCGTGTCCCGCTCCCTTTCTTTTGCTACTGCCATCGGAAACCATGACCGCAAGGGCATAGCTTATAAGTATTTTATGAATCTTCCCAATGAAGATGAAGGAATGATAAGTTCACCTCAGGGCGGAAACTATTATTTTGTCAAGGGTGATGTGCTTTTCCTTGTTATTGACTCAAACAATGCCAGCTCCACCGATCACCGTAATTTTATCAAAAACGCGGTTGAAAACAATCCCGGTGCAAAGTGGCGTGTTGTTATGATGCATCACGATCTCTACGGCGGCAGCATTGAGCACAGAGAAAGCGAAAACAATCTTTTAAGAATGATACTTTCTCCCATATTTGATGAGTTCAATATTGACCTTGTGCTTACGGGTCATTCTCATCACTACAGTATCTCTCACGTGCTTTATAACGGTGAAATTGCCGAAGAGCTTGAAAACGGTGATGTTATAAACAATGCTCAGGGTACTGTTTATATGGTTTCCGCATCCGTTGGCAGACCCCGTGATGAAGAGGGTGTTTATTCCGACCGTGTTGCTATCGGTATGGATGAATTCACCGACAGGCTTTATAACATAATTGACTTTTCAGAGGATGCCATTACCGTAACAACATATGAAAGAGGAAGCGATGAGGAATTTGCAAGCTTCACTCTTACAAAGGATGATGATTATAAAGCACCTGAAATCAGCTTTTTCAGAAAGCTTATAGGCAAAATTCTCGGTGCATTCGGAACAATTTATGCTGTGTTCAATAATATCGGAAGATATTCAGATCTTACGGAAGACGGCTTCAATGTGGATTTCTTTGAAACCGTATTTTAATTAAAGGCAGGGTAAAAAATGAAAACAGCAAAAAGAATTTTAAGCGTAGTTCTGTCTCTTATGGTGCTTTTCACAGGTCTTGTGCCTGTGTATGCCACAACGGAAGCAGCCGAAGAAACAACCGCTCCCCTGACTGCTGATTCTACAGCTGATGATGAAGCCGAAGCACCTGCTGAAGAAGGTGAAGCTGATAAAAACACAGCTGCCCTTGAAAAGCAGTGAGCGGATACCGAAGAAGCAAAAAGAGGCATCACCGTAAATCCCGGTAAGGACGACAGTGAAAGAAATTTTCATTGGTATATGCCGTCGGATGCAAAAGCCTGCGAGGTTTTAATCAGCGAAAACGAGGATATGAAGGATGCCGAAGGCTTTACAGGTGAAATAATTACCACTTATCAGGAAGATAAAGCAGCAAAGGTTACCGTAACGGGACTCGAAGAGAATAAAACCTATTACTATACCTGTGTTACGGACGATGAAAGGAGTGCGGTTTATTCTTTCAGAACCGATGACGAAACCTTCAGCGCACTTTATATGTCCGATATTCACGTTTATGACAATCCCGAGGATGAAACAAGCCTTAAGAAAACATCCTTTGCCTTTGCAGATCTTCTTTTCAAGGCACAGCAAAACTCCGATATAAGCCTCATTCTTTCAGGCGGAGATATGGCAACCGAGGGGCAGAGAGTTGAATATGAAGGACTTACCTTCTCAGAGGCTTCACGTTCTCTTACCTTTGCAAATGTAATGGGTAACCACGACCGCCACAGCTTTGACTTCAAGTATTTTACCAATTTCCCCAATGAAATGTTCGGTGCAATGAGCGGCTATCAGTCCGGTAACTATTATTTTGTAAAGGGCGATGTGCTTTTCCTTGTGGTGGATACAAATAATGCAAGTGCATCCGCTCACAGAAGTATGATAAAGCAGGCTGTGAAGGAGCATCCCGAAGCAAAATGGCGTGTTGTTATGATGCATCACGACCTTTACGGCGGAAGTATTCCTCATAGAGAAAGCGAATGCAAGCTTCTCAGAATACTTTTCTCCCCCATATTTGATGAATTCCATGTTGATCTTGTGCTTATGGGCCATTCCCATCACTATTCTGTTTCTGATGTTATTTATAACAGCAAGAGCGTGGAAAAGATAGAAGACGGCAAAACCGTAAACAATGCGGCAGGCACCGTATATCTTGTGTCCACATCTATCGGCAGACCTGAGGAGGATGCGGAAATAGTATACAGCGATCTGGTTTCTATCGGTATGGAAAAGCTTACCGACAGCTACTATAATGTTCTTGATTTTTCATCCGATTCAATAAAGGTGACTACATATAATCTTGAAACAAATGAGGAATATATAAATTTCACCCTTGAAAAGGACGATGACTACACCCCCGAAAAGATAGGATTCTTCAGAAAAATCGGCGGTATTATGGCAGGCTGGCTGAGTACGGTATACGGAATTTATGTGAATGCAGACAGATATTTCAGCCTTAAGAAGAATGGCTACAAAGCACCCTTCTTCGAATTTGTATTTTAATTTCTGAAAGTGTTGATGATATGAAAAAATTATTTATTGCCCTTATTCCGGTTCTGATGCTTCTTCTCGGTGCATGTACGGATTCTGCAGAGGAAGCTACCGAATTTGAGACGCATCCCCCCGTTGAATTCACAACGGCAGAGCTTCTTGACATAAACGAGATGTCTCCCCAATTCATGGAGCCTGTGCCGGATGCGGAATTTGAAAAAAGCATTTCTGAAATAGATTTTGACTCTTTTGAAGAAATTGAAGCAAAGGATTCATATTTCCCCGATGCCGCTCACGATAAAATACTTAAAAGCGATGATGCCCAGTATTTTTTCGTTACTGATGATATAAAAGTACATGCGGTTTTCTTTGATGAAAAGGAACAGGTGCTGGCATCGGCAAGCTATAATACTGAAACGGGATGGATAGAATTCTACGGTGATTCCGATTTTACGTGGTATTATAATGAAGACGGAGCTCTGAGATGCTTCGTTTACCGCTTTGATTTTGATTCTGCAAATTCTTATCCCATATATACATTCTATAATCCCGACGGAACAAAGGATGTAACCAGAACCGCTGAAGGTTGGTTTTCACCCGGACTTGATCTTCTCACAAATGATGAGATTATGGAATATCTTGATAAATATGAGGGAACAATAGAAGCAACGGCAGAATATAAATCCAGTGACATAACAAATCAGGGACAACAGGAAGGATAAATTCTGATTTATCTTGACTTTTTCACAAAAGTAATATAGAATGTTTATGAAATAGTACCAATACGTTGACGGAGAAGCAGAAAACAGGGCTTTTTCAGAGAGTTCCGCGTGATGCTGAAAGCGGAATATTTGTCGGTTTTCAATTGCTACCGCTCCCGAGTGCAGTCCGTAAAGATTCAAGGATTGCCGGTTAAGTGCCGTTAAAAACTTTTTGAGCGGGCAGATTTTCTGTCAATACGGGTGGAACCGTGGAGCATCAGCTTCATCCTGTTTTCAGGGTGAGGCTGTTTTTTCTTTGTATGAAAAAACAGCTTTCTGTAAAGAAAATATATACCCCGGGTGAAAGCCGTTTTAATTAAGTAAATCAAAGTAATACGAATAAAATTCAGAGGTGTTTATTATGGTAAATGTAAAACTCAGAGATGACATCAAGCAGTTTGAAGCAGGCATTTCTGCCGGCGAAATTGCAAAATCCATCGGTGCAGGTCTTTATAAGGCTGTCTGTGTTTGTAAAATTGACGGCGAGGTAAAGGACCTCCGTACAAAAATCAACAGTGACTGTGAAGTAGAATTTCTTACCTTTGATGATGAAGAGGGTAAAAAGGCATTCCGCCACACCGCTTCTCATATTCTTGCTCAGGCAGTTAAAAGACTTTATCCTGATGCAAAGCTTGCTATCGGTCCTGCAATCGACAAGGGCTTTTACTATGATTTTGATGTTCCCAAGGCATTTTCTCCCGAGGAGCTTGAAAAGATTGAAGCTGAAATGAAGAAAATTGTTAAAGAGGGACTTGTTCTTGAGCAGTTTGAAATGACTCCCGATGAAGCAATTAAGTTCTATGAGGAAAAGGGCGAAATCTACAAGGTTGAGCTTATAAAGGAGCATGCTGAAAAGGGTGAAAACATCAGCTTCTACAAGCAGGGTGAATTCACAGAGCTTTGTGCAGGTCCTCATATTCCCGATACCTCCCGTGTAAAGGCATTCAAGCTCACATCCTGCACAGGTGCATACTGGCGAGGCGACGAAAAGAACAAGATGCTGCAGCGTATCTACGGCACAGCCTTCACAAAGCAGGCTGATTTAGAGGCTCATCTTGAAGCACTTGAAGAGGCAAAGCGCCGCGACCACAATAAGCTTGGCAGAGATCTTGAGATCTTCACAACAGTTGAATCCATCGGTCAGGGTCTTCCCATTCTTCTTCCCAAGGGATGCGATATTATTCAGACTCTTCAGAGATTCGTTGAAGACGAGGAAAGAAGAAGAGGCTGGGTAAGAACAAAAACTCCTCTTATGGCAAAGAGTGATCTTTATAAGATTTCAGGCCACTGGGATCACTATAAGGACGGTATGTTTGTATTGGGCGATGAAGAAAAGGATGATGAGGTATTTGCACTCCGTCCCATGACTTGTCCCTTCCAGTATCAGGCATATCTTAACCGTGCCCGTTCATACCGCGATCTTGCCATGCGTCTTGTCGAAACATCAACTCTTTTCAGAAATGAAGCATCGGGTGAAATGCACGGTCTTATCCGCGTAAGACAGTTCACAATTTCCGAGGGCCATCTTATGTGTACTCCCGAGCAGCTTGCTGATGAATTCAGACGCTGTCTTGAGCTTACAACATTTATGCTTGAAACTCTCGGTCTTTATGAGGATGTTTCCTACCGTTTCTCACAGTGGGATCCCGAAGACAACGAAAAATATATCGGCACTCCCGAGCAGTGGGATGAGGCTCAGGGTATTATGAAGGAAATTCTTGATAACCTCGGCATCACCTATAAGGTAGGTATCGGTGAGGCTGCTTTCTACGGACCCAAGCTTGATATTCAGATCAAGAACGTTCACGGCAAGGAAGACACTCTTATCACAATTCAGATCGACCAGATGCTTGCAGAAAAATTCGGAATGGAATATGTTGCAGCAGACGGCACAAAGAAGAATCCCTATATTATCCACAGAACATCAATCGGCTGCTACGAAAGAACTCTCGCTCTTCTTATCGAAAAGTATGCAGGCGCATTCCCCCTGTGGCTCGCTCCCGAGCAGGTTCGCATCCTTCCCATCGCAGACCGCCATCAGGATGCCGCCTATGCAGTTAAAAAGGCCCTTGAGGAAGCAGGCATCGTAAAGGTTGATGTTGACACAAGAAGCGAAAAGCTCGGCTATAAGCTCAGAGAAGCTCAGCTTGAAAAAATCCCCTATATGCTTGTTATCGGTGACAAGGAAGCTGAAGACGGCACCGTTTCCGTAAGAAAACGCGGCCACGGCGACCAGGGCGTCCAACCCGTAGCCGATTTCATAAAGCTCGCAACCGAAGAAATCGAAACAAGAGTTATCTGGTAA
>JAZSNB010000113.1:0-4736 GCA_045536195.1 Acutalibacteraceae bacterium
AAATTTCAGCAGAATCCTGCCGACTATAAACAGTCAGCAGGATTTTTTTATTTTATAGGAAATTTCTTCCTATAAAGTAAAAAGATTATATGTCCCGCCGAACGGGAAGTAAACTTCCCTCGGCGATGGACTATACGAAAGCGTTTCGCCGCAGGCGTACGGCGAAGCCGTTTTCTTGTGCAGCCACTAAACTTAATAAATATTATTGAAAGAAAATACAGGGTATGATACAATCAGAATATACTGTTAAAATAGGGGGGTTCTTATGGCTGAGTATTTAAGTGTTTATGTTACTGATGCTCCTTTCAATGCAAAGGGAGACGGAAAAACAAACGACAGAAAAGCAATTCAGGATGCAATAGATTATGTTTATTCTATGGGCGGCGGCACGGTTATACTGCCTGCCGGACGAGTGTTTCTCAGCGGTGGAATTATTCTTAAAAGCAACACAGAAATTCATTTTGAAGACGGAGCTGAGCTTTTTCAAAGCAGCTCCCGGGAAGATTATGTAAAGCCCGTAAAGGGAGAATATATCCCTTATAAGCCCGAATACGGACACAATATTTCTCCCGATATAAAATGGAGTCATTTGTGGTATTATAACTTCCCTCTCATTTTTGCGCCCGAAGGAACAAAAAATATCAGAGTCACAGGAAACGGTACTGTCAGAATGATGCCCGATACCGTGCCCGAGCTTATTATGAAAATATGCCCTGTCGGCTTCTACCGTGTTGACGGATTTGAAATTTCAGACATACACATCACCGACTATCATTCTTATGCTATGATGCCGTTTACAAGCAGAAACGGACTTATAAAAAATGTAAGGATAGATAACTGGAGCCACGGCAACGGTGACGGAATATGCCTTATGAACTGTCAGAACATCAGAATCACAGGCTGTGAAATGTTCACAGGTGACGACTCTGTTTATATTTTCTCTTCATACTGCGATCCGAGAAAAAGTGAATGGTGGTCTTCGGATGAACCCGAGCCTTCACTTAATATCGAAATCGACCATAACAATCTTCGCTCAAACCACTGCAAGGCATTCGGCATGATATTATGGGGAATCGACTGCCCTGATCAGAGCAAGGTTGAAGTCAGAAATGTATATGTACACGATAATTATTTTCAGACTATGGGAAACTGGAATTATAACCCCTATACAACAAGGGCAGGATTCCCTCCCGTAACGCATCTCCGTTTTGAAAATAACACAATTGATGCCATTGAACCGAATTTCTTTGAAACCCGGATAACGGATATGAATTATTTCCATTCATCAAAGCAGTTTATAAACGGCGGATTTGAAAACGGAGGATTTGTTTTCTGGAGTGACAGAAAAAACAAGAATCCCGATTCCGTAGGTGTTGCTCTTTATGAAGAAGAAAGTGAAGGTACGGGAAAAGCATACGGCTATATTTCCCATCTCGATGAGGGGGATGCTGCGATTTATCAGGGACTATACATCTCTTGTGCAGAGCCCTGCTGCTTCTGGGCAAGAGTAAAAACCTCGGGATGTACCTGCAGGATGTTTGTAAGAAATCTTGAAACGGGAGAGCTTGCAGCATACAGGGATTTCAGCAACACTGACTGGGAGGATATACAGCTTGATTTTACCGTACCTGTAAGTGCAAATTATCACATAGGAATTGAAAAAGGCAATGCCGAAGAAGGCTTTGCTTGTATTGATAATGCCACACTGCTCGGTAATAATGAGGCAGCATTCGGATATAAACGTGTGGGTACGGATTATGGAAGACCATGGAAGCCGCTTTATTATTACAATCCCGATTTATGGAAAACCGAATAAACGGATAAGCTAAAATAAAATGTTGCATCACAATCATCGGATGCAACATTTTTTTAATTATATCAGATTATTAATAAGTTCCCCATTCACATAAAAACATAGGGTTACTTTCCACTGCAGAGAAGGATATTTCAGCAATTGCCGTATCCTCAAAGGATGTTCCTCGATATGCCGAGAGAATTGTAATAGTTACGGAATCCGTCATAATCGGAGAAGTGAGATTTATATGCTGAGAGCGGAAAATGTCGTCAAGCAGGAAGGATTCGCTTGTACCGTCGGAGAAAGTGAGAAGAATTTCGGACGGACGGGAATTCTTATCATAAAGACGTTCGGAACGCTGATATCCCGCGTTGATAACAAAACCGTCAATATTATAAACATCATCAAAAGTCAGAGTAATTTCCTGACCTACGCCATATCCTGAAACACCTTCAACCCAAGAGGTTGCAAGAAGTCCGTCTGCTATTTTGTCGGGAGTATGGATTATATTTTCCTCAGAAAGATAGCTTGAAGAAGAGGCGGAAACTATTGTGACATCTATATGCTCACTGCTTATTTCATCAAAGCCGCCCGTGTACCACTTTCCGTTTTCACGGTCAGCACAGAATCGTGCATAATCATAATAGGCATTGGTGCCTTCAGGCTCACCTGATGCCCAATTGAAAAATGAAACCTTTTCTCCGTTTGTCCATTTCCATTCGCCTTCAACACCGGCATCGCTCATTCCGAAATATACACTCGTAAAATCATAATTATCGCAAAGATAGCTGAAAAGGAAATCGTTTTCTTCTGCAGATGTAACGGTGGCAAGATATCCGTTTCTTTCTTCGCAATAACGGATTGCCTGACTGCAGTTTGTAACGGAAGGATCGTCAATAACAAAATACCTGTGACCGCCGAAAGAAACTGCTCCTTCGGGCACATCCGACTCATCAAACATACCTTTTGTGCCTGAAGCTTCGCCGCTTCCCTGCTGTTTATTGATACTCTTATCATCTTCATCATCACTGAAGACGGCACTGAATATGTTTTTATCCTCAGGTGCAATAACCATATATGTGACGACACCGGAAAAAACAAAAACAAAGCAGAAAATAAGAGCGGCTGCAACAATAAGAAGCTTTTTTCTGTTCTTCGGATTATTATTGTTCACCTTTTCAGAAGACAATAGATCTTCTGCATACTCATCAAAGTATTCTGTTTTGTCATAGGATTCTTCTGATTGTACACGTTTTTCGCTGTCGCAAGCCGGACACTTGCCTGTTTTTACATCAAGCTTTGTGCCGCATCGGATGCAGAAAACAGGATTCATTATAAATCCCCCCGAATTCAATTCTTATATATTTTAATATTATAATTGCTGTTAAACAAAAATGTCAATAAAAAAGCGATTTTGTATCACAAAAAACACAGTACAGGTCCGTATTTATACGAAGCTGCACTGTGTTTTTTAATAATTCTGGGTTAGTTCTGTGTTCTGGGAATACTGTTAAGCTGTGCATTGAGAGCCAGAAGCTCTTCCTTTGTGAATTTAATATCCATCATTCCGCCCATAAGGATGAAAAGACGAAGCACAGTGAAGCCGCCCATCATTGCCATCATTTCGGGACCTACCTCAAAGCCGGCAGCCTTCATCTTGCCTCCTTCACCGCCGCCCATAAGCTTTCCTACCAAACTCATAAATATCATTTTACCCTGAGGTGTTGCAATAACATCGCTCATTTTATCATTGAGAGAAAGGAAGCCTTCGGGGGCATCAATATCAAACCAATTGAGAACCGCACCTTTTTCACGAAGACGATATTCTTCATTAAAGGTATCGACTTTTCTTATGAAGCTTTCGTCACAGCAGTCACCTGCAACTGCCTTAAGCACAGTTTCTCCTATATTGGGTACTTCAAAATAGAAGAAATGCTCCGCACTCTCCTTCTTGCCGAGAGATACACCGTTACAGAAAAGCTCAACCTCGGGAAGGTTTGAATATACGGTAACCTTTGTAACATCCTCAGTTCTGTCAACATAACGCTTACCGCAGATATGCACAAACTTTTCATCGGAAAGCCATGCTTTATATGCATAGAATGAATCCTTCTTATATTTACGGTCGAAGGTAACAAGTCCTTTATGATTCTGACCGTTTTCACCGCCTTCATTTCTTGCATCTGCACCGAAGTCAAACATATTCCACACGTGAGTTGCCCACATATATTTTCTTGTAAAGAACTGCTTGATGAGTTCTTCGTGATAATATGCCTGATACTCTTCTGTATAATCGCCCTGAGTGGGGGTTGAAGTATGCCAGTTAAGAGCTTCACAGCCGTATTCGGAACAGCCGATAGGAATTGAAGGATGAGTTTTATGGAAATTATCAAACCAAGGGCCGTTCATTCCGGTCTCGCCGCCGTACCATCCGAAATAGTGATTATAGGAAACCACATCAGGGATCTGAAGATAAGGATCGTTTATATCACACATTGAAACTGCAGCGATGGTGGTAAGACGGGTTTTATCCATTTCGTGGCACATATCGTTGAGAATTCTGTGATTCTCAATAAGATCCTCGTCACTGCCGCCGATGCCGATTTCATTGGAAAGTCCCCATACAACAATTGAAGGATGATTGTAATTCTGAGAAATAAGCTCCTTCATCTGAGAAATTGTGTTTTCTCTGCCGCCGGGCATATGCTTTGAAATATAAGGAATTTCAGCCCAGATAACAAGTCCGTTTTCATCGCAGAGATCATAAAAATACTGATCGTGCTGATAGTGAGCAAGACGGATTGTGGTGGCACCCACTTCCATAATAAGCGCGATATCTCCTTCGTGGTCTTCTTTTGAAAGAGCATTGCCCTTGCCCCAGCGGTCCTGGTGGCGTGATACACCTCTTAAGGGGTATTCTTTGCCGTTTAATATAAAGCCG
>JAZSNB010000003.1:0-3375 GCA_045536195.1 Acutalibacteraceae bacterium
GTGACCGTGCCGTTATAATACCCGTAAATCTGGTGGCAGTTCATCCTTCCCACCTTGAAATCCGCATCGGAATGATTATCCAGTGTGGGTGTCATTGTCAGATTGAATCTTCCGTCTTCCGAAATAAACTTCCATTCCTCAAGAAATCTGTCCTTGGGGAATTTTTCTACGTCAACGGCACCGATTTTATGAACCTTGCCGTCGTAGAAAAGGCAGGTTTCCGTAGCTTCGCTTTCGTCGCCTATTGCCCAGGTGATTTCGAATCCGAAAAGATGATCCCTGCCCTCGCTGTCCTTAAGATATGCACAGGCACTGCCCCAGTACCATACCATTTCATGAATGGTGTTTACGCGTCCCCAATCCATAGCACAGAAGGCGGTGGCTTTATCGAATTTATACACAAAATCACCATAGCGGCAGAAACCTCCTGTGGGCATACAGGTCTGCTTTGTGGTCATAAAATACCTTGTGTTGTCTTCCTTGAAGGGCAGAACTGTTGTGAGGTTTTCAAGTCCCTCGGGGATATCCATAGATATACGGCATTCAATAGTTTTTCCCTTGTGAGGCTTTCTGAAAAAGAGGGTACGCTCGGTTTTCTTTGTAAAGAAATCGAACTCAGCCTTTCCTATTTGGTCCTTGAATCTTCCGGGACGGTCGCCCTTTGCGGGAGGCACAAATCTGTTGCCGCCTATGAAGTAAGAGGGAGCATCATATATAACTTCTCCCGTGACAAGGTCTGTAAGTTTTGCTGCCACATAGCCGCCGATTCCGATATTTGCAAAGCTTATAAGCAACTGTACTTTGCCGTCGGTAATGGTGTAAAAATCCCACTCCTTACGGGAAATGAGGGAGTGCTTCACAAGATTTCTGTCGTAGGTAAACACATTTTTTCTTGCCCACCCCTTGGCAGCAAGTGTGCCGTCAGGATTGAGAAGGGGAGTTTCAGAGGTGTATTCCCTCTGCTTTGACTTCGTTTTCCACTCTGTAAAGGGAATATATGTACGGGGAAGTTCTTTACTCATAATTACCGCTCCTGTTAATAATAAGATATCCCGCACCCTGAAAAAGGTGCAGGAGAAGCATTATTCAATTATTAAAATCCGTAATTATTATTCCTGCGGCAGCTTTGACAGCAAAGCTACGCATTCTACATGTACCGTGCGGGGGAAGAGGTCGAAGGGAACGGCTTTTTGTGTTTTATAGCCGTTTTCCTCAAGTATGGCAAGGTCTCTTGCAAGGGTAGCAGGGTCGCAGGATACATATACTATTTTTTTAGGTGACATTTCGCATACCGTAAGAAGAAGCTCCTTGTCACAGCCTTTTCTCGGGGGATCAAGAATAACCGTATCGGGAGTGATGCCCTCATCTCTCAGGATTTTTGCAGCTTCCTTTGCATCTGCACATATAAAACGGGCATTGTCCGCATTGTTGAGCTTTGCATTGATTTTTGCATCCTCCACTGCCTCGGGAACTATTTCAACACCGATAAGGGTTTTAACCTTATCTGCCATGGTAAGACCTATGGTGCCTGCTCCGCAGTACATGTCAAGAAGCACATCTGTGCCTTCGTCTATGGCAAATTCCTCCGCCTTCTCATAAAGTCTTTGTGCCTGGGCGTGATTTACCTGATAAAAGGAAAGCGGAGATATTCTGAAGCGCTTATTGCAGAGGACATCCTCAATATATCCCTTGCCGTAAAGCACGGTTTCTTTTTTGCCCATAATGACATTTGTGTCTTCTGTATTATGATTGAGCAGAACCGTCTTTACGTTTTTATCTGCTTTTCTCAGTGCCTCGATAAGCTCGTCCTTTTTGAAAATTCTGTCGCCGTTTATAACAAGGCAGACCATAATTTCCCCTGTTGAAAAGCCTTTTCTTATATAGATGTGCCTTAACAGACCCTTGCGGGTTTTTTCATCATAGGAGGGAATTTTATACTTTTCGCTCCATCTTGCCACCGCCTTCAGTATGCCGGCAAACTCCTCAGGCTGTAAAAGACAGCTTTTGCAGTCAATAACTCTGTGGGAAAAGGGGGCATAAAAGCCTGTGAGAAGCCTTCCGCCAACTGTTGTTACGGGATACTGTGCCTTGTTGCGGTAACGCTCGGGATTGTGGGCTCCCGTGCAGTCTTCGGGGATGATTTCAAGATGGCCTATACGCCTCATTGCATCTCTTACCTTGTCGGTTTTGATTTTCATTTCCGCCTCATATGAAATATGGCGGTACTGACAGCCTCCGCAGGAGGGATACACGGGACAATCGGGTATTATTCTGTCGGGAGATGCCTTTACTATGTATTGAATCTTGCCTATGGCATAATTCTTTTTTGCTTTTATTATAATGCACTGCACGGTATCTCCCGGAGCAGCGCCTGCAACAAACACAGCCTGTCCTTCATAATGTCCCACACCGCTTCCCTCTGAGGAGAAGCCTGTGATATCAAGATCAATTATATCGTTTTTCTTCAATGACATTTTTAATACCGTTATTATAAAGTTTTTGCGAGCTCTTTGATATATTCTCTGAAGGAGCTGCCTATTTCGGGATGTGTGAGGGCAATTTCGCAGTTTGCCTGCATAATACCCAATTTGTCGCCCATATCATAACGCTTGCCGTCAAAATCAACAGCTATGAGGTTGTCATTTTCTGAGAGGGCAGCAATAGCCTCGGAGAAATAAACCTCGCCTGACTTGGGGTTGGGAGGAGTCTGTCTTATAATATCAAAGACCTCGGGAGTCATAACATTTCTTCCGAGAATTGAAAAATGAGAAAGAATTTCTTCTTTTGAGGGCTTTTCAATTATTTTGTGAACGCTGTATACATTATCGCCAAGGTCAGTAACGTCAAGAGTGCAGTATTTCATAACCATTTCGGTTGAGCATTCGTTTACACCTGTTACACACTTACCGTATTTTTCATAGGCATCAATAAGCTGACCGATAACGGGTCGTTCGTTATTTATGATTACGTCGTCACCGTAGAGAATGGCAAAGGGTTCATTTCCCACAAATGCTTCAGCAGTGAGGATTGCGTGACCCAGTCCCTTTGTTTCCTTCTGTCTTACATAATATATATTTGCTTTGTCGGCAACTGCGTGCACCTCCTCATAAATTGCCTGCTTTGCAGGATTCTTTTTGAGGTTTTCTTCAAGCTCAAAGGAATAGTCGAAATGATCCTCAATAACTCCCTTTCCTCGGTTTGTGATGATAAGAATATCTGTAATTCCTGCAGCAGCGCATTCTTCAACAAGATACTGGATTGCGGGCTTGTCAACAATGTTGAGCATCTCCTTGGGAACTGCCTTTGATGCAGGGAGAACTCTTGTGCCGAGACCTGCTGCGGGAATAATAGCTTTTGTAACCTTCATTGATAAAA
>JAZSNB010000122.1:0-26872 GCA_045536195.1 Acutalibacteraceae bacterium
TACGGGAATTGTCTCCTGTTTTGTGCCGGAGCATAAGGTACAGGTGTATGTTTTTATACCTGTTTCAAAATATGTTGCGGGCTTGGTTTCCTTACCGCCGTCCCACTTATGGGCATTCTTATCAACGGACAGTGCCTTATAGGTGGTGTATGAGCATCTTGAACAGGTTTCATATGCCTCATTTCCGCCCTTTGTACAGGTGGGTGCCACTGCGGGGTGGCTCTTCTTGTCGTGACCGAGCTTATCCACCTTCACGGTTTTTCTTGAAAGCTCTGCCTTGCATACGGTGCAGTAAACTGCCTCGTCAAAACTGCCGTCTGCAGTGCAGGTGGCATCCTTTTTGTTTTCAACTACAGCCGTTGCGGGAGCGTGGGTGTGAGCTATTACGGGAATTGTTTCCTGTTTTGTGCCGGAACATAAGGTACAGGTGTATGTTTTTATACCTGTTTCAAAATATGTGGCAGGCTTGGTTACCTTACCGCCGTCCCACTTATGGGCATTCTTATCTACGGACAATGCCTTATAGGTGGTGTATGAGCATCTTGAACAGGTTTCATATGCCTCATTTCCGCCCTTTGTACAGGTGGGTGCCACTGCGGGGTGGCTTATTGTATCGTGACCGAGCTTATTGACTATTACTCTTTTTCTTGAAAGCTCTGTTTTACATACAGAACAGTAAACTGCCTCTTCATAGCTGCCGTCTGCAGTGCAGGTGGCATCCTTCTTGTTTTCAACTACAGCCGTTGCGGGAGCGTGGGTATGTGCTATTACGGGAATTGTCTCCTGCTTTGTGCCGGAACATAAGGTACAGGTGTATGTTTTTATACCTGTTTCAAAATATGTTGCAGGCTTGGTTTCCTTACCGCCGTCCCACTTATGGGCATTCTTATCAACGGGCAAAGCCTTATAGGTGGTGTATAAGCATCTTGAACAGGTCTCATAAGCCTCATTTCCGCCATTTGTACAAGTGGGTGCCACTGCGGAATGGTATATCTTATCGTGGCCCTTTTTTGCAACAGGTACGGTTTTTCTTGAAAGCTCTGCTTTGCATTCAGAGCAGTAAACTACCTCATCGTAGCTGCCCTCTGCAGTACAGGAAGCAGCTCTTTCATTTTCCTTCACTGCTGCAGCAGCGGTATGCACGTGCGGTTTTTTTACACTTACAATACCGCTGTCTATGCTTACATTCAGCTTGTTTTCACCCGAACCTTGCATACGTGTTGCAATAGCATTTAAGGATACTGCGATATCAGAATCCGTTGCTAATGCGTTTACGGAGAAAACCAGCTTAAACACAGCTTCATTCAGTGCTTTGTTGCTTTCAAAGGTAATAATACTTATATTGTTGTCAAAATCCACATCCTTGATTTTACCGTCTATAAGCCAGCCGCTCTGACTCTCATCAAGAGTAAGCACAGCTTTATCATATGTAAAATCAAGCAATGAAAGGGTTTTTATACCTTGTTCGCTCACAACCGAAATCTTCACCTCGGCAGTTCCGCCGGGTACAGCCGAAACATCTGCAACCTTAACAGCTGCACCGTCAGCTGCAAAGGCTGAAATAACACCTGCACCAAGAAGCATAACGGCTGCAAGAATAATACTTATAATTTTTTTCATATAGCTCCTCCTCTGAGGTTTGCAAAAAATTTATTTTGCGTAGGTAAGAGAAATTCCCTTACATTCAACATCTTCATTTTCATTTTTCAGAACTGCTTCAACCATAATTACATCTTTAATAATAACAAGGTCTTTTTTTGCCTTGAGGGTGAAGCTGAAAATCTCACCTGAGAAATTCACTTCATCCTTGAAGGCAATTGCAGCATCTTTGGTTTCTTTATTGAAATCCGCGATTTCTCCGTTGTGATTAAGCCAGGTGCCGTCAACAACTAAGAATGCATCATCGTCAAAGAAAATGCTGAGAGCCATTGATTTTATGGCACCGCTGTCGGTGAGGTTTACCGTTACGGTAAAGCTTTCACCGTTTTTCACACTGAAATTATCCGTGCCGCCTTTGGTTGGATTGCAGGCTGAAAATATCATAATCACCGTCAGGATAACAAGCAAGACGGATATTTTTTTCTTCATTGCCGTCACCTTTTATGCAAGAGGATAACGGTCGGGAAGAAGGGTGAAGTAGAGAAGGTAAATAGCGTCGTTGCTGTTTACATTACCGTCACCGTCAAAGTCACCGTTCTGAGTTATCTCATATCTGTCGGGAAGAAGAGTGTAATAAAGAAGATGAATAGCATCGTTACTGTTTACACTTGAGTCGCCGTTTACGTCACCGCGGAGGATATTGAGTATTCTTATCTGTCCGGGAACAATTTCGGTACTGAGCTCCTTTTCATCAGCTCCGGTAAGGGTTGTGATCTTAAAGCCGCAGTTCACTTCGATCTGTGCTTCATCGGCATCATCATTTATCTTAAAGGTGAGAAGGAATATTCTGTCTGAAAGCGCGGTATTTTCTTTATATGTAATAACACCTACGCCGTCATCCTTATTCCACTCGGAAAGAATACCGTTTTCGCAAACCCATTCACCGGAAACCAAGGATACCTTAGAAGAGTCATAGCTTATGTCGTAAACCGACATGGATTTTACGCTTGTTTCTTTATCGAGAGTAATATAAACCTTTACGGTTTCACCGGCTCTGCCTGTTACATTGCCGAGGCTTACTCTTGTATCAAACACCTCTTCGGCTTTAACGCTTACTTTACCGGGGGTGATATCGAAATATACATCCTCTTCGTCGTAGTTTGATATGTCGCCTGTGTTATAGGTAACGCTTACATTAGCATCACCTTCGGGGGCGTTATCAAGTACCTTGAAGCTCAGAAGAAGAATTTCTCCTGTATAATCCGTGTCCTTACTGTTGAGCCATACAGCCTTTTTGCTGTAGGTGAACTGACCGCCGAGACCTGCCGCGGGTTCAACGTCAGTGAGAGAAAGACGTGTTTTATCATAGTTAAAGCCCAGTGAGAATGTGTTTATACCGGGGTTTTTGACTATGGAAACGGGAAGAGTGATATTTTCTCCGGGCACGGCATTCACTGTGCCCACCTTGATTTCACCCTTTTCGGTTTCTTTTCCCACAACGCTTATTTTACCGGGAACTATCTGAAAATTAACATCATCCTCATCATAATTTGAGATGTCGCCTGTGTTATATGTTACACTTACGGCTGTATCCCCCTGAGGTGCATTATCAAGTACCTTGAAGGTAAGCTTAAGGAAGCTGCCGTTTGTGGTGATGTCGCTGCTGTTGAGCCAGACAGCCTTTTTTGCATAGGTGAACTGACCGGGAATACCCGAGGTAAGCTCTGCCTTTGTAAGATTTACACGGGTTTCATCATACTGAAAGCCGAATGAAAATGTATTGATGCCGGGATTATCCGAAAGCGCAACGTCAAGCACTACAGTTTCACCTGCTTCAGCCGACGCAGAAGAAACCGTCACAGCAGGTGCTGCCGCAGAGACAGTAAGCACCATAGACAAAAGCATAACCGCCGCCAACAACACAGAGAGCAACTTTTTATGCATAAAAATCCTCCTTTTTCTACCGATACCCGGGAACTGCAGAAAACTGCAGCCCCCAATGTATTCAATTAACTCCTCAGAATTATTTTGCTCTGTATTTTACCCACTTAACCTCATTGGATGTATCGCTCCAATTTGTAGGATCTGTAGTGGATTCTTTTTGCAGGTCTCTGTAGAAATAATAAGTATAAACAGGATCCTGATAACGCCATTCATCTCTATAGATGTCACGTGACCATGTTCTGTCTACAGAATGATTACCTTCATAATCGGCCCTACACCATCTGTTGGCACTTTTATCTGTTCCATCATAACCAATATTCTGATATCCCGATGAAAGAGGTAATACATAACTGAACCATTTTTCTTCAAGCCAATATCCTGAACTATACTTATATGTATACATAAAACCACTTGAATTTACCCAACGATAATAGTGGTACTCGGTATGGTCATAAGCTGAACGCCATTCAACATTTCTTACACCATTATCAGGATTCCATGTAGCCCAATTGCTCCAATTACTCCATGATGTCCGTTTTGTATCGTAATGCACCCATCCGGAAAGCGATGACGACGAATGAGTGGCATATTCTCTTTGAGTATATGTCCATTTAGTGTCAACTATCTGTGCACCTGAAGGCATTTCATTAGCTTTTACCCAACCGGAAACAGGTTTCAATTCCCAATGAGCATAAACTATTACTCTTTTATCAGCGGGTACTTTTGTACTTGCTTCTATTTTTGTACCGCCATCTCTTTCAGTATACCAACCGAGGAAATTATAATGGTTTCTGTTCGGAGCAGGTAAATTTCCGTAAGTACCGCCGCATTCAGCCGTGGTACTTGTCATAGTTATACTTCCGCCGTTTGCATCAAAATCTATCGTGCACAAATCACGTTCCCAATGAGCATATAATGTCTGATTTACAAGTGCTGTTACAGGAGTATCTGCTGTAATTTTTGTACCGCCATCAGCAGCAGTAAACCAACCTAAGAATGAATAATACTCTCGCTGAGGAATAGGAAGCTCACCATAAACCTGACCGTAATATACGTTTTTCGTTGTTTCTGCAACGGAACCACCGTTTGCGTTAAATGTGATTATACTTGAAGAAAGATAACTATTAAACTGCTCCTCAGTAATATACACTATTCCTCCGCTTTCAAAGCTTAGTCTGTTCTTATTCAAAATTTCGCCGCATATTAATACATTTCCATTAAGATTGATTTTGCCGTTTGTATCTTCTTTTATTAACTCAAGATCAATATTTTTACAAATTATTGCATTTTCACTTACTGACTTAATTGTTGAATTACCTTGCAGAGCCAATTTAGCAGTATCTCCGGTCAGAACAAGAGCTATGCCCGGTGCCTCTTCTACTGAAATATTATATATAAACACTTCTTCAGAATTGCTTCTTACAGGAATCCCTTTATTATTAACAAAATTAACCTTATTAATAACTGTAGTTTTGGCATCAGACTTCAACTGAAGATTACTAAAGCTTTCTCCCTTTCCATACAAGGCAAAATACTCTGTATCATCTGTTATTACTATTGTTCTGTCTACATATTCATCTTTTATATTAGAAATATCCAGAGTAATATTCTTTGCTCCGGAGTTTATTGTTGCATCGGCAACTTGTGCATTTTTGGCAATCACTGTTATCTTATCAACATTATAAAAAGCATTATCACCTAAGTTTTCTAACTGAACATTTAATCCTACTTGAGATAATGACGTACAGTTCTTAAATGCACACTCGCCTACAGAAGATATACCATTAGCATAGAACCATTTAAGATTCGAACAATTCTCGAACGCATGCGCTGAAATTTTGTTTATGCTTGCAGGCAAATATATCGCATTAATATTTTGGTTGTTTGTAAACACACCGTCATCTATTCCTGTAATTCTAACAGCCGTATATGTCCCGTCATCGTTATTTATACCTACATACTCAGGTATAACAACATTATGAAGATCTTCGTCATTATTGCTACACGAATAGTCTGAAATACTTCCCGTATCAGGATCAATAACTAATCCCGATGATCTTGCAATTTTTGAATTAATGAATTCATTGACAAAATACGGCACTTCAAAGGGAAGGGCTGCATTTTCGCAATCATCAAAATTAGAATTTTTTCTGGAATAATCAAGGAAGGGCTTAGTTTCTGAAGACAGAATATTGTATGAATATGTAAAATAAGAATTTGTTGCAAAATCATAACCAACAACTGCAAAAACATGTACTGTACCTGCTACTACGTATCTGTAATAACCATTTGCAGGAAAGTTAGTAGTTTCTGAAATTGAAACAGTTTTTTCTTCACTGTTTCCATATTCAACACTTGAAGCATATTCTTTAGCTTCCGTCAATGTACTTTCGTCTTTTCCGCTTGTGCTTTTAGTTGCTCCTTCATTTGTTGTGCTGGAGTATGAGTATTTATCTTTTACAAGATTGGATATTACATTCGAAATTGTTGTCGATTTAGATGTCTGCGAACTCTTTTCATATCCGTTTGAAGAATTCCATGAACTTGAAGATGTATTCTGTACATCCCAGTTTTCACTTGAACCGTCACTTGTTTCATCGGAATTAGACCAACTGTTAGAATTTGTAGTGCTCGAACTAGTCGTTCCTGACTCTGAACTTGAACTAGCAAAACCACCTTCAACAGTCGTCTCAATTTTGCCTAGCGTATTATCATTACCAATTGTTAAAGTGCCTGAGGTATTCAAATGTGAACTTAGTTCTTTAGAGTTTGTAACACTAGCTCCTTGTGTACCTTCAAAACCTGTAGATATATCTTGCGTTACTTTTGATGAATGCGAGTTTGAACCACCGTTGGTGCTTGATGTACCCGTTGATCCTCCCGAAGAGTTACTTATGTAATATTTATCGCCGTAAACATTTCCCTCTAAATCTGTTTTTTCCTGAGATTTTGCATTTTCTTCTTCTTTTTCATTTGTGCAAGAATACTCTTTATTCCATTCTTCAGAAAGCGTCCAACCTGATGCTTTGGTAGTCGCATTTGAGACCATATCTACAATAGATTCTGCAGTTGTTTTGCTTGTTGTAAAAGTATGCGTATCTGTGACAAGCATACTGTCACCTGCACTTTTATTTCCTAAGTATGAGATCTCATCCAACGGAACGTTTTCAATCTTACCAATTTCATAAACAAACAAATACTGTGCATTATCGATATCATGGATTATCATAGGATCATCTAACTTTGATTTTGCTGTTGCTATATTTCTCTTTGATGTCCAGTTGGCGGCAACTGTTATATTTTTTGCAGTACCTACAGGAATATTTTTAACTATAATACCATCTATAGACCAACCAACAAATTCATAACCATATACTTCAGGTTGCGGTAACGTCATACCGGTATCTACAGTATAATACCTCGGTTCAAACTCGCAATCGGGAGAATCAAAAGTAATTTTATACTGAACTTTTTCCCACTGTGCATAAAAAACCTTATTTCCGGTGCTGCCGGCAGGAATATTTGTTACTTTTGTGCCGCCTGTTTGTGAAGTATACCATCCTTTGAAGTTATACCCGGGCACTATAAGATCCTGCAACTCTAAACCGTCTTCTTTTGTGTATATAGAAGGATTATTGTTTTCTATTTCTATACCTGCAAGATAAGTATCATTATTTGCAATATGATAAGTAATTGAATATTCTGTTTTCTTTAATACAGGAATAATTTG
Organism: Acutalibacteraceae bacterium; assembly: GCA_045536195.1. GTDB lineage: Bacteria > Bacillota > Clostridia > Oscillospirales > Acutalibacteraceae > RUG806. Next base: position 7,274 of record JAZSNB010000122.1, read on the forward strand.
CTGAGCTCTCAAAACAGTTTCACATACGGAACAATGAGAACCTTCAGTAAGACCTGTGTTTTCATACGTGGGGGCAACCGCTGCATCAATAACCTCTTTATGTCCCGTTGCCTCAACAACAGTATCTTCTGCTGTTATACTCTGAGTACCGTTTTCATCGCTGAAAAGCTCGTTGCAGGCTGTGCACTGCCAATAGGCGATATTGCCGTTTGCGGTACAGGTTGCCGCAACAGCTGCGATGCTTTTGAGCTGATGAATACAGCCTATAGGATGAATTTCAACATCCTCACCTGAGAGATACTTCATAAGACGGGTGAGGTCCTTGTTGTTTATATTTGAGTCACCGTTTGTATCAAGACAGGTGGTGACAACCTCAACATCCTCGCCTGCAAGGTATTTCATAAGGCGGGTGAGGTCCTTGTTATTTACCGCGCCGTCACCGTTTATGTCACCGGGGACAGGCCCTGCGGCTGCAGCTTCGGCAATCTGCGTAAATACAGTTTCAAGTCCTGTGAATACAGCTGTATTAAGACAGGACATAACCATAAGAACACAAAGCACCATAGAAACCGCGGTTTTGATAATTCTGTTCATAATTTTGCTCCTCCTTTAATAATAAAAAATATTGTGCCAATATTCAGTATAGTCACATTTATGACTATTGTCAAGAATGTGATTACATTTTATGATATTATTGGTGATAAATATGATTTCTTATGAGCCGTTCTGGGAAACACTGCGGCAAAAGGGAGAAAGCACGTATTCTCTCATAAACAAACACGGCATCAGCAGCGCAACAATAAACAGAATACGAAAGGGAGAAGGAATCACCACACAAAAAATTAATGATTTCTGTAAAATTTTATCCTGCAGGGTTGAAGACATAATAAAATATGTAGAAGATTAAAAAAACGGCCACTTTGATGTGACCGTTTTTCGTTTTATTTGCTTTTATTCATCATTCTTAACCTCAAGGACTACGTATTTTTTGCCGTCTTTGAGGGTTTGGTTCATTTTTTCGAAGCAGACGTAGGTTTTTTCCAGTTCTGTGTACATGCTGTTTATGTCCTTTCCTTCTGCGTCGAAGTAGAGGAGCATGGAATTGTCTTTGTTTTCGGAAAAATCGGGGATGAGCATAATATCACCTTTCTTAATCAGATTCTGCGGGGATGGATGTGTTGATTTACAACAATAAGTTAATCCGGCAACAGCCGGAAGCTGAAGCATCAGCAGCGGGAAGCTGATAAATTAACAGCAACAAATCAAATTGTTGATAGGTTAATGCAACAATAGTATTTGGTTTAACACTTAATAATATTGATATAATAATTATACATCATAAAATGTGCAGGGGCGGAGGATACGGGGGAACAAGAAAACGGCTTCGCCGTACGCCTGCGGCGAAACGCTTTCGTATAGTCCATCGCCGAGGGAAGTTTACTTCCCGTTCGGCGGGACATATAATCTTTTTACTTTATAGGAAGAAATTTCCTATAAAGTAAGAAGACCGGGTCAGATCAGGGTTCTTACCCATACCTTTTTGCCCACGAGAGTGAGGCCTAAAACCACCTTTACTATACCTATAAGCTGGATTATGGGGAATACCCAGTAGATACTGAAGCCTGTATAGAAGAGGATGAAGGCTGTGGGGACGGATAAAAGCCAGAGTGTGCCCGAGTCGAACAGGAAGGTAACAAAGGTTTTTCCGCCTGAACGAAGGGTAAAATAGGATGCGTTGGCTATGGAATCTATCCACATCACAAGTGCGAACACACGTATGAAGTAAACGGAAAGCTCCTTTGCGGCTTCATCTGTTTCTTTATAGAGAGCAGGAATAAATGCGCCTACAGTAAAGAGCAGCACACCCATAATGATGCTTAAGAACACCGAGAAAGCTATAAGCTTCTTTACCGTGTCAAAGGCTTCCTTGTGCTGACCTGCGCCAAGCATTCTGCCTGCTATGATACCGATGCTTGAGCCCATTGAAAGGAAGGCTATCATAAAGAGATTATTTACCGTATTTGCAATACTTGTTGCGGCAACAACCATAGGGCCGTGAAGAGAATATGCAACCGAGAGAGTTGACATACCTGTTGACCACAGCACCTCATTGAGGAACAAGGGGATTGCCTTTTTTGTAACGGCAACGGTAAGATCCATAGGCACGGAAAAGCCCTTGAGGAGATTTCTTACATAGGGGAAACGGGTTTTTCTCTTTGAAACGGCATAGGCAATAAGAATAATACACTCAACATATCTTGAAAGAACCGTTGCAGCAGCAGCTCCCTTTACGCCTGCGAGAGCATGGATGCCTATTTTATCAAAAATAAGAAGATAGTTGAAAACGCAGTTTACCACAACAGCGATAAGTCCCGTTACCATGGGAGTGAAGGTATCGCCTGTTTCTCTGAGAGTGCCTGCAAAGGCATTTGCCGCGGCAAAGGGCAGAAGACCGATAAGAATAATGGCGAGATAATCCTTTGCATATTTCATAACAAGGGAGATATTCACACCGTCTCCGCTTTCGTGCAGAAAGAGGGATATGAGATTTTCACCGAAGAAAATAAATATTCCCAATGCAATAACAAGAAGCACTATACATATATAAAGCTTATATCTTAAGGTATATCTTATTCCGTCATTGTCCTTCTTGCCGTAAAACTGGGCGGTGAAAATTCCCACACCGCTTATTGCTCCGAAAATGGCAAGATTGAATATAAATATCAGCTGATTGACAACGGAAACACCCGTCATCTGCTCCGTACCCACAGAACCGACCATAATATTGTCAAGCATATTGACAAGGTTGGTAATAAAGTTCTGCAGCATAATGGGCACGGCAACCGTGAATGTCATTTTATAAAAGGCTTTGTCGCCGATAAGATTTCTGATTTTCATTTTTTCTCCGTAAAGCTATTATTTTCGTGTATAAAGAGTGAAGGTGAATTCAAGTCCGTTTTCCTCACCTGAGCCGAGAATTTCCTTATTCCATTCATCGGGGTTCATTTCGGGGAAATAAGCATCCGCATCCCTGTCCTCAAAATTAACCTCGGTAAGATATATTTTCTGAGCCTCGGGAAGAAATACCTTATAGATGCTTTCTCCGCCGATAATAAATACCTCATCGGTTTCGCTCTCTTTTATTGCTGAGGATATATCCGATACTACCACTGCACCCGGTGCTTCAAAATCAGTATTTCGGGATATAACAATATTTTTTCTGCCGGGAAGTGCCTTGGGGAGTGACTGAAAGGTCTTTCTGCCCATTATAATGCTCTTTCCCATTGTGGTTGCCTTAAAAAACTTAAGGTCAGCGGAAATATGCCACAGAAGCTCATTATTTTTTCCTATTTCGTTATTTCTGCCGCGTGCGGCTATCATAGAAACTGTCATAATATTCCTCACTGTGCTATGGGGAATGAAATTTTTCCCATATGCTTATAATTTATAAGTTTTATATCCTTTATATCTCTTGAATTATCGAAGCTGAAGAAGTCCCTGACCTCGGGATTGAGCCATAATTCGGGGGCAGGATAGCTTCCCTGCTCGTCAAAACGGCGTATCTGTTCCTTTATGCCCTCAATCTGATTTACATATATGTGGGCATCCTTTATGCTCCAGTCGAGAGTGCCGGGCTCAAGTCCCGTTACATGGCAGAGCATTTTAAGAAGCACCGCGTACTGAGTTACATTAAAGGGTAGTCCTAAAGGCACGTCACAGCTTCTCTGATGAACCCAGGCATTGAGCTTTCCGTCGGTAACATCCCATTCACTGCTCCACACACAGGAGGGCAGCACCGCTGTTTCAAGATAATCATTCTGATAAAGGCTCATTATCATTCTGCGGTCGCGGGGGTTATTCTTTATGGTATCAATAAGCTTTTCGGTAAGGTGGAATTTATTTATTATCCAGCCGTAGGCAGTGCCTATGGTGTGGGCCCACTCTCTTCCGAATTCCTTTTTTATCTCTTTTTTTACAAGCCTTCCGCTTTCATCGGGAACCATCTGAGTAGCTGTCCAGAAGCCTTCGTCATCAATTTCCCATTCGTCCCAGATATGAACATCTCTTTCCTGAAGCCAGCGTACATCGTTTGACTGTGCCTGATAAAACCAGAGCATTTCAAGAACAGCCTGACGGATAAACAGCTGCTTTGTGGTAAGCACAGGAAACTCTTCACTTAAATCAAAATGAAAATGATGGGAAGGGACCTTTATTGTATCGATTCCCGTTCTGTTTTCAACTCTTACGCCCTCGGACAAAATTCTTTTACAAAGGTCAAGATAATCCTTATCCCACTTAGACATTCTGATTTCTCCTTTTAATAATTATAATGTGATGCCGAGTAATCTTTCGGTATTTTTATATGCTATTTTTTCTTTTGCCGTATCACTGATATCAAGACTCAGAAGATTTTCCTTTTCGGTCACGGGTGAGCCAAGAGGGAAATCGCTGCCGAAAAGCACTCTGTCTTCCCCGAAGCGGCTTACGGCTTTTTCAATTATGTGTCTCTTAGTCCAGTCAAAGGAGCTTGACATATCGACAAAGCAGTTTTCTTTATCTGAAAGATACTTTATCCCCTCTTCAGCCATAGACCAGCCGCCGAAATGTGCGCCCACACATAAAAGCGACGGAAAATCGTTCATTACCCTTCTCAGCTTTTCGGGATGTGAATAGGGGTAGCGGGGGTCGCCCGTGTGAACAATAAGAGGAATTTTTCCCTGAATCATATCATAGACGGGATACATTCTTTCATCATCAATGCTGAAAAGCTGTGTATCGGGGTGAAGCTTTATTCCGTAAAGACCGAGCTTTAATATCCGCTCGGTTTCCTCCTCAATACCCTCCATTGCCGCATGCACCGTGCCGCAGGGTATAAAAGATTTTTCTTCCTTACAGACATTATACGAAAAATCGTTAATATGCCCTACCCCCGAGGGCTTCACCGCAACGGGAAGAATAATACTTGCACATACACCGGCTTTTTCCATACAAGCCTTAAGCTCTTCCTTGGTGCCTACGTGAGATGCCACGGCATCGTAAAACTCCTCAACACTGTGCGTAGCCTTCTTTGCCACAGCGTCGGGATAAATATGGGTATGAAAATCAATAAGCTTCATAAAGCACCTGCTTGTCTTTTACAAAAATTACACTAATTATTTATTATACACTTATATGGCAATGTTTTCAATAGTTTATAACCGCAACCGAACAAAAAAAACACGAAATCATAATTTGTCGCATTATAGGAAAATGCATAACAAACCTCCTCCTTGCAGGGGACAACGTCCCATACAAAGAGGAGGCACATTACATCAGAATATGGTTATTTTTGCGCCCCTACCGCCGGGAGATTCGGGCAGGACATACAGTCTTCTGCACGGGAAACGGGCTTTGCCCATCTTACCGCATTGAGAATGACCTTCTGCACATCGGGATGCTTATATGTAGGATAGGTTTCGTGGCCGGGCTGGAAATAGAACACCTTGCCTCTTTCTCTCACATAGGTAAGGCCTGCTCTGAAAACCTCGCCTGCGTCATACCAGCCGATAAATACGGTTTCATCGGGAGCGGGCACACCGAAGGGCTCTCCGTAGGTTTCTTCTCCGGGAAGCTCAAAATATCTGCCGATGCCCTGAGCAATGGGATGTCCGGGTGCAGATACCCAGATTCTTTCCATATCGTCGCTCTCTCTCCAGGTAAGTGAACAGCTTGTACCCATAAGACGCATAAAAGGCTTTGACTTGTGTGCGGAGTGAAGGAAAATTGCGCCCATACCCTCAAGCACTGCCTCCTGCACCATAGCGGCAACCTCATCGGGCACCTTGTGATGTCCGCAATGACCCCACCATATGATAACATCGGTGTTTTTCAGTCTCTCTTTGGTAATTCCGCAGTTTTCGTCATCAAGAGTAGCAGTTGTAACTTCAATATCTTCCTCTTTTCCGAGAAAATCTGCAATGCAGCCGTGAATTCCCTCGGGGTAAATCTCACTTGCCTTGCAAGAGGGGTCTTTTTCGTGCATAAATTCGTTCCATACAAGTACTCTTATCATTTTACGGTCTCCTTTATTAAAAATTTTTCAGTAAAATTTTGTTTTTACTAAAAAAAGTATAGCATTAAGCGAATAGTTTTGCTATTATATTATTACACAAAAATTGTAAAAAATTGCGGTGAATTAAAATGAAGAAAGCAATACTGGAAAAAGCCAAGGACGTTGACGGCGTTACCGTTCCCGTAGAATGCATTGAAATGAGAAAAAAAGCGAGTGAGCCCGACCATTTTGCACACTTCCATGAATTTCTTGAAATGCTCTATCTTACAAAGGGCGATATGACGGTGTGGCTCAACGACAATCCCTTTCACTTCAGTCAGGGAGAGCTTATTATCATAAATTCAAATGAAACCCACAGACTGTCTTCAAACACGGAGGAAAGTGAATACATAGTTATAAAATTTACTCCGAAGCTTCTGTGCACCTTTCAGCAGACCCCAAAAGAAACAAGATATATTCTCCCCTTTCTTTCTCAGCAGAGCAATCAGCCGAGAGTTTACTGCAAGGACTTTGTTGACTCCTCGGGAATTCCCGCACTTCTTTTTGATGCAATGAGGGAATGGAATGAAAAATCAACAGGCTATGAATTATCCCTCAAGGCTGATGTGCTTAAAACAATACGCTGCGTTGTAGGATTTTTAAGCGAACAGGGAATAACCGTAAAAATTGCAGCAGCCGGCAGCAACATTCACCATACAATAAGCACAATACTTGAATACATCAACGAAAATTTCAGAACCGTTGACGAAAAAGAGGTGGCTGACCGATTCAATATAAGCTACAGCTATTTTTCACGCTCCTTCAAGCAGATTATGAATATGAGCTTCAAGGAATATATCAACTATCTGAAAATTAATGAAGCTCAGAAGCTTCTTCTCACCACTCCCAAAAGCATAACGGAAATATCCATGGACTTAGGATTTTCTTCCTCAAGCCATTTTATAAATGTTTTCAGGAAGTATAAGGAATGCTCCCCCAAGCAATACAAAAAAAATACTGCTCACGATTAAGAAATTTATGAAATCCTCTTGCATTTTCACATATTGTGGTATATAATGAACACAAATCGAACAAATGTTTGTATATGAAAGGAAAACCGAAATGGCAGATAAGTCAAAAGCACTTGAAACTGCTCTTCAGCAGATAGAAAAACAATACGGCAAGGGTGCAATTATGCGTCTTGGTCAGACAAATGCACTCAATGTTGAGGCTATATCCACAGGCTCTATAATGCTTGACCAGGCAACAGGCATCGGCGGACTTCCCAGGGGAAGAATCGTTGAAATCTACGGCCCCGAATCATCAGGTAAAACAACTCTTGCACTTCACGTTGTGGCAGAGGCACAGAAAAACGGCGGCGAAGCAGCATTTATCGATGCCGAGCACGCCCTTGACCCCACCTATGCCGAGGCTCTGGGCGTTGACGTTGATTCCCTTCTCGTTTCTCAGCCCGACAACGGTGAGCAGGCACTTGAAATTGCCGAATATCTTACCCGCTCAGGCGCACTTGACGTTATTGTTATCGACTCTGTTGCAGCACTTGTGCCCCGCGCAGAAATTGAAGGCGATATGGGTGACAGCCACGTGGGTCTTCACGCACGTCTTATGTCACAGGCATTAAGAAAGCTGGCAGGTGCAATTTCCCGTTCAAATACAATTGTTATTTTTATAAATCAGCTCCGTGAAAAGGTGGGCGTTATGTACGGCAATCCCGAGGTTACCACCGGCGGACGTGCTCTTAAGTTCTACGCATCCATGAGAATCGATGTAAGAAAAATTGAGCAGATAAAGGCTCCCGGAAATGAATTTGTAGGCTCAAGAACAAGAGCCAAAATTGTCAAAAATAAAATGGCTCCTCCCTTCAGAGAGGCAGAATTCGACATTATGTACGGCAAGGGTATTTCAAAGGAAAGCGAGCTTCTTGATATCGCTGTAGAGCTTGATATTATCCATAAGAGCGGTGCATGGTTCTCCTACGGTGAGCAGAGAATCGGTCAGGGCAGAGACAATGTAAGGCAGTATATTACAAACAATCCCGACTTTGCAAAAGAGGTTGAGGAAAAGGTAAGAAAAAGCGATGCCTTCAAGCCTAAAAAGGCAGGCGAGGGTGCGGCAAAGCCCAAGAAAGACGATGATGACGAGCTCGTTCCCAACAACGGAAAAATGCCCAAAATCAAAATCGACATTGCCGCTGACTGATGATAATTTCCATTAAAACGGTAAAAAACGGTAAAATAAAAATCTATACAGACGGTGAAGAATACTTCACCGTCCCTGCTGTTATATGGTATTCCTCCTCTTTCAGAGAGGGAGATGATGTTGATGAAGAAGACTTACTCTGCCTTAAAAGGGCGGGTGAGGCTTCTTTTGCTTTTGACAGCGGAATGCGTCTTCTTTCTCTCAGAATGCATTCGGAATATGAGCTGAAGCACAAGCTCACACTTAAATTTTCAAAGGAAGCCTCTGAGAGTGCTATGGAAAGACTGAAGCAGCTGGGACTTATTGATGATGAAAAATTTGCCGTGATGTATGCAGAGGAATTATCAAGGCGCAAGGGTTTTTCGTCAAAAAGAATACTTATGGAGCTTAAAAACAGAGGCATAGACGGAAATTATGCCCAAAATGCAGTAAATGCCCTTGATATTGACCCTGAAATCAGTATAATAAGAGTAATTGAAAAATGCGGTCTTACCGAAAACAGCACCGACAAGGAAAAAAACCGTGTGATAAGAAGGCTTATCAATATGGGATATTCTTACGGTGACATTTCAAAATATATCAATTTTAACGACTGAGGAAAAGAATATGCACGAAAAAATAGGTTTTATTTCCCTTGGCTGCCCTAAAAATCAGGTTGACTCCGAGCTTATGCTCAGTAAACTCGACAATGCCGGATTTTCGATCATCGACACGGCTCACGGTGCTGATGTTGTTATTATCAATACCTGCGGCTTCATTGAGGCTGCAAAGCAGGAGGCAATAGACAACATTCTTGAAATGGTTGAGCTTAAGGAAGACGGTGAGGTGGGAAAAATCATCGTTATAGGCTGTCTTGCAGAAAGATACCGCGATGAAATTCTGAAGGAAATCCCCGAGGTTGATGCCGTCGGCGGTCTGGGAGTAAACGGTGACATTGTTGAATTTGTAAATAACGTGCTGAAGGATGAGGAAAAGAGCCGTTATCCCGAAAAGGAAAAGCTTCCTTTGTGCGGTCAGAGAATACTTACCACTCCCTCACACTGGGCATATCTCAAGATATCCGACGGATGCTCAAACTGCTGCACCTACTGTGCCATCCCCTCAATAAGAGGTCCTTTCAGAAGCAGAACCAAAGAGGATATTGTGCTTGAGGCAAAGGCTCTTGCCGAAAACGGAGTAAAAGAAATCATAGTAATAGCACAGGATACCACAAGATACGGCGAGGACATTTACGGGAAACCCGTATTGGATGAGCTTTTATATATGCTCAATGAAATTGAGGGCATCGAGTGGATAAGACTTCTTTACTGCTACCCCGACAGAATCACAGATTCCTTGCTGAAGGCTATGACGGAATGTGAAAAGGTGCTTCACTACATCGACCTTCCCCTGCAGCACGCTTCGGGAAAAATTCTCAAGGCGATGAACAGACACGGAGACGACAGATCCCTTCTTGAGCTTCTCGCAAAAATCAGAAGCCATATGCCCGACTGTATTATAAGAACAACCTTTATAACAGGCTTCCCCGGAGAAACCGAAGAGGATTTCACCGTGCTTTCGGAGTTTGTAAACAATGCACGGTTTGACAGGCTGGGCTGCTTTGCTTATTCCCCCGAGGAGGGCACACCTGCGGAAAAATTACCTGACAAGGTCCCTTCCGAAACGGCAGCGGACCGCGGGGAAATAATAATGACACAGCAGTTCGGTATTTTTAACAGCAAGCTTGAAAGCCTCGTGGGAACTGTTCAGAAATGTATAATAGAGGAATACGACGGGTATTCCGACAGCTATCAGGGCAGAACCTGGATGGATGCACCCGAAATAGACTCGGCTATAGGCATTGTTTCGGAAAGAGAGCTTATCATCGGTGAAATCACTGATGTTCTCATCACAGCCGTGAATGAATATGACCTTATAGGTACTACGGATATATAAGAAAGGAAATTTATGAATTTACCAAATAAGCTTACAGTTATCAGAATGGTGCTTACACCCGTTTTTCTTATTGTGTATATGGCACCCTCTGTTCCCTATCACCTTTTTATCGGTCTTGCAGTTTATGTTATGGGCTGCATCACAGATTTTCTTGACGGAAAAATCGCCCGCAGGTATAATCTTATCACAACCTTCGGCAAGCTTGCCGACCCTGTTGCAGATAAAATGCTTACCACGGCGGCTCTTCTCGCTCTTATGGATGCAGGCTACTGCAGTCTTTATATAGTGTTTATTGTGCTCACCCGTGAATTTGCGGTAACCTCCGTAAGACTTGCGGCATCTGCTCAGGGAGTTGTAATTCCCGCAAACATATGGGGCAAATTAAAAACCGTTGCTCAGATGGTGTCCACAATTGCCATTATGCTCTTTATCGCACTTCTTGACTCGGGCATATTGCCTCAGAGCTTCCCTCTCGGCATAATATCCTCCGTTTTATTATGGATAACCGCAGTTCTTGCAATTATTTCCGGAATTATCTACATAAAAGACGGTGTGAAGGTTATAGACTTCAGCAAATGATAAATTAAAGAAAAGGATGAGTGTTTTGGAACGCAGAGATAAGATAAATTACTATCTTGACCTGGCAGAAATCGTTTCCCAGCGAACCACCTGTCTTCGCAGAAGATACGGTGCCGTTATCGTAAAAAATGACGAGGTTATTTCCACAGGCTATGTGGGTGCCCCCAGAGGCAGAAAAAACTGCACTGATTTAGGATATTGCATCCGTCAGGAAATGGGCATCCCCCGCGGTGAAAGATATGAGCTTTGCCGCTCCGTGCACGCGGAAGCAAATGCAATAATAAGCGCATCGAGAGATAAGATGATCGATGCCACTCTTTATCTCACGGGCGTTGAGGTCGTTGACGGAAGCTATGTTTCAAACTCCTGCTGCTGCAGTATGTGCAAGCGTATGGTTATAAACGCAGGCATAAAAGAGGTAATTATCCGTGACGACAAGGATAACTACAGAATAATAAATGTAAACGACTGGATAGAAAATGATGAATCCCTTGAAGGAAAAAAAGGCTACTGATAAATAAGCTTACGTTTTTCCGCATAAAAAACAAATCCTCACAGTCTGCCCTTTTTACGGGGCAGAGTGAGGATTTTTTTTGCTGAATTATTCAATTATTTCAGTTTCTGCTTCTTCATCAGAATTTTTGTCGTCCGTGTCTGTAAGCTTTTTTTCGCGCTCTGCTGTGGCTTCCTTTATGAGGCAATAGAGAGTTGAGGCGGTGGGAACACTGAGAAGCATTCCCAGAGGTCCCATTATGCTTCCGCCGATGCTTACCGCTGCAAGTATCCACATTGCGGGAAGATTAACACGGCTGCCCATTACCTTGGGATAAATGAAATTACCCTCCACATTCTGAAGCACGATAAAGAAGATAATAAAGATGATTGCTTTTACGGGACTCTGAGTGAGAATCATAACAGTGCCGATGCCCACACCGATAAATCCGCCTACCACGGGGATAAGTGCGGTAACACCCACAAGAGCACCTACCATGGGTGCATAGGGTATTCTGAGTATAAACATACCCGCCATACAAAGCACACCCAGAATCATTGCTTCAAGTGACTGACCTGCAATAAAGTTGCGGAAATTGAGAGAAGCAACCCGGGCGGCGTGAAGAATTCCCTCGCCTGCCCTTTCGGGAAGCCATGCCCTTATAAGTCTTTTTGTCTGTGAGGAAAGCTTATCCTTGCTGAGAATTACATAGCAGGCAAACACAAGAGCCACACCTATGTTTACAACACCTGTCACAACAGAGCCTATGGTAGTGAATGCCGTATTTACAAGTGTGCCGCCCTGATTCTTAAGCCAGTTCTGAGCAGAGGAGAGAAGCTCATCCCAATCAAACTCAAGAAGCTTTTCTCCGAAGGGAAGCTCGGCAATCTGAGATTTATCCATAGCTGTAAGCTTATTTACAAAGTCGGTAACAATCTGAATGATAACCTTCACCGCTTCTATAAGCTCGGGAATGACAAGCATTATCACACCTGCAAAAACACCCGCAATAACCAACAGTGCCACCACAAATGACAGAGGTCTTCTTATTTTCTGAAGAAAAGGCTTTTTAGTTTTTGAAAAAATATGAGCTTCAAAAAACCGAAGCGGTACATCAAGCACCAATGCAAAGCCGAAGCCCATAACAATAGGCATAATAAGCTTGATAAACCAGCCTACAGCTCCCATAACACTGCCTATGTTCTGCACACCGAGAAAGATAAGACTGCAGGCGGTAAACACACCTATTATCCAGAATGCAAGCTTCTTTTTGTTTATATTCAAAAAATCCATAAAAACCACCGGAAAACAAAATTGGGAAAATCGAAAAAGCTGAAGAAAATACAAACTCGGGTGAAACACCCTTTATATACGTCCGTCTCAGCTTTTTCTTGATAATTGCTGCTTATTATTTATATTCGGGATCAAAAACGAAACGGAAGGCTACTCTTCTGGAGGCATCCATATCCACATTGCCCGCACTGTCCTTTACGGGAGTGCCGTTGGAAAGACCTTCTGCCTTCATTGTAGCCGTAAGCTCGGAAACAGCCTCCGGGGAAAGACCTGTGTCTGAGGAAAGGCAATAATTCTTTACATTATCTGCTCTTTCCTGAGAAAGGGGAATATCATCCTCATAAGAGGTACCTTCAACGGGAGCTGTGTGTCCCTCTACCATAAGCTTGCTGATAAGACCGTCAAATGCTTCGGTACATACAACACTTGTGTATGCAGAAGTAAACTTATTGAGGAAAGCCTTGCCCTCTTCTGAAAGAACAGCGGAATCACCGCCGAAAAGAACTGTGGAGTCAACACTCATTTCGCCTGTTTCCCTGTTGATATCCACATTGATACCTGCATTTGCAAAGGCTGTGGCAAGATTTGCAACAAGATCATCCTTGGCCTGAATAAAGAACTCAATCTCTGCGGGCTCAAGAGCTTCAATATCGTCTATATCAATAAGTCCGCCGGCAATTAAATCCGGGTCAATCTTGACATCAGCAGGCTTATACTCGGTAATGGGAGCAAGAGTGAGCTGTTCATCATCAAAAATTGAACCGATGGTAACAGTGCTTTCACCGCTCGCACCGGTATCAGCGGTGTCGGTATTGCTTTCGGCTGCTGAAGCAGCTGTAGTATCGGCTGCAGCTGTGGTATCGGCTGAATCATCTGAGCCGCAGCAGGTAAAAATAAAGCATAATGATAAAACAAGTACGGGTAAAATAATCTTTTTCATAAAATATCCTCTCTTTTTTCTCTTTTTCTTATACAGGTTTAATTATATACTCAAAACTAAAATGCTTTTCGGTAAAAGCTCTTTCGGGTTCAAGATAAGCAAGTCCCTGATTTTCTGCGTGAAGCTTATAGTCGATATTGACTATTGTTTCATCGAGGGGCTTGAGCTCATCGTGATGCTTCACAGTGTCCATCTGACTGTCGCTGAAATGAATTGCCTTGAAGGAGAAGCCGGAAGCGGACTTATCGTAGAATTTGAGAGCTCGTCCGTCTTCTGTTTTTACTGCGGCATACTTTGTTTTATAATGAGCGGAGCATTCTCTGGGGAATACATAATTTTCGTATTCATCGGTAACCGTGGAGGTAAACCTTGAGAGATGCTGTGAGATATATCTGTCGGAATAGCTTTCCTTGGGACCGTAGCCGTAGTATTCAACCTCTTCAAAGTCCTTAGTAAGAGAAAGCTTAAGACCGAATCTGGGAAGAGGCTGTGCATTTTCGGTAACATCCCCCGTGAATGCCACGGTAACACCTGAGTCGGGCATGAAAGTATACACGGCTTTTCCTCTTAATGCGGGAGGCATAGCAGCCGCGGCAAAGGAAATGTCTGCTTCAATTCTGATTTCCTCACCTGCAGTAAGCTTTACAGAATAGGTTTTCTGATGAGCGCGGGAATATCTTGCTCTTTCGATATCACCCTTATGACTGAGCGACTGTCTCCACAGAGTGAATTCTGCGGGAGACTTAAGATATTCCTTATCACCCTTTTTAATTGAAACTATTTTTCCTGTAATTTTACTGAAAATATAGGAAACCTCTCCTGCTGTGATATAGTAATTACACTTATCCTCTGTGTAAGAGAGTGTATTTTTCACCTTCATATCATATTTTACGGGAGAATCCTTGATTATAAACTGAATAAAGCCTGCTATAAAGCCTTTTTTTGCATAATACATATCACGGTTGAGGCTGAGCACCAGTGTCAGGGTAACATTATCCCCTGTTTCGTCGGGAGAAAGAGAATATTCCTTTTCCTCACGGGGTAAAATTTCCGCTGCACCGAGGTTTATTTCTTCGCATACTCTTCCGTTCTTCATCAGATATACGAGGATATCATATTCCGAAAGATCCTTGAAATATCTCTTGTTGAAAACTGTGAGCCTTCCGTTTTCATATGAGGCAGAAACGGGAATATATGTCTGCTTCATATCGAAAAATCCGGGTTGGGGACGTCTGTCGGGATATACCAGTCCGTCAACACAGAAATATTTATCATTGGGCCAGTCGCCGAAGTCACCGCCGTAGCGGTACTGAGGCTTTTCCTTTGTGCCTATGTTTACGGCATGGTCGCAGAATTCCCATACACAGCCGCCTGTGTAGTTATCATACTTTTCAAAATCTCTCCAATGAAGAGGTATATCGCCTGTTGAGGTACAGGAAACATACTCACAGTAATAAAAAGGCTTTGTTTGCTTTTCGTCATTGAGGTATTCTTCAAGGTAAGTAAGCTCGGCGTACATACGGCTTTCCACATCGGAAATATCCTTGAAATCTCTTCCGCCTACTCTGCCCTCATACTCAAGACGGGCGTTTTCGTAGTGGATAATTGCCTTTTCGTCACGGCTTCTTATCCAATTTGCCATCAGGCGGTGGTTTTCTCCGCAGCCGGATTCGTTTCCGAGACTCCACATAACAACACAGCCGTAGTTTTTATCTCTTTCAAAAAGACGCTCGGCTCTGTCAATACAGGCATCCTTCCACTCGGGAGTATCGGCAAGATGTGCCCAGTAATCCCAGTACCAATCACCGTAGTTATAACCCATTCCGTGACTTTCAAAGTCGGCTTCATCAACCAGCATAAAGCCCATTTTTTCACACAGATCCACAAATCTCGGGTCGTTGGGATAGTGGGAGGTCCTTATCATATTCACATTGGCACGCTTTAAGATATGAAGGTCTTTTATCATATCCTCCACAGTAACGCTGTAGCCTGTTTCCGGGTTGGAATCGTGACGGTTGATACCGTAGAACTTCACTTTTTTACCGTTTACAAGGAAGCACTTATCCTTTATTTCAGCCTTCCGGAGGGCAAGGGGGAAGCTTATTATTTCATCTCCATATGATATTACAAGACGGTAACGCAAAGGAATTTCACTGTTCCAGAGCACGGGGGAAGAAATCTCAAATACACTGTCCCCTTCACCCGTTCCTTCATTGATTATTCTTTCATCCGGGTCATAAAGAGTCCAGCTGTAGGAGGCTTTTTCCGAAAACTCAGGCTTCAGAGTAACACGTGCCGAAGAAAAATCATCGGAAATATCTCTTAAAATATGGATATCCTTAAGATGCACGCGGTCTCTTTCAAGAATATAGACATCGCGGAAGATACCTGAAAGACGGAAAAAATCCTGATCCTCCATATAAGAGCCGTCGGTGTGCTTTATAACAAGAGCCTCAATTACATTTTCCCCGTCAGCCAGGTTCGCGGTGATATTGAATTTACTTTCTGCGTGGCTCACCTGTGAGTAGCCTGTGAATTCACCGTTTACCCAGAGATAGAAGCCTGCCGAAACACCCTCAAAGGAAAGATAATACACCTTATCTTCTTTTTTCGGGAAGCTGAAGCCTCTTCTGTATAATGCGCAGGGTATAATATCGGGAAGATGGGGAGGGTCAACGGGATAGGGATAGTCCTGATTTATATAATTAGGCACATCATAGCCCTTATCTCTTACAAGCTGCCAATTGAACGGCACCTTCATTTTATCGGGACAGACTTCACCTGCGGGAAAAGTCTCTGCAGTAAAGTCAACCTCTCTTACATTAGGATAAAACTTAAAATCCCAGATACCGTTCAGAAGAGTAAAGCGTGAGGAAAGCTCTCTTTCCTGAGAGGGATCCTCATTTTTTCCGAAGGGAATAAAATATGCTGCAGGCTTTTCACAGCCTATATGCAGATATTCGGGGGAAAGATAATAATTCTCTGTCATTTTTTTGTTTTCCTTTGCTGATTTTATATGTGTGCCTTATCCGATGGCAAGCAATACCACAAGAACGGCGATAATTGATGAAAATGTAAGAAGCACAGCCATAAAGGGTCTGAAATGCTCGCTGTAGATAAATTTTTCAAAGCCGGAAACGAATTCGATACCGTCGGGACCTGCCGTGTCGCCCTCACGCACCATTGTGATGCCGAATTCCTTCATATCCTTTATAAGCTGATTGCATTCTTGTTCGTTATATTTATTGAAGCCCTTCCAGTATCTCCAGCAGATTTCGCTTCTTCTGATACGCTCAAGCTCCTCGTCGGTTTGGGCCAGTGCCTTTGCATTTTCCCAGAGGGCATCCGCTTTTTTAATATCGGCATCCGAAAAGCCGAGAGTTTCCTTCATATCAACAAAAATCATAAGATGCTCATTTTCGGGAACGGGCTTTTCAATTGTCATATCAATAAATTCACGTATGCTTTCCCAGCCCTTGCCGTAGTAGGCAGAAAGGAATTCGTTCATATATGCACTGTAGTCGATGTAGGGATTCTGCATAAGCTTGGAAAGAAGATAGGCTCTCAGCTCTCCGAATTCACCGTCGCAGGCGTTCATATAATAGTTGCCCTCTTCATAAAGACCTACAACATTATTTTCGTAAAACACCTGTACATTTCTCTGAAGCACACCGAAGTCGGGGAAAATACCGAGAGTATGTCTGTAGTTTGTTGTATAATCCCAGACATAAATACGATCACATATCTTGCTCCATTCGGAAAGATCATTCATAAGCTGAACATTTTCTTCACACTCTGCATCATCAAGTGCATGGGCAAAGCAGCATTCAATTGTACAAAGACGGACAATAACATTATCCTCGGGCACTGCCTTTGAGGGTGCCTTTCTCGTATACTGATAAGCAAAGGTATCAATAGCAACATTATCGTAGCCTGCAGCCTTCACTTCCCTTGCAATACGGTTTGCAAAGGTTATCATTGTGCCTGAATGTGAGCCGTTTTCATCGTCAACCTTCTTGCAGTTCTTACACTGACACATATTCTGATTGTCATGCTGAGTGAGAGAAATTATCTGAATCGATTCCTGAGGATTGTGCTTTTCCTTCAGAAGAGCCATAACCTCGTCACGTACAATTTCATATACCCTCTCATTTGTAAGACACAGCTGGTCGGGAACTCTCTTACCCTTATGAAGTGCGAAATACTCAGGGTGAGCATCGAAATATTCTGAAGATTTACAAAACTGAGTGGTAAATGTGTGACAGAAATTGGAAATATAAGCAACAGTACCGCCAAGCTCTGAGGGTATTGTTCTGTAGATGTTGCCGTTGAGTCCGTTTGCAAGGGAATATTCAACATCCCCGGGGCTTACCCAGTCGGTCTCCGTGTATTCAAAGAAGGGCTTATACTCGGTCTTTTCTCCTGCGGGGATTGTGAGATTTTCATTTTCGGGAATACTGTAAAGCGTGGAGGTATACCAATCGCAGCCGCAGTATTTTTCCAAAAATGCATAGACACCGTGAATAACACCTCTTGTGCCGCTGCCCTTGATTGAAACCTCATTTTCAGCTGTTTCGATTATATATCCGTTATCGGCAGCCTCTTCACTGTAGTCAATAACAAACCTCATTCCCGTGCCGTCAGAGGATACGGGAAATCCCTTGCCGGTAATCCTCTTAAGATATCCTGCAAGTGTATCGGCTGCTGCAATAAGTCTCTCGTCGGGTTTTTCGGGAAGAACAATATACCCGCCCTCAGAAAGCTCCGCGGCAGAAGAAAAAACGGGAAGCGTAAAAGAAAAAACTAAAAGGATTGCTAAAACAAAACTGATTTTTTTCATAATAACCAACCTCCTGAAATTTAATGAAACAGACCGCCTTGTTTTACTGCTTATTTTTTCTTATTCTCTTTGATTAAGTTTCTGAGCATTATTATAAGAATTATCACAGCCTCAATACCTGTAACAAGATATGCTCCGCTGATACCGAGAGTATTTGCCGAGCCGCCGAAAAGCAGATTATTAAGTATCAGAGTTGATGCTTCATAGAGAATAAACCAACCGAAGGAGCAGATAAGAGCTGATATGATTCTCTGCTTTTTACCTCTTACCGCAAGCGCACCGCCGAAGGCAAAGAGGAAGAATATCAATATGAGTGTAAATGCATAGCCGAACATATCTGTCCATGCAAGGAAGGCTCTTCTGTGCCAGCCGAAAATCTCAAAGAAAATTCCTATAAGCACGGGCAGTGCAATATAGATATATTTTTTTGCCTTGATTGCAATTATCATAGAGGCAACGGATAACAATGCCGCAATACCGTAAAGAACAATTGATACAGGGAATAAAACTCCGTCACCGAGAGCCTTGAAATGGTCAGCGGCAAAATTTATCTTGTCGGGGCCTATCGTATCGCCCTCGTTCACCATTGTGATACCGAAATCCTTCAGGTCCTGTATAAGCTGTTCGCCTTCTTTTGCATCATACTTATTGAAGCCCTTCCAGTATCTCCAGCACAGTTCACTTCTTCTGACGCGCTCAAGCTCCGCGTCGGTTTCAGCCAGAGCCTTTGCATTTTCCCATAAGCTGTCGGCTTTTTCAATATCGGCATCCGAAAAGCCGAGAGTTTCCCTCATAGTAACATAAATCATAAGATGCTCATTTTCGGGAACGGGCTTTTCAATTGTCATATCAATAAATTCACGTATGCTTTCCCAGCCCTTGCCGTAGTAGGCAGAGAGGAATTCGTTCATATATGCACTGTAGTCGATGTAAGGATTTTGCATAAGCTTCGAAAGAAGATAGGCTCTGAGCTCTCCGAATTCACTGTCGCAGGTCTTCATATAATAGTTGCCCTCTTCATAAAGACCTACAACATTATTTTCGTAAAACACCTGTACATTTCTCTGAAGCACACCGAAGTCGGGGAAAATACCCACAGTATTTGCGTAGTTTGTTGCATAATCCCATACATAAATGCGGTCACATATCTTGCTCCAGTCGGAAAGGTCATTCATAAGCTGAACATTTTCCTCGCACTCTGCATCATCAAGTGCATGGGAGAAGCAGCATTCAATCGTGCAAAGACGGACAATAACATTATCCTCGGG
>JAZSNB010000096.1:0-17766 GCA_045536195.1 Acutalibacteraceae bacterium
ACTTCAGCTCCACACATATAGTATCAAAGTTAATTCGCAACCAATAAGTTTTCTCATAATCAAATCCTCCAAAATCAAGATTGTTTCTTTTTTCTTGGTCCTCTTGGCTTGGAGTTCGGACGTTTGATTATGCCGTTTCTGAAGTGAGTATCCTCAAACTTCTCAAAATAAACAAATAATCCGAACCCGTCTCCCACAGGGAAGATCTGGTTCGGATTATATTGCTTTGGTGCCGGTGGTGGGACTCGAACCCACACGGTATCGCTACCAACGGATTTTGAGTCCGTCACGTCTGCCAATTCCATCACACCGGCGAATATTACTAAGTTATTATATACCAAGCTCAGGAAAAAATCAACTCATTTTTTTTATTTTTCATTCTTTTATCCTATTCTCCTTTTGCCGAGTTGAAATTTATTGAATTGAAATATTCCTTCAATTATGTTATATTTCTGTTGTATTTCTTATTTTCGGAGGTTTGTATGATAATTGACCTTAACGGCAGATGGGAGGCTAAATGTCTTTCGTCTGATGACACTTATGAGTTTTCATTCACGGGAAATGTGCCGGGGTGCGTTCATACGGACCTTATGGGGACAAAAATTCCCGGGGATATATATTACCGCGACAATACGGATAAATGCCAATGGATAGAAGAAAAAAACTGGCTTTATGAAAAAAGCTTTGATATAGATGAAATACCCTCAAGGGCGAAGCTTGTTTTTGAGGGACTTGATACCTACTGCACGGTTTTTCTCAACGGAAATAAAATCGGAGAAACCGCAAATATGTTTATCCCCCACACCTTTGATGTGTCGGGGCTTCTTGTCAGGGGAGTAAATTCCCTTTCCGTGCATTTCCGCTCCCCCGTAAAAGAGGTTGAGGGAAGAAAAGCTCTCGGCGGTGCATTTACCTGTGAAAGAATGCACACACGCCGTATTCAGTGTACCTACGGCTGGGACTGGGTGGCAAGATATGTTACCGCAGGCATATGGAAAAATGTATATATAGACACCTATGACGGCTTCAGTGTGGAGAATGCGTATATATACACAAAAAGAATTTTCGGAAATACGGCTGAAATTGTGGTTGAAGCTGTTTTCAGCGGATATGAAAACGGTGCATACGCAGATTTGAAGATTTTATCTCCCGCGGGAGAAGAAATTGTTTCCCGCCGTTTTTTCAGAAAAGAGAATTTCCTTAAGGAGCATATTTATATTCCCGATGCCTCGCTCTGGTATCCTGCAGGCTACGGTGAGCAGCCATTATATACGCTTATTCTTGCGGGAAAGGAATTCACCTTCGGCATACGCACGGCAGATATTCTTGAGCTTCCCGACAAAAAGGACAGCGATTATTATAAGAAATGCCTTGAAATAAAAGACTCTGTCAGCGGCAGAGAATATGACAGAAATGAAGATTTTTCAGGCTTTCAGCTCTTTATAAATGATGTGCCCGTTATGTGCAAGGGGGCAAACTATGTTCCCTCAGAGCCGTTCCCGTCCGGTGAGAAGGATGAAAAAATCACTCGTATTCTCACTCTTGCAAAGGAAGCTGGCGTGAATATGCTCAGAATATGGGGCGGCGGAATTTTTGAGCGTCAGCATTTTTATAATGAATGCGACAGACTCGGAATTCTTGTCACTCAGGATTTTCTTATGGCTTGCGGACAATATCCCGAGGATGAAGATGAATTTATTGAAAACATAAAAAAAGAAACGGAATATGCTGCTGTTGCCCTTCGCAATCATCCCTGCCTTGTGTGGTGGTCGGGTGATAACGAAAACGCAGTAAACGGCTATGACGATGCTGAAAACTATCAGGGAAGAACTGCCATTCATAAAGGAATATTCCCCGTGCTGAACCGTCTTGATCCCAACCGCCGTTTTCTTCTTTCAAGCCCTGCAGGGGGCACCCCCTATGCATCAAAAACCAAGGGGACTACCCATAATACCCAGTATCTAGGCTGTTCAATATTCCCTTATATAATGAACAGCAGTATGGAGGATTATAAGGAGCATTTCTCACAGTATCTTGCGAGATTCATTGCGGAAGAGCCCACTATGGGAGCAATAAATCTTCCGTCGCTGAAAAAGTTTATGACCGAGGATGATATATTTGACGGCGACGATATGTGGAATTATCACACCAAGAGCAATCCCGGACTTCCCTTCTCTCTTTTTGATGTGCTCATTAATTTTTCCGAAAAGGTTCTTGGGAAATTTACTGACGGCAAAGACAGATATTTCAAGCTGAAATATATTCAGTATGAATGGCTGAGAGTTTCTATGGAAAACATAAGAAGAAACCGAGGCTTTATAAACGGTATTGTTTACTGGATGTGGAATGACTGCTGGCCGGCTGCAGGCGGATGGTCGTTTATTGATTATTACTGTGCCCCCAAGGCATCATTTTACAGCTTTAAGCGTCTTGCGGGAGAGATTCTTACTTCCGTTGATAAAAAGGACGATTACGAAATATATGTGTGCAACGACTCTTCGGAGGATGTAAAACTGAAAATAAAGCTCAGTTATCTTAAGGACGGCATTGTGACAGAAATAACCGTTACTGAGTATACGGCAAAAAAGCACAGCTCTGCACTTGCATTTAAATTGGAAGCCGAAAGAATCCCCGTGGATGCAGTGCTGCTTTGTGATGCCAAGGGAAAAAAGCACAAGGACAGATCCTTTTATAAAAAAGGTAATCTCTTTATAAAGCCAACCGATGCATTTACGGTAACAGAAAAAACAGACTCCTCAATTACCGTAACGGCGCATAAATATATCCACACACTTGAGCTTGAGGGTGAATATATTTTCAGCGACAACTATTTTTCACTCCTTCCCGGTGAAAGCCGTGAAATAAAAGCCGAGCCTTTTCCCGAAGCCGAAAGCAATGATATCGGCGTTGCTGCTTATACGCTTTGCGAAAAACAGATATGAAAAAATTTAATTAATTAACTGTTGACTTTCGCACTTTAAGGTGCTAAACTATTTTCATAAATTCCGAAAGGCAGATATTATGAATAATAACTTTTTTGCAGCTGAATACTTTTATTTTTACTTTTACTCTGAAAAAAGGTAAGGGTTTTCACTTGTTTGCAAAAAAAGAAGCATAGTACTTGTTTTTTCTGCACCTGAGTGAAAGCTCGGGTGCATTTCTTTTAGACAAAAAATATAAATGAGGTAATTGAAAATGATTGCAATATTAAAGCAGGGCACAACTGAGGAACAGCAGAATAATTTTACATCCTGGCTTAAGGCTCAGGGACTTGACGTTCATATTTCAAAGGGTGAATTTCAGACTGTTATAGGTCTTATCGGTGATACTACAAAGCTTGATGCCGACCTTATTGCCAGTCTCAGCATGGTGGAAACCGTAAAACGTGTTTCAGATCCCTTCAAGAGCGCCAACAGAAAATTCCATCCCGACGATTCGGTTATAGACTGTGCGGGAGTTAAAATCGGTGCAGGTAATTTTGCGGTTATAGCAGGTCCCTGCTCGGTTGAATCCGAAGAGCAGCTCACCGGTATTGCAAGAGATGTAAAGGCTGCCGGCTGCGATATGCTCAGAGGCGGTGCTTTCAAGCCGAGAACATCTCCCTATGATTTCCAGGGACTGAAAGCCGAGGGAATTGAGCTTCTCATAAAGGCAAAAAAAGAAACAGGACTTCCCATTGTAACGGAAATTATGGACGCGGCACACCTTCCCTTGTTTGAGGAGGTTGATGTTGTTCAGGTCGGTGCAAGAAACATGCAGAACTTTGAGCTTCTCAAGGAATTAGGAAAAACCAAAAAACCCATATTGCTTAAACGCGGTCTTTCAAGTACAATAAAGGAATGGCTTATGTCTGCCGAATACATTATGGCAGGCGGCAATGAAAATGTAATACTCTGTGAAAGAGGTATAAGAACCTTTGACAGCCAGTATACAAGAAACTGTCTTGATCTTTCGGCAGTGCCCGTACTCAAGGAGCTTACGCACTTGCCTGTGGTTATAGACCCCTCTCACGCAACAGGCTCTTCAAGATATGTGAAGAGTATGGCACTCGCGGCTGTGGCTGCCGGTGCAGACGGTCTTATGACAGAGGTACATTCCGATCCTATTCACGCCCTTTGCGACGGCGCACAGTCACTCACACCCGTGCAGTTTGCAGATATGATGAAGGCGGTTATATCAGTCAGAAATGCATTGAAGGAGATAGTATAATGACAGTCGGGGTTGTTGGTTTAGGTCTTATAGGCGGCTCAATGGCACGAGCATACAAAAGTGCCGATAAAAAAGTGCTCGGTGCGGATATAAACGAGGCTTCTCTCGGCTACGCCCTTCTTTCAGGCATTATTGACGAAGGTCTTACAAAAGAGAATATCGGCTTATGCGATCTGCTCTTTATAGCTTTATATCCTGAGGCAGCAGAAAGCTATCTTGAAGATAATGCTGAATACATAAATAGCAGCTGTACGGTAATTGATCTTTGCGGTACAAAAAGAAGAATATGCGAAAAAGGCTTCCGGCTGGCAAAAAAGCACGGCTTTACCTTTGTGGGCGGCCACCCTATGGCAGGCACACAGTTTTCGGGAATAAAATACTCAAGAAAGGATCTGTTCAGAGGCGCACCTATGGTGATTGTTCCTCCGAGATTTGATGATATTGCCCTTCTTGACAGCATCAAGAATATGCTCTCCCCTGCGGGCTTCGGGAGCATATCAGTAACAACTGCCCAGAAGCACGATGAAATGATTGCATTTACTTCCCAGCTTGCCCACGTGGTTTCAAACGCATACATCAAAAGCAAAACGGCAGAAAGCCACGGCGGTTTTTCCGCAGGCTCTTATAAGGATATGACAAGAGTTGCCTGGCTCAATGAAAAAATGTGGACAGAGCTTTTCTCGGAAAACTCGGATTATCTTATAACAGAGCTTGATTATATAATAAGCTCACTTACCGAATATAAAACGGCACTTGAGAATAATGATAAAAACACACTCTGCAGACTTCTGAGAGACGGCAGAGAAATGAAAGAAAAAATAGACGGAAATTCACAGAAGAAGGCGTGAAGAATATGAGAACAGTAAAGGTTGAAGCTTCATCATCATATGAGGTTTTAATTGAAAGAGGAATACTTGAAAGTGCGGGAAGGCTCATAAAAACCGCAGCTATGGGGCACACCGCAGTTATTGTTTCCGAAACAAACGTATACCCCTTATACGGAAACTCTGTCAAAGCATCCCTTGAAAAAGAGGGGTTCAATGTTATTTCATTTATATTCCCTGCAGGCGAAGAATCAAAAAACACCGAAACGCTTGTAAGACTGTGGGAATTTCTTGCAGAAAATCATATTACACGCTCTGATACCCTGATAGCCTTAGGCGGCGGTGTTACAGGTGACCTGACCGGCTTTGCCGCTGCAACATTTTTAAGAGGTATCAGATACATAGGTATTCCTACCACGCTTTTAGCTATGGTTGATTCCTCTGTGGGAGGAAAAACAGCAGTTGACCTCAAAGGCGGAAAAAACCTTGCAGGTGCATTCTGTCAGCCGTCTCTTGTTATCTGCGACCCCGATGCATTAAATACTCTCTCTCCCGCTGTATTTTCAGACGGAATGGCAGAGGTTATAAAGTACGGAATGATAAATCTTCCGGATTTCTTAAAAAAACTTGAAGAAGATACCGATATCTGCGACATAATTGAAATATGTGTAAAAGACAAAAGAGATATTGTAAATAAGGATGAAAGAGATTCGGGACTTCGTCAGCTTCTTAATTTCGGACACACACCTGCTCACGGAATAGAGCTTTTGTCTGAGTTTTCGATTTCCCACGGCTCTGCAGTGGCTATCGGTATGGTAATTATGACAAAGGCATCAATAAAAGCCGGTCTTTGCAATGAAGGAACTCTTGAAACACTTATAAAGCTTCTGAATAAATACTCTCTCCCGTCAGCTCTTGTTTACTCTCCTGAAAAAATCACTGAAATTGCACTCAATGATAAAAAGAGAGCAGGAGAAAGCATCACACTGGTAATTCCCGAAAAAGCAGGCAGCTGCTGTCTTAAAAAATTTCCCGTTTCAGAGCTTGAAGCATTCATTTCGGGAGCGTGGGACAAATGATAAAACACATAAAGAACCCCGTCACAAGTGATAAGATAAAGGCAATTGCTTCAAAATCAGAGGTACACCGTCTTCTTATATGTGCGGCTTTGGGTGACAAGGAAACTGAAATAATCTGCGAAAATATAAACGCTGATATAAAGGCTACGGCAGACTGTCTTACGGCACTGGGAGCAAAAATAAAATATACAGACAAGGTGTTTTATGTTTCTCCCATAAAAAACACACCCGAAAATCCTGTGCTGCCCTGTAATGAATCGGGCTCAACCCTTCGTTTTTTACTTCCCGTGGCGGCTGTCCTCGGCAAGGGCGGTATATTTGAAACCGCGGGCAGGCTTTCAGAAAGACCTCTGTCTCCGCTTAAGGAAGAGCTTGAAAGAGCGGGAATTGAGATCAGTGTGCGGGATAAAAAAATCACGGTGTCGGGAAAATGCCGGGAAACCGATTTTACCGTTGCAGGAGATGTTTCATCCCAGTTCATTTCGGGCCTTATGTTTATGCTGAGTATAACCGGCGGGAAAATCAATATTACGGGAAGTATTCAAAGCCGCCCCTATATTGAAATGACTATAGATGCACTGAGGCTTTTCGGATGCTGCATTGATTTTTCGGATAATGTGATAACCGTAAAAAAGGTATGTCCGCTCAAGTCTCCCGGAAAAACGAAGGGCTTCGGAGATTGGTCAAATGCAGCATTTTTTATTACTGCAGGAGTTGTCGGAAAAAAACCTGTAACAGTTACAGGGCTTGATATGAACTCGCGTCAGGGTGATAAAAAGATAATCGGTATACTCCGCAGCATGGGTGCCGAAATCAGAACTGAAAATGACAGTGTCACAGCCTTCCCGTCTG
This sequence comes from Acutalibacteraceae bacterium, assembly GCA_045536195.1. GTDB lineage: Bacteria > Bacillota > Clostridia > Oscillospirales > Acutalibacteraceae > RUG806. The sequence continues at coordinate 6,965 of JAZSNB010000096.1, forward strand.
AGCTGAAGGCTGCTGATATTGATGCTTCGGATATACCCGACCTGGTTCCTGTTTTGTCCGTAGCAGCGGCAAATGCAAAAGGAACAACAAAAATATATAACTGCTCACGGCTTCGCATCAAGGAGAGTGACAGAATTGAAGCAGTAAAAGAAATGCTTGAGGCTCTGGGCGGAAAAGTCAGGGTTATAAATGACGATATCATTATAGAGGGCTCTCCTCTTCGGGGCGGCAGTGTCGATTCAAAGAATGACCACCGTATCGCAATGAGTGCGGCTGCAGCCTCCTTTGCTACCGAAAACGAAGTAACTGTAATTGATGCAGAGGCTGTTAATAAATCCTATCCCTCTTTCTGGGACGAAATAAGGTGAAAATATGCTTTTTCCATACGGAAATAATATAAAACTGTATATTGAAGGCGGTAGCCACGACGAAAAAATAGAAATGCTTCTCAAGGGTTTTCCCCGAGGTGTTGTGCTCGACGAGGAATTCTTGAATGAATTTATGGCAAGACGTGCTCCGGGGCAGAATGCCTGGTCAACAAAAAGAAAGGAATCAGACAAGCCTGTTTTTCTTTCGGGAATAAAAGACGGCATCACCACAGGTGAAGATATACATGCCGTGATATATAATCTGAATCAGCATTCCTCCGACTATTCGGGTGTCGGCAGAATTCCGCGTCCCTCTCACGCCGATTTTACCGCAATTATGAAATACGGCAAAGATACGGATCTCAGAGGCGGCGGGCACTATTCGGGAAGACTCACTTCACTTATATGTGTTGCAGGTGCACTCTCAAAGATGTATCTTAAGGAAAAGGGCATTGATATATTCGGACATATTTATTCGATCGGTTCAGTACGTGATAAAGGCTTCGATACGGTGAATACGGGAGAGAAAGAACTGTCGGCACTTCAGGGCTCACACTTCCCCGTGCTCGATATGACGGCAGGCGAAAAAATGAAGGCTGTTATTGAAAATGCAAGAGAAAATCTTGATTCCGTCGGAGGCATTATTGAATGTGCCGCAGTGGGCCTTCCCGCAGGCCTCGGTGAGCATATGTTCAGAGGCGCAGAGGGAGTTATATCCTCAATGCTTTTTTCGATTCCTGCAGTAAAGGGAGTGGAATTCGGAAACGGCTTTGCCTGTGCTTCTATTTACGGCAGTGAAAATAATGATGCTTTTTATTATGACGGGGATAAGGTAAAAACAAAGACAAATAATGCAGGCGGTATTTTAGGCGGAATGACAAGCGGTATGCCCCTTGTGTTCAGAATTGCAATAAAGCCGACGCCCTCAATAGGAAAAGAGCAGGATACAGTTGATTTATATGAAAAGAAAAATATCAGGTATACTATAAAGGGCAGACATGACCCCTGTATAGTCCCCCGTGCCGTACCGGTGGCTGAGGCTGCGGCAGCAATTGCAATACTTGATTTGATGCTTGATGAGGTATAAAAATGAGTGATAAGATAGTTTCTATAGAAGAGCTTCGCGGAAAAATAGATGAGATAGACAAAGACATAGTGCGTCTGTTCAGAGAGAGAATGGATGTTGCGGCAGGAGTTGCCGAATACAAGAAAGTAAATAACCTGCCTGTTCACGACCCTGCAAGAGAAAGACAGCTTCTGGCAAAAATTGCACAGATGGCAGGAAATGAATTTTCTGATTACAGCAGAGTTTTATATTCAACAATTCTCTCCCTTTCAAAATCATATCAGAGAGCGCTTTCAGGTGTTGAATCCGATGTATATTCGAAAATCACCAAAGCTCTTGACGAAACTGATAAGATGTTTCCCGAAACGGCTAAGGTTGCCTGCCAGGGAGTGGAGGGCGCATATTCGGGAATTGCGGCAGGAAGACTTTTTGCCCTCCCCGAGATTACATACTGCCCCTCCTTCGACAATGTTTTTGATGCAATTGACAAGGGAGACTGCGAATACGGAGTGCTGCCCCTTGAAAATTCCACAGCAGGCTCTGTCGTTAAGATATATGACCTGATGATGCATCATAAATTCAGCATTGTCCGTTCAATAAGAGTAAAAATCGACCACTGTCTTCTTGCTAAAAGAGGCACAAGATTTGAAGATATCAAAGAGGTATTCTCTCATGAGCAGGCTATAAACCAATGCTCCGAATTTATAAAGCAGCATCCTGAAATAAAGTTTACTCCCGTTGCAAATACCGCCATGGCATCAAAAGCTGTGGCAGGCTCCGAAAGAAATGATGTTGCGGCACTCTCCTCAAGACACTGTGCCGAACTTTACGGTCTTACCAATCTCGCATCGGGTATTCAGGACCAGGGAAATAATTATACAAGATTTATATGTATTTCAAAAAGACTTGAGATATATCCCGGTGCGGACAAAACAACCATTATGGCAGCAACAGGTGACACTCCCGGTGCACTTTATCAGCTTCTCTCTCTATTCTTTGCACACGGAATCAATATCACAAAGCTGGAATCCCGCCCTATGCCTACAAGGGATTTTGAATATATATTCTATCTTGATCTTGATGTTTCAATATATTCCCCCAAGCTCAAAACAGTCTTATCAGAGCTTGAGAGATATTCGGGTGAATTCAGATATTTAGGAAGCTATACGGAAAGTGTTGGTTGATTATGTTTATTTGCGATAATTTCAGATCGGGCCTTATCGGACGAAAGCTGGGACACAGCTTTTCACCTCAGATCCATTCATATCTTGCTTCATACGAGTATAAGCTCTATGAAATGGAAGAAGATGCTGTGGGGGAATTTCTCAGAAGCTGTCCCCTCGATGCCTTTAATGTAACAATTCCTTATAAAAAAACCGTTATGCCCTATCTTCAGCACATTTCGGAAACGGCACAGAGAATAGGCTCTGTAAACACTGTTGTGAAACGTCCGGACGGATTATACGGCTACAATACGGATTATTACGGCTTTTCTTATATGGTAGAAAAAAGCGGTATTGAAATCAAAAACAAAAAGGTGCTTATTTTAGGCTCGGGCGGTGCCTCTCTTACCGTAAATGCCGTCATAAGCGATATGGGAGCACGGGAAATCGTTATCATTTCAAGAAGCGGTGAAAACAATTACGGTAATATTGAAAAACACCTCGATGCCGATGTTATAGTTAATACCACTCCGGTGGGAATGTATCCCGAAAACGGAAAAGCTCCCGTTGATCTTCATATTTTTAATAACCTTTCGGGTGTGCTTGATCTTATTTATAATCCCTCCCAAACAAAACTTCTTTATGACGCAAACAGTCTCGGCATTCCCTCAATAAACGGACTTTATATGCTGTCTGCACAGGCAAAAAAAGCCTGTGAGCTGTTTTTAGGCAAGAGCTTTCAGGAAAATCCCACTGACAGCATTGTAAAAAGCATTGAAGAGGGACTTAAAAATATCGTGCTTGTGGGTATGCCCGGCTGCGGAAAATCAACCGCAGGAAGGCTTCTTTCGGAAAAGCTGGAAAGAAGCTTCATTGACACAGACGAAATAATAATCAGAAATTCCGATATGCCTATTCCTGAAATTTTTTCCCGCTTCGGCGAGGACGAATTCAGAAAAAGAGAAACCGAAGCGGCAAAAGAGGCAGGTAAGCTTTCTGCCGCGGTTATTGCTACGGGCGGAGGAATTATTACCCGGGAGGAAAACTATTATCCCCTTCATCAGAATTCGGTGATAGTATGGCTTAAAAGAGACACTTCCCTGCTGCCTCTTGACGGCCGCCCTGTATCTCAGCAGAATAACATAAATGAGCTTTATAAAAAACGGGCTCCTCTTTATGAAAGATTTTCGGATGTGTGCGTTGATGTAAGCGAAAACCCCGAAGAAACCGCAGAAAGAATAATTAAAGCAGTAAGGAGCATATAAAATGAAGCTACTGATAATAAACGGACCTAATCTTAATATGCTGGGACTGCGTGAGCCTGATATCTACGGCAAGCAGGACTACAGCACTCTTCTTGAAATGATTGATGAAGCCTGTAAGGATATTGAATATGAGGTTTATCAGTCAAACCACGAGGGGGCAATTGTGGATAAGATCCAGGCATCCTACAAGAATGTTGACGGTATTGTTATAAATCCTGCCGCATATACTCACACCAGCGTTGCCATACTCGATGCTCTCAAGGCTGTGGGCATTCCCGCCGTTGAGGTGCATATTTCGGATATAAACACCCGCGAGGAATTCAGAAAATTTTCCTTTGTCTCTCTTTATGCAGAAAAAACCATTGCCGGCCACGGACTTGATGGATATACAGAAGCTATAGAATATCTTAAAAATAAACTTGCAAAATAATCCGTTTATAAAGAATTTATATATTAAAATACGGTTAAGGCTTTTTGTATTTTTTCATTCTCTTTTTGCACAGATATATTAATTTTATTAACATATTGCAAATCATCTGATGTAAATATTTACTTTAATGCTTTATAAGAATAAAATTAAATTACACTATCAAAGAAAAGAGGAAATAAAATGAAAAAAGCTTTATCCGTATTTTTATCTGTGAGCTTGCTTCTCAGCTGCTTCGTTTTCACCGCAGCGGCAGATGAAACAACCGATTATCTTGTTTTAGGCGACTCCATAGCCTACGGCTCGGGACTTTCAAATCCCGTGGAAGCGGTTTACGGAAAAATAGTTGCCGATACACACGGATTTAATTACACCAATTACTCCGTTCCCGGCCACACAACCTCAAACCTTCTTGCAAGGCTCGAAAAAGAAGAGGTTATTGCTGCCCTCAAAGAGGCTGAAATTATCAGCATTTCAATTGGCGGTAATAATTTCCTTATGTCAGATCTTATAGGTCTTATGGCAGATGCTCTTATAAAATCCGATTACAGTGAAATGGACTCAATTGCAGAGGGCTTCTATACAGAGTTTTCTGAAATAATGGATGTTATCAATGAGCATAATCCCGACGCAATTGTTCTTATGCAGACTCTTTATAATCCTCAGTCGGGCAAAATCCGTCCCGTATACGGTGAGGGTCAGAAGAGACTCAACGAAATGGTAAATAAGTATAACGAGGAGCATCCCGGTGAAATCATTATAGTTGAAGTGGGTGAGGCTCTCGGTGAGGATATGGATTGCTTCGCGGCAGACGATATTCACCCCTCTGCAAAGGGAAACAGACTCATTGCCGAAGAAATACTTAAAACTCTCAGCGAAAACAATATTGCCGAATACAAAGAGCCTGTTATAACAACTGAAGGACAGGATTTTCAGATGGGCTTCAGCTTCTTCTTCCTTGACTTCTTTGCAGCCGTTTTTGATTTTATGGGAAAGATATACAGATTCTTTACAAGCATATTCTGAGTTAGTGATAATATGATTTTTTTCCGGAGAACAAAGCTTTTTGTTTCTCCGGTTTTTTTAATATACAGGATTGCTCGCCCCAGTAAACAAATTTTCATATTATTTTTACCGGCAAAAACTGTAGCAGAAAAGAAAGCGCAAAAAGCTGCGAATATAAAAAATTAAACGAGCTTTTTTTGTATACCCGGTATCCTCGCAGTTTTTTGAAAAAAAATGCCGATCACACCGGGAACAATTAACAGCAAATAAACCGACTCTGCGTTTTTGTAAAATATCGATGCGTTTTTGCAAAAAAATTGACTGCCTCAGATAAAATACAATATAATTATTACAGAATAAAAGAAAGAAGTGAGTCCGATGTGCAATAATATTTCAGTCTTATAACTGAAGAAGAGATGACAGAATTATCCGAGTTTTACGAAATTAAAAGCACACCAATTTCCGACGGAGCTGCCATTCTCAGAATAAGCAAAAAAAATATAACCGGTTATAATAATAAATTGAATAATATATTATCTGAAAAAGCACTGTGCATTTCAGAAACAAAAAAATAAAAGCATACTTATGTAATCTTAAGTCAGAGGTGATTCAATGAAAAAAAAGCTGAAAAGAATAGTATTGAGAACTCTTTGTTGTATTGCTGCTTTTGTTTTTTGTGTCTATATCGGAATAGGACTGTTCGGCGGTTATCACCTAAAGAGAATGCCTTGCGGTGGCGGATTTAAAACCTCCTTCTGGCAGCAGCAAACTGAAAACGGAAATATTCAACGGGTCTGCAGCGAAGAGCTGTCGAAGGAACAGCTGATGGAAATCAAAAACAATTTACAAATCGACAGAGATAAAGACAGAATTATGCACACAAAATATACAAGTTCTGACGGTGAAGAGGTTTTATTGCAATGCAAAATAGTTTGGTTCTGGAATGATGTTTACGAATGGACAGTAGTATCTGACAGTTAACCCACACAAGAAAACGGCTTCGCCGTACGCCTGCGGCGAAACGTTTTCGTATAGTCCATCGCCGAGGGAAGTTTACTTCCCGTTCGGCGGGACATATAATCTTTTTACTTTATAGGAAGAAATTTCCTATAAAGTAAAAAAATATTTTGCCGGCTATAACAGCAAATCAAATAATATATTATCTGAAAAAAATACTGTGTATTTCAGAAATATAATAAATCCTTAGTGATGAGCAAAACGAAAGAAAAAAATTAAAGGTCGGAACGCAAAAAGAATAAAACAAAAACAAAATCAAGAAAAAGTAAGTAAAAGAACCAAAAAAGGAATGATTCCGATGGTAAGGTAACACCAAACATAAACTAACAGCAAGGAGAAATGATTATGAAAAAACTTATTTATATAACAACCGTAATTCTTTTATTAATATCCTTGACCTGCTTAAATGTCTCAGCTGCACAAAAAATAACAGTCAAAGGACATCTGTTTTTTGATGTTTGGCAAGGGCAGGGCGAGGCATCACTTGAAATAGCCGAGGCCTGCATTCCCGGGATAACTGTCAGTGTTTCCGAATTTGAAAAATTAACTTTAAACAAAAACACAATTGACAGCAATTACTATTATATCACTACTCAACACGGAGCAACTATCATAACACTTAAGGAAGATTATCTTAATACATTAGAGGACGGCTGTTATTATATGCAAGCTGAATTCAGCAATGCAATTGTTCCTGTCACCTTATATGTAGTTACACAACCGCTCAAAGTAACTGATATATGTTTTAACTTTGACCCATGGCTCGGAAGTAATAATGCAGCAGTTATTCTCAACCCCAATCTTTATCCGGTTCCGATATGGGCTGATTTATTCGAGTCGTTATCATATAAGGGAAAGGAAATTGATAAAGAAAATTATTCCGTCAGCAATATGACAAATGCTCCTATCATCATGCTTAACGAAGAATATGTAAAAACCTTTGCACCCGGTGAATACTATTTTTCTGCAGATTTCGTTAATCTGAAGGATGTAATGCTTAAACTGAGAGTGTTCGGTGCAAACTTACCCGGGGATCCTGACGGTGACGGAAAACTATCGGCAAAAGATGCGAGAACGACTCTGCGCACATCTGTTAATCTTGATAAACTTACAACAGAACAAAAACTTGCTGCCGACATAAACAATGACAGCAACATTACCGCAGCCGATGCCAGAATCATATTAAGACTATCTGTAGGCTTAGAAAAAACCGAACAATATATTTAATAAAAGCTTAATTTAATAATCGATTATCATAAACAAAGGCGAAAGCATCTCACAACTGACCTGCTTTCGTCTTTGATTTTTTTATTGAAATTAATTAGCAATTTTTTCTTTACTTTTTGTTAATTTTGTATTAAAATACTTCTATAAACGAAGAAAGAGGTTTTTAACATGAAAAAACTTATTGCTGTTCTTTTAAGTGCTGTTATGGCTTTCTCTTGTCTCGGCGTTATGGCTTTTGCAGAAGAAGAGCCTGTGGATTATGTTATCCTCGGTGACTCCATTGCCTTCGGTGCAGGTATGATAAACACTGTTGGAGCCTGCTACGGAAAAATCGTTGCCGATACAAACGGCTACACATACACTAACCTTTCTATCCCCGGAATCACCTCAGGCGTGCTTCTCACAATGCTCACAAGTGGTGAAAAAGTACGTTCGGCTGTTGAAAAAGCTGAAATCATCAGCATCTCCATCGGCGGAAACAACTTCCTTACAAACAATATGGTAGGTCTTGCAATTGACTGCCTTGTTACAAAGGATATGGAGCTTTTTGATAAAATCGCTGATGTTTATTATGAAGAGCTCTGTCAGCTGATGGATAAAATAAACGAGCTCAATCCCGATGCTCCCGTGCTTTTGCAGACTGTTTATAATCCTCAGGACGGAGCAGCAGGTAAGGTATACGGTCTCGGCGGTGATAAGATAAACGAAATGATAAGAAAGTATGACGCAGAGCATCCCGGTGAAATTGTTATTGTTGAGGTTGCCGAATATCTCAACGGAGACGCGTCTAACTTTGCCGATGATAAGCTTCATCCCAGTGCCAGAGGCAACGAGCTTATTGCAATGGCAGTGCTCGACACTCTCTGTGAAATGGGGCTTAGCACAAACACAGAGCCCGTGATAACAACAGAAGGTCTTGACCTTCTTATGCCCATATCCTATGCAATTCTCATAAACATTGCCTGCTCACTTCTTGAAGCACTGGGAAATATTATAAACCCCGTATAACAATTAAGCTCTCTGTCGTTTTTGGCAGAGAGCTTTTTAATATTTACATTCTGTTTACCGGCACACGGGTATATTTCCGGACGCTTTCAATATAATATTCTTCGTCGTTTTTTGAGGGAACTGAAAAAACCTCAGGTTGTTCTCCGAGCCTTTCGCCTTTTGAAATGCCCAATTCGTGATAGGGGGCAATGTCTACAGCGATAATTCCCTGATTCTCACGGGACAAATCCCCTATTGCCCTGAAATGCCCGTCGTTATCATTCACTCCGGGGATAACCGGACAGCGAAGTATTATTTTACATCCCGCCGAACTTAGTGCTCTCAGGTTACTGAGAATCAGAGTGTTATCCGTACCTGTAAATTCTTTATGAAGCGAAGAATCGGTGATTTTATAGTCAAAAAGAAAAATATCAATAAAGGGGGCTGCTTCAAGAAGCTTCTCCCGGGCAGCAAAGCCGCAGGTTTCCACGCAGGTGTGAATTCCCTCTTTCTTTGCTTCTTTTAAGACTGAGAGCATAAAATCAAACTGCATAAAGGGCTCACCGCCTGAAAGAGTTAGTCCGCCGCCCGAGTCTTCAAAAAACTCCTTATCGGATAAAACCTCTTTTAGCACTTCGTCGGCAGTCAGCCTTCTGCCCGCAATTTCAATTGCATCATTGGGGCAGAGAGCTTCGCACTTTTTACAGGCAATACAGCTTTCCCTCAGAAGAATATGACTATCAGTAAAAATATGAACCTTGTTTTCGCAAACCGTCTCACATTTTCTGCAAGTCACACATTTGTCTGCCGAAAAAAGCAGTTCGGGAGATTTTTTCTGAGATTCGGGATTATGACACCATTTACACCGCAAGGGACACCCCTTGAAAAACACCGTAGTGCGAATCCCGGGCCCGTCATTTATGCAGAATTTCTGTATATTGAATATCGTACCAAACATATAACACCATGAAAAATATAATTTATCGGTCTGATGAAATTACCCAAGAACCGCAAAATGAATCTCTTCTTTGTAGGGGACGTCGTCCCCTACAGAAAATTGTATCAATAAAATATGATTTATATCACAATATCAGCTATAACCGGGTAATGGTCTGAGGGTACATCGCCGAGGTATTCGTTTCTGTCAACTGTCAGCTTATTTACCTTTATATCCCCCTTGACAAAAACATAGTCAATAACACTGCGGTGCTCCTCGGGGCCTAAAAAGGCGTGGAAGGTTACATCGGTATCTGTTATTTCAGCAATATCTCTTGCATCAGAGAAGCCGCCGTCCTTTACTGCCTTACAGGGGGCAGATTCGGGAGTTACATTGAAATCCCCCGTAAATACAGCGGGACAGTCGGTGCAGATTTCATTTGCCTTCTTTGCCACAAGCTCAGCACCCTTCTGCATGGCAACAAGCCCTACATGGTCAAGATGTGTATTGAAATGGCAGAATTTTTTGCCCGTTTCCTTTTCGGTAAGCATTACATATGAACAGATTCTGATACAGGCGGCATCCCAGCCCTTGCCGGGAACATCGGGAGTTTCGCTGAGCCAGAAATTGCCCTTTTCACCGGGGATGAACTTATCCTTTTTATAAAAAACAGCAGAAAACTCTCCGTCTTCCTTTCCGTCGTCTCTGCCTACTCCCACGTAATCATAATCGGGCAGATTTTCACTTAAAGCCTTCATCCAGCCTATATGTGCCTCCTGAACACCTAAAGAATCGGGATCATTTTCTTTTATGGCGGCAACAACGCGGGGAATTCTCTTTTCCCACTTTCTGCTGCAGCGTCCTGCACATAAAACGTTAAAGCTCATTATTTTCATACAGCTTCACTCCTTATCATCTTTCTTAAAATTAAGATATCACAAGGAGAATTTTTTATCAATCATTTTTTACAAAAATATGGAAAATAATAAAAACATATGTTATTATTAAATTAATAAAAGAAAGGAGATTTATATTATGGATCTTACATTTATTCTTTACGGACTCATCGTTCTTATCGGACTTATAAGCCTGTGTGCTTTTCTTTCTCTGAGAGTAAAAAAGACCGACGTAAAATCCCTTATGCTAAAGGCTGTCACAAGCGTTATGTTTATACTGACAGGTGTTTTTCTTGTCCTTGTAAACACATCCCTTTACGCGGGGCTTATCGTGGCAGGTCTCGTCTGCGGAATTCTTGGTGACATCTGGCTTGATATGAAATTTATGTACCGTCAGGATGAAAAGTTCCTCACAAATGCAGGCTTTATTTCCTTCTCCTTCGG
>JAZSNB010000010.1:0-2217 GCA_045536195.1 Acutalibacteraceae bacterium
ATATTGTATATGTAAACGGTCAGGCAGTAGAACCCGATGCAGACGGATATTACACTGTTCCCGCAAATGCAGGTGACATCAGAGTAACCATCTCCGGTGCGGTATATGACAATGACGGATCAGGCAACACAAGTAAGTTCAGCTTCTGGGAGTGGCTTCTTGCTCTTCTCAGAAAGATAATCAACTTCTTTAAGAGTCTTTTCGGCATAGCATAAAATTAACACATCCCTTCGGTATATTCCGGAGGGATGTGTTGTTTGCGGGTAAATAAAATATAAATTGACTTAAGGGTTATCGTAATGATATTATAAAAATGATATTATATATTATTTTTAGTATGGAGGAAACTCGAATGAACAGATTGTATACTCTGGCTCCTGATAATATGTGTATAGAAGAGAATGAGAGTTATTATGCATACATGTCTTCAAAGGGATATTTCCTTGAAAACAGGGGAGTGTTTTTCAGCCGTTTCAGAAAAGCAGAACCTGAACATCTGGATTATCATGCTGTCGTTCAGCCTTCCGGTAACGGGACAGCAGAAAATGAGTTTGCTGCATTTTTCCGAGAGCACGGATGGCAGTATGTTTCCTGTATTAATAATGTATATATTTTCAGTTCTTTTCGCGGAAATAAAATTCCTGCACTGCCTGATGAATTCCTTCACCGTCAAAGAAAACTGTTGCGGAGACTGAAAAAGCAGCAAATAATATCGGTAGTCTTATGGATGATTATATTAGCAGTTTTTCTGCTTTTGATCTTTTTCCCGGACACGGCAGTTAAGATAACAGGATTTGCAGAAATGTATAAAAAACTGATAGAATCCGCAGAAAGCTTTGTTGTATTGGGTGCCTGTCTGTTATACGGGATTATTGCAGATTTAAGAAGAGTTTTTTTTATAAATAAAGAATACCGTAAAACCGAAGGGGCTTGTCAGGAAACAGATACCGTCAATGCTTATAAAAAATTCAGGGTGCAGAAATTGCTTTCAGTTTTGTTTTTTATTTGTGTTTGTGTTATTTTTGTTACAGGCAAATTAAGTTTTACAAAGTATCCTATGCCGGAAACAATTGAGTACCCGTATGTACAGATTGCTGAATTTGATGATGCAGGTCAAAGAGTGAAAAATCCGCTGAATGATGAAAACAGCTCTGTTACGGAAAAGAATTCTTTATTATGCAGAGCCTTTCATACAAAAGAGTTTGTGGAAAGTACCGGGCAGGATTGGAGCTGGCTTTATCAGGATGTTTATCTGCTCAAAAATGAAAATTATTCAGATGCACTTGTCAAGGCTCTTATGAAGGATGCCGTGTTTGCCGAATCTGAAGAAAGCTTTATTTCTGTTGATGTACCGGGATTGGACAGTGCATATATTACAAACGGCTTGGAGTGTATTGCCGTGAAAGGAAAAATGATTGCTGTTTTTGAATATGACTTTTCGGACAGTAATGAAATGATGGCATTGCTTGAGGTATTAGCTGAAAAATGGAGCGATAATTAATACCGCAGGAATTGCATATCATCAACACGCAGTGTTGCATCTTATCAATCTGCAGGAGGATTTATACACGGCTTTGCCGTGAATATACAGCCACGCAGGAGCTGACGGTATACACGCTGACGCGTGATGAAATACCGGGCCTGCGGCTTGGATAAAAAAAAAGAAGTAACTTTTGGTGGACAAAAGTTACTTCTTTTTTTGTGTTTACAGCTTAAATTAGCAACAAACCGATAAATTGGAATTTATCAGTTTATAATACCGAGTCTGATTTTGTTGTCAAGTTCCCACAAAGCCACCTTATTACTATCGTATTTCAGCCTTTCTTTTGCTGTGAGATAATCCACCCATTCAAAACATCCGTGTTCGTGGGAAATAGAAACATCCTTACTTTGCATCTCAACAGCAAAACAATATTCGGGGATAACAAGACAATCCTCTCCCCAAATTGTTCGGGCATTCTTGAAACACTCTGTGGCAATACTGCATTTTGTTTCCAGTTCCGTAAATTGCAAGTTGGAAGATATGCCTGCTTCCTCGAAGGCTTCCCTTTGTGCAGACACAAGAGGAGTTTTGTCCTCGTCTTCTCCACCGCCTGCAACAAATTGCCAGCATTCATCCATATCACTTCTCTTGAAAATACAATATAAAGTATCATTATTATTCTTTTTATACGGAATTACTAACACTTGGTACTTTGCTCTTGCCATACTACACCT
>JAZSNB010000077.1:0-2252 GCA_045536195.1 Acutalibacteraceae bacterium
TATACACTTATCTCACGGATAGTAAACAAAACTATCTCTCTGAGTGCCGCCGTACTTATATAATGGTTGAAGCAGGAAACAGAGGTTTTTAATGCACGGAGCTTGTGATTAGAGCAGTCATAGGAATCAGATGCCCTGCGACGGTTTCCGCTTGCGGTTATACCCTCGGTAACTCTTCTGTTATACATTTTTGCACCACAATCGGCACAGAACACAAGTCCCGTAAGAGGATTGGCTTCACCGTGGGATTCATCCTTCTTTCGCGGTGTCTTAAGGAGCTTCTGAACAAGATGCCATGTTTCCTCATCAATTATTGCTTCCTGTGTATTGGGGAAGACTGCCCACTTTTCAGGCGGATTGATGATATTCTTTTTTTCCTTGTAGGACTTGCTTTCGGTTTTGAAGTTAACGGTGTAGCCCATATATTCAATTCTTGTGAGAATATATTTGACCGTTGAGCAGTTCCACGCATAAGGATGGATAAGCTCTAGTCTGTTTTTGTACTGTCCTTCTCCTTTACGGGCGTGGTAGTATGAGGGAATTTCAACTTTCTCTTCTCTTAAGATACGGGCAATACTTGTTGTGCCGTTACCTTCAATTACAAGCTGAAATATTCTTTTTACAACCTGTGCCGCTTCTTCGTCAATTATCCACTTGTGCTTGTCCTCGGGATCCTTTTTGTACCCGTACAGAGGGCATACGGACAAGTGAACACCTGAATTGCCTATAATCTTCTTTGTTGCCTTGATTTTGCGGCTGCAGTCACGCAGTCATAACATTCAGGAAGGGAGCAAATTCCGCACTTCCCTGATTATCGCTGTCAACACCGTTAGCTATTGCGATAAAGCGAATGTCCTTCTGTCTGAAAAGCACCTCTGTGTAGAAGCCTACCTCAAGATAGTTTCTTCCTATACGGCTCATATCCTTTGTAATGACAGCGGATATTTTTCCGTTTTCTATATCCTCTATCATTTTTTTCCAAGCGGGTCTTTCAAAAGAACCGCCGCTGTACCCGTCATCTGTGTAGTGAACACAGTTTTCAAAGCCGTGCTGACGGGCATAATCCTCCAGCATCTTTTTCTGATTGACTATTGAATTACTGTCCCCGAGCTGTTCATCGTCACGGGATAGTCTCTCATAAAGTGCTGTAAGTTTTGTTTCTGTCTGCCTGATGATATTCATTAGAGAACTCCTTTCAGGCCGGACAGCTCATTTGTGACACTTTTAGTGTATCACAAATTTCTCTGCTTGTCGATACTTCATTTTGAATCATTCTTAAAATTTTATCCTCCATTGTTTCTTTTTCTGTTTCGCTGAAGAAAACCCTGACCTTGTAGTTGGTGCTTCCTATACAGCGGATGATGCAGTTATCCTGCGTTTTGTCAGTTTTATTACTGATAAGCATTACCTCCTTAAATTAAAATTTGTGTTCGGACGATAAAAAAGTGGGGGCAGTATTCATATTGCAATTTAAGGAGTTTTGTGATATATTTTTCTGTAAAGGCGGGTGATAAAATGAAATACCGTATTTATGAGCTGTCAGCAAAAGCTCTTATGAATTATGTAAGAGAAGATGAGAAGAAAACAGCTTTCATATTAACAGAGAATGAAACCAAAAAGTGTATATCCTTTTCTGCTCCCGAGTATCAGGAGGACTGTGCATTATTCTTTCAGACAATGTGTGTTTTACATGGCGATGATTATTCTTTACCTCTCGGTACACAGACGGTTAATGATTTATCGGATATTATTGTGTATATTGATTTTTCAGGTATCTTTGACAGACGGGCTGTTCAGAAAATATATACTGACCGCCAAAGATGGGCAAAGGCTATGTTCTCGCCCGAGGGGATAACTTTAGATTTCGGTAAAGGTCAGTACAGATATTTTGCCTTTGAGCGTTCAGGCAGTATGAGCCGCAATTCAAAGCTTTCCTTTATCCGTGAAGATTTTTATGAAAAGGTAAGCAAAAGAATTATGCTTGATATGGAGATAGGGTTGTGTCAGTTAAGTAAGCTTTATGCGTATAACGGTCTTATGCTTACAAGCGGCTACAGAGTTTCTGATATGAGCATCTGGGACAGCGACAGAATAGTTATTATTGACAATCCCGTTACAACGGTTTATGAAGCGAATATTATTACTCTTGAAGATGACGGCACAGATAACGCAGAAAGAAAATATCACCGCATTGAAAAGACGGAAGATATTGAAGTAACCGAGTTTGACGGAGAAGGCATAATTTCAAAGGA
>JAZSNB010000036.1:0-14449 GCA_045536195.1 Acutalibacteraceae bacterium
CAGCGGATTAAATATAATCCGCAAAAAAAGCTGTTAAAAAAAGAAAAATTATGCTATTCTGTATATGAAGCTAACAGCGTGTTTGATTGATGCGTTACGAGGTCGGGTTCTACCGGGGCGAATTGGTGAAACATTCCTCAAAATAATAGCTTCAACATTGGGTGGTGATACATTACCAAGAAAAAGTTGTCTGCAAATATGTACAGCGACAGAAAAGTTTGCTTTGTAAGCATATTTAGTGTCGGATTTTCGAATGATTACATACGAGGTAACCAATTCTGAAAAATTGTACATAATTAATCTAGAGTACACTTCTTGGTAAATGTATTCCACTTTTTTTGCATGAAAATGTAACAGGCCGACAGTATATTTCAATTCACGGAAAGAAGTTTCGATACCCCAACGCATATTGTAAAGTTTTTTTAATTCAAACGGAGGGAAATCAACAGAATCAAGGTTGGTAACAACAGTTTCATAAGAATTATCAGAAATCCTGAAACGGACGATCCTAAAGTGGATATCAAAAAATACAGCGGGGTTAAATTTTTGATTTTTCATAGGAAGAAAATCAAAAGGTCGAGAAGTTTTCAGTATTTTAAACTGATTTTTGTTACGAGCTAACAACAAAGTTTCTTTAGTTTGCTTTGTTGTAAAAGAAATAGATAAACTTAAATCAAACTCATCAGAATCAGGCAAATCAAGACCAGCAGCAATTCCTCTTGAATTAAGAATGTCTTGAATTCGGATAAGGAATTTCCACCCCTTTTCTTGACAATGAGCCATAAGATTGTATCCTTCATAACCTCTGTCAGCGATAAGAAGAGCCGAAGAAACAGAAGAACGATCGACCATAGAACAAAGAGCAGTTCTCTCGTTAAAATTTCTTAATCCGTCTAAATTGACATCAATGTATGTGTGTTGAAGAAGATCAAACATAGCATCCAAATGAAGAATATTGTATGAAGATCGCCCGTTACATTCCGGAAAAAATGAATTAACATCATCAGGATTTGTAGGAGTATGAATATCAGAACCATCTGCAGCAAACAAACGGTAGCCTTTGTACAAATATCCTTTATCTGTTTTCTTTACAAACAAATCAAATAAAGATGGAAAAGCATATTCATTGATTTTGTTACGTTGCTGCCCAAACGCAGAAGAAGAGGCAATATCAGAAGAACATCCGAAATATTTCAATAATTCGTTTGATAATGAGCCGCCTTCCATAGCAAGAAGAAAAGAAACTACTTTGCGGAATGGCAATTTACGATTTCTTATAAAATCAGTATTCGGATTTTTAACAAACATCCAAGAAGTATCACAAAGCTGAGAAATGGCATCATCAAGTTTTCTTTTTACAGAAAAAATTTCATTTGACATAGAAAAAACCTCCCTTAAAATCAGTGGTGAAAACACCTCTAATTTCAAAGGCCTTTTTGTTAACGAAAGTTAACAAAAAGGCTCACATTTTATTCTGTTTGTCAAGTGTTTTTTTGAAAAAAAGTTACAAAAAAACCGAACCTCACAACATTGTGAAACTCGGTTTTTCTTAACTTAATGACATTGAGATTGGGGGTAGGGGGTTGATAAATCGTAAGATTTTTTCTTATTATGCTTTGTTATTAAAATAGGAATCTATTTCAGACATTCTGTTTTCCTGTTTCACGCCAAAAGGACAGCGGGCTTCACAGTGGCCGCATTTTAGACATGCATCCGCCTTTAAAGACAGCTTTGTATAGTGATTGGCTGCAATTTCGTCGCCCGCAAGGGCAAGATCATAATATTTATTGACAAGTCCGATATCTATTCCGGCGGGGCAAGGCTGACAGTGATTACAATAAACACAGGTACCTGATATTGTATCTGCCGTAAAAGAAGCGATAACAGAATAATCCTTTTCCGCCTCACTTACAGTAAGAAACTTCAACAGCTCATCAAGATGCTCCATAGTCTGCACACCGGGAACTGCAGTCAGCACTCCCGGACGGTCGATAGCATACTGAAGGCATTGACTGTGTGTAAGAGCAACACCGAAGGGAGATGCTTCGGCAGAAAGAAGCTGTCCTGCAAAAAACGGCTTCATTACGCTTATACCCACACCCTCAAGTTCACAACGCCTGAATAACTCAAAACGCTCTTTCACACTGCCGATGCCGTATTCGTCGCCTTTCTCAAAATCATAAGCAGGATTTATTGAAAACATCATCATATCAATAAGCCCTGTGTCTAAGATTTTATTTGAAACTGACGGAGTATGCGAGGAGAAACCGATATGACGTACAATTCCCTTTGCTTTCAGTTCTTTCAGATAGTCAAGCACACCGATTTCGCAAAGCTTTGTAAAATCTTCCTCCTCATCAACGCAGTGAAGAAAGCCGAAATCAACATAATCCGTTCCCAGTTCTTTAAGCTCCCAGGCAAATGTCTTTTTGATTGTGTCAAAATCACGGCACCAGCCGTATTCACCGTTTTCATCGTATACCGCACCGAAATGCACCTGTAAAAACACTTTATCACGGTTTTCTTTTATTGCTCTGCCGATAGGTGCATATGATGCTCCCGCGGTGCAAAGATCAAAAAAATTGATACCGTAATCAACAGCCTTTCGGACTATTGCTTCAATTTCTTCAGACGGAGTTTTACCTATACCGCCGAAGCCGAGTCCCAGCACACTGAATTTTTCATTATCCTTTCCGTGAGGAAGTTTTCTGTATTCCATATTACACAATCCTTTTGCATTTGATTTCAAAAAGCTCTGATTGAATCAGTATTAATATGTATAGCTTTATTTCCAGTCAAGAGCAGCTATTGAAACACAGCCTTTGTGAGGCACCGGTTTATCCCGCCAACCGCAGGTGGTAATGTAAAATTTTCCGTTTTCCTCAATTATTTCAGGGGCATGAGCAGATATCTTTGTAATCGGTACTGCGCCGCCTTTGCCGCCGTTATACTTTCCGAAATCAAGAGGATTCTCCGAACAGAACACAAGTGTGTCATTATAGGTTTCATCAGAAGAGTCTGTATATGTTATAAAAAGATAATAAAGCCCGTCTTTTTTTACCACAAAAGGTGATTCCATAGCTCCCCAACCGGGATTAAGAGGTGCATTGTCACCTGAGGTCAGAGCAAAGCCTTCAAAATCCCAGGTCAGCAGATCACAGGAGGAAAAGCAGGAAACAGCGCTCTTTTTATTATGAACACCGACAATATACATAAGATACCTGTTTTCATCAATCTCTAAAACAAAATGATCACGGTGAGCACCCATAAGAGGTTCGTTATTCAGCTTGACATTATACCCGTACCACTCATTCATATCAAAGGACACTGCAAGAGATGTGGGAGAAGGACCGTAAAACATATAATAATCCTCATCCTTATTAATTACACAAGGCGCCCACGCAAGCGTACCACGGTCAATTGATTTTCCGACCTCTGAAAAGGGAGCATCTAAGCTTTCCCCTTTTCCGTGAACGAAATAACGCTCCTCATAAGAGTGGCCTCCGTTACTTGTTATTCCGTATAAATGCCACGCACCGTCCGAACCTTTCACAACAGTGTGGTCATTGACATAATTCCCGTGTTTTTCAGGCTTAAATAAAATTTTCCACTCATCGGCAATGTAAGGAATTTTCATATTCTCGCTCCGATTCTTATTTCATGTTAATTATTAAAGCTTAGCAGTTTAAAACTGATCGTCATATCAGCACACCGTTACAAT
This sequence comes from Acutalibacteraceae bacterium, assembly GCA_045536195.1. Lineage (GTDB taxonomy): Bacteria > Bacillota > Clostridia > Oscillospirales > Acutalibacteraceae > RUG806. The sequence continues at coordinate 3,722 of JAZSNB010000036.1, forward strand.
GATCGATTTCGTGCTGAAATTTCATACCGAGAAATACAGGAGCGTGTTCAAGCTCTTTAGTCATGCCTGAACTCCTCAGCTATCTTACTTAAAATCTCAATATCTGCGGGACAGAAACTGTAATCAGGGATTTCTTCGGGAGTAATCCATCTGATATCATTATGCTCCAGCTTCTCAGGAATTCCCTCTGCAATTGAAGCATTAAAGAGAGTCAGATGCACTGTTATATCGGGATACTTGTGAATAACTTCCGTAAATACCTCACCGACACAAGGAGTAATACCAAGCTCTTCTCTGCATTCACGGATAAGAGCTTCTTGCTTACTCTCTCCTAATTCAACCTTACCTCCGACAAACTCCCACAGCAAAGCACAGGTTTTGGTCACCGGTCTTTGACATATTAAAAATTTCCCCTGCTCCCATATCAGAGCTGCAACTACTTCAGTCATAATTATCTCACTTAATTAAAATATTTTAATACTTTTTTATTGTAGCAAAAGAAAGCAAATAATACAATAAAAAACCCGGAACTTTTATACACACAATAAAACTGCTCTGACATTAAAGGTAAAGACTGCGGCATTTGCACTGCCGTTTTTTCTCCTTGTTGATAATAATGTTTATGAGCTGAGACAACAGATCTCAATTGCTTTACAGATAAATGCCGCAGTGCCCTCGGCATGTTTATCGATATTTTTTCGGAAGCGTTCGTCCGCAACATACATCTGACCGAGTCCCGACAGGATCTCATTGGTACAAAGATAATAATTGTCTGAAATAAAGTCCTGAAGCTTTTTCACAAGACATTGAGCATCATCAGAATCAGGTGTTTTTCCGTTTTTCAGACAATGGGCAAACTCTGCCATAATACGGTCCGTTTCTTCGGATAGATTTTTCTGTTTTTCATCAGAATAATCCTCAGTTTTTTCTGAATACTCTTTATACGCATCTGTGCTGCCCCATCTTTTCTGAACCTCTGACTTATATTTTTCAAATTCACTGTTATCAAATGCACTCATAACATTTGCTCCTTTCATAGCCTCATCAACAGAAGAAATTAATCTCTCCAGCCGTTCTTTTTTCAGGATAAGCAGCTTCTTTTGTTCTTCCAGCGTAGCTCTCCTGTCAAAATCCGTCGATGACAGAATCTTTCTTATGTTTTTAAGAGAAAAATCAAGTTCACGATAAAAGAGAATCGCCTGCATGCGAAGAAGAGAATTTTCATCATAATACCGATACCCTGTAGCATCATCAACATAGGCAGGCTTTAACAGCCCTATGTCATCGTAATAATGAAGGGTGCGCACACTCACCCCCGTAAAAACGGCGAATTCCTTAATCAACATTTTCATTATTTTATCACCCGAAATCAGTATATACTATGACGCAGCGTAAGAGTCAATAGTTGTTCAGAAAATTATATATAAGATTGTTCAACGTTTTCTAAAAGATAATTATCAAATAACTTATACCGTTTCAGGTATTACAAAACTGTGCCTTCCTTGTAAAATACTTGATCGCAATACAAGGAAGGCACTGCTGTGTTTATTAATTTTTGTTCAGAATACAATCCTCAGTTTTTCTTTACAGTCCGAAAAGAGGCATATCTTGATTTAAATATTATTCACAGATCAATTTTTATACATTTATACCCGAGCAGCTTATTGCTGACATAATCAGGCTGATGACCGCCAACATAAAGAGTAATCCTTCCGTCCGGCTCAACTCTTTCACCGTCCGTTGTAACTGCCTTAATCCAATAGCGGTCGATATCAAGCTCAACTTTCTTATGTTCACCGGCATTTAGATGAACTGTTTTAAGTGAACAAAGCTGCCAATGAGGAGTTACTGTACGGCTGTCTGTGAATGCTGCATATACCTGAATAATTTCGTCACCTGAAACACTGCCTGTGTTTTCCACCTCTGTACTGACAGTTATCTTACTGATATCCGCAGAAATAACCTTCGCGTTATCATACCGATAATTTGTATATGAAAGACCGAAGCCGAAGGGATAAAGAGCTTCACCGTCTATATATCGGTAGGTTCTGCCCTTCATATTGTAATCATCAAAATCAGGAATATTATGATCACCCTTGTAAATTGTAACGGGAAGCTTTGCTGAAGGATTTACATGACCTGAAAGGATATTTGCGAGTGCAAGTCCGCCCATTGAACCCGGATACCAGGCATGAATAACAGCCTTTGCATATTTTCTCACCTTTTCGCCGACATCAATTGAGCTTCCGCAAAGAAGCACAACAATAACATTTTCACACACATCGCAGACCGCTTCTGCGAGCTTCTGCTGTGTTGCGGGAAGACAGAGAGTCCGTTTGTCGCCGCTGGCTGTATAGTTATTGTCAATGCCGGTATCCTCACCTTCGATGGTTCTGTCAAGCCCGAGGGCAAGAATTGTTATATCCGCTTCGGCGGCAGCAGCAATACCATCGCTTATCATATTCTGAAAGCCGCTCCAATTATTGAGGGATTCGTCGCAGTAATTACAGCCCTTTTCAACTTTTATTTGAGCATCAGCGAAAACTCTTCTGATACCGTCGGCAACAGTTATATATTCGGAAGCATAACCGTTATAATTACCTTCAAGAGCGGTAACAGAAAGGGAATTCGGACCGATGACCGCTATCCGCTTTTTTGTATTTTTATCAAGAGGAAGGAAATTATCCTTATTTTCGAGAAGAACAATGCATTGCTCCGCTGTTCTGAGGTTGAGAGCCTTGTTCTCCTTGCTGTCAAGCCTGTCAAAACCTATATCGGAATAAGGTCGTATTTCTTCAAATTCACCCAGACGGTAACGGATTGTGAAAAGATTTTCGGCAGCGGCAGAAATATCATCCTCAGTGATCAGATCCTGTTCATATGCATCAACAAGTGCATCGTATGTGTCACCGCAGTTAAGGTCACAGGTGCTTTTCAATGCAACTGCGGCTGCTTCTGCACTTGTTTCAACGAATTTATGAAATTTGTAAATATCCTTGAGTGCACCGCAGTCAGAAACAACATAACCATCAAAATTCCAGTCTTTGCGGAGTATCTGAGAAATAAGATATGAATGAGAACAGCAGGGTTCGCCGTTTAAACGGTTATATGCCCCCATAACTCCCGCAACTCCGGCTCTGACAGTTTTTTCGAATGCGGGAAGATATGTTTCAAAAAGGTCGTGCTTATCAACAACAGCATTAAATCCGTGTCTGTTTTTTTCGGGCCCTGAATGAACGGCAAAATGCTTTGAACAAGCTGTTGCTTTAAGAAAATCACCTTCACCCTGTATACCGTTGATATAGCTGACAGCCAGCTGTGCGGTAAGGAAAGGATCTTCACCGAAGGTTTCCTGCCCTCTCCCCCAACGGGGATCGCGAAAAATATTGATATTGGGGGCCCAGAAGGTAATTCCCTTGAAAATATCGCGGTCACCGTATTTCAGATGTTTATTATACTTTGCTCTGCCTTCCGTGGAAATTGCATCGGCAACCTCTCTGATAAGCTCAGAATTAAAAGATGAAGCCATAGCAATAGCATGAGGGAATATAGTAGCCGTACCTGCGCCGTGAATTCCGTGTGAGCTTTCATTCCACCAGTTATATTCTTCTATTCCAAGTCTCTCGATTGCAGGTGCATTATATAATAACTGAGAAATTTTTTCTTCAACAGTCATTTTTGAAACAAGTTCTCTTGCTTTTTTTCTGGCTTCTTCCTTTGTCATAAAAATCCTCCGCTGCAGAAGTTTGCATTTTAAGAATCGGTACTTTTTACAAGTCCGTTAAGAACCGAAACCGTAACAGATCCTGCCGAGCTTCCTGTCGAGAGCATTTCTTCATAATGTCTGCGATAAGGACCGAAAAACTTATCTGCTCCGTCCATATCCCAGATTAAATCCGTAATAAAATGAGCATAGTCATTATCAGGAAGAATATATCCTATTGCATCGTTGCAAAGACCCATTACAAGCACTGTTTTTCCTTCAGGAACAAGACTTGCGGTCGGCTCATATGTCCACTCTGTTCCGCGGTAAGAATCTTCGGCAGAAATAACATTACCGTAAATAAGCTGAGGAACAATTTCGCCGGGGGCGGTAAGAAGAACAATATCTTTACCGATTTCTATATAGCCCGCCTCTGTAATAACAGAATAGCCTGTACTGCTTGAACAATCCTCTACGGTTGTTGTTCCGATAAAACCTTCTATTGCACCAAAGCTTAAAAGACCGGTCTCAAGAGGAAGTGCATACTCTGTCATTCTGACATTGAGTATAGGCTCAACTTCTTTTGCGTTATTTTGTGCTTCAAGAATAAGTCTTGCATACTCATAACCGAAGAGTATTGCTGTTTTATAATCCTCAGCAGTGGGATTAACGGCAATTTCTGCCTCAACTTCACTTACTGTAAGCTCAGGCAATTCTGCCCACTTATTGACTGAAACAGGTGCCTGAGCTCCCTGAATGAACATAAAGTTCATACCTTCATCATTGATTTTTGCTTCCATAAAGGCAGGAAAGTCTGCTGAGAGAAGCGTTGTTTCTTCGTCAACGATCGTCGGGTGTGCACCGATATTAGTAAATATAGTTGGTGCCGAAACCGCATTATCGGGAACGAATTTGAAGCATGCCAACTTGTTCTGATATCCTTCGGTAAAATATCTTTTGTTGACAAGATACGGATATTCATCATCGGAATAAAGCCCGTACTCATCATCCTTACCCATACCGGCGGTTTCAAAATAGAAGAGTTTACCCGATTCCCTGTTCATATATGCCTCAACAATTGCATCTGATGCACGATCAATCATCAATTCAAGGAAATCGGTATTCATTGACCTTTTTGCTCCGAAGAAAAAGCCGGAAAGAATTTTTGGTATAAGGTCAAGTCCGATACCCTGTGTATCAATAACCGTGTGACAGTGTGTGGCATTTATATTAACGGCATTGATGTCACTGACAATACCTTTTTCTCTGAGCTTTTGCTCTGCGGCACCTCTTATTGCACGTACATCCGCATTGGCAACGCCGATACCGTCAATTGCAGCAAAGATTGTTGTACCTCTGCCCGAGCCGTCATTAAGAGCTATAGCAACAGCCTTCTGGTCATCAAAGACACCGTTCACCTTCTGAGTAAAATATCCGCCGGTGTAGTATTTCCTGCTGCCGTCGAGGAGATCATCGGGAACAATACTTTTCTTTCCGAAGCCGAGTGACCATTTCGCCCCGGAAACTGCTTTGTCTATAAACTCATCAGTACCTGTATAGAAATTTTCACTTTCAGAAGAGAAATATTCCTCAACCGTCGGATGGTCGGGAGTAGGTGTGAATATTCCCAGCATCTTTATCACAAAATCAACAAAGTCACCGAGGACATCTGTTACAGTGTGAATCGGCTTTCTCTGTATTTCTGAAGCAAATGCAGTAGTTGAGTATGCAGAGAAAAGAAGGGTTATCACGAGAAAAATTGCTACAAAAGACCTGTAAAACTTTTTCATAAGTTACATCTCCTTATACTGTTCTCAATTAAATGCCGAATTAATCAGCATTTGTGTTTCATCAAGAATAATTCCGCCGGTTTCGGGGCTTGTGGAATTTGTTTCCTCATAGTGATCTCTGTCCGTATCATCAGTTGCTTTATTGATATACGGCAGGACTTCGTTCAGCAGAAAATCGTTTTCTGCAACAATATAACCAAGTTCGTCGTTGCAAAGACCGATTACAAACTTATGTCTGCAGTCTGTCATATCCGAGAGTACCGCTTTATAGCACGCCCTTGTGTGGTTTGCACTGTCTTTTTCCGTCAGGAACTCTCCGTTGAAAAGCTCGGGGAAGAGCTCACCGGGAACAAGAAATACAGCCACATCCCTGTCGCCCAGTTCCATATATCCTACCTCAGAAAAAATACACGCTTTGCTTCTCTTTTTTGTCCTTCCGATATCGTTATTGAGAACATTGAGATATCTTGCGAGAATAAGCACTGTATTATCGCCCGGAACAGTAATTCCTTTGGATTTGATATTGAGGATCGGACTGAGCTGAATTTCGTTATCAACAGCAAGAGCAATCTCACCCAATTGTCTGCCGAAAGCCTTCATATATGCTTTACAATCAATCGAATCTCTGTAAACCTTTTTTATTTCCTTTGCGGAAATCATTCCGCCTATTGCACCGTTAAAGAAAACTGCCTCTGAATGCGGTACTCTTTCTTCAATTTCTTTAATAAGGTATGCAGGAAAATCCGCACTGATTACGGATGTTGTACCGAGCAGCTCTGCGTGTGAAGCAAAATTCACAATATAAATGTCACCTGATGCATCATCCGGAGAAAAACGGAATCTCGTAAGATTCTTATCGTAGGTAACAGGTGTTCTGACATCCGCCTGCATATCCTCAACAACTGCATAGCCCATAAAAAGACTGCCGTCTTTTCTGCTCTCATATGCGGTAAGAATAGCCTGTGCCGCCATTTCCTTGAGCTTTTCCATAAACACCTTGTCTTTTCCGGATTTATAGATTTTTTCACCCCAAAGTCCCTGAGTATCAATTCCTGCATGGGTGTGGGTGGAGGAGATATTGATTGATTTAACCTTACCGATTCTGCCGCTTTCCAGCACAAGCTTTCTTATATCATTGATATCCTTTCTGCTTATACCTACACAATCAAGGGCGCAGAAAACAACACCGCCTTCAGCTCTGTTATCATCAAGATAAACCGCCCTTGCATAAAGGTCATCAAGAACACCCTTTACGGGATTGTTCGAATCATATCCGGCAATATAATAAGTTTTGCTTTTATAATCGGCAGGGGTGTACGATGCCTTACCGAAGCCGCAGGTCCATTTTTCACCGGGCAAATATGAAAATTTCTCATTACCTGTAAGCATATATCTGTCTGCTTCAGTCCGGGTAGTAAAATGCTTTTTCGGCATGGTAGAAATAATGAGTTTTGCAAGGGTATCCACAGATTTTCTTGTGAAACTATCCTTAAATTTCATGCACAAACCTCCAAAAACTGTATATCTTTACTATACTCATATTTCAGAAAATTTCAAGTATTTTCTTGCTTTTTAATAACATTTATGTTAACCTATACCTGCAAACCGGATTGAGGGTGGTGAGTTATAGTGGTATTTATCAGAAAATATGAGGAAAAAGACCGTGCCGACATGCACTTTGTGTGTGATAACAGTGAAGGTCCCGAGGAAGTGCCGAATTATTTAACAGGACTGTTTTACCATAACACGTTCTGTGATTATTATATCGAGCACGAGCCTGAGAACTGCTTTGTTCTCGAGGATAACGGCAGAGTGGTAGGTTATATAATCTGTGCAGAAAATTTTGACAGATTCAAGGAGATATTTGACAGTGAATATCTCCCCCGTTCAGACAGTTACGGCGACGACAGATACGAGTGGGCATCTACAGCATATAATGTGCCCGAAAGATTCAAGGAAGAATATCCTGCTCATTTTCATATAAATATTCTTCCCGAGTATCAGAGAATGGGGCTTGGAGGCAAACTCATTGACACTTTGTGTGACCATCTTGCCGCAAAAGGAATTACAGGCATTTGTCTTACCTGCGGACCGAGAAACGAAAGAGCAATGGGTTTCTACAAAAAATACAATTTCACACTCTTGTCAATCGACTACGATGACGCCTGCTTCGGCAAAAAATTTTAAGCAAAACACATAGGAATAGGAGATTATACTATGGCATCACCAGCTTTGGTTGAACAGCTTTATCAGGCTCTCCCTGATGAAACAAAAGAATTTTTAAATACAGCGATTAAAAAAGTTATAGAAGTAAAAAAACGCGGCGGTAAGGTTGCTGCTGTTATAGGAAGCGGCCCTAATCTTCACGAGGGTGTTACAACTCTTATTGCCGCTCTCATTCACGCCGGTCTTATTGACGGTGTAACAACAAGCTCTGCCGTTATATCACATGAAATGGGCGGTACTCTTGACAGAGTCAAGCGCTTTGACGCAGATATTCTCGGCGACAAATGTCCTGAAGATATCCGTTGCCGCGGTAATATCTATGAGCTTACCCAGCTCAGCGATGATGAATGGGCACGCATCCGTTCCGAGCTGCCTCTTGACGAAGAGCTTGTTTCCTTATGCCGTGAGGCAGAAGGAAAGGTTATTATCAAGGCTGCAGGTAATATGGCTTATCCCGTAGGCTATTTTAACGAAACTGTTTCCACCGAGATAATGGTTGCAGCACAGACACTCGGCGAAAGCTTTGAGTATGTTGCAGGGCTCGGTGCAGATCCGAATACCATGATCGGCGCAGGTGCAATTAAGGGTGTGCCTGTTCTTGTCAGCGTTCCTCAGCTTATCGGCGGCGGTCAGGTCGGTCTTTGCATTTCCGACAGTATTCCCGTAAGCCAGCGTTGCAAGCGCATTGCAAAAATGCTTTCCGAGGCAGATGTAATTATTGAATCTGCTGTTGCTCTTACACAGGAAATTCATGACGGTCCCTTTGAAACATATACAGGACACGGTATCTGGGCTGCAATGAACGGTCTTCCCACATACAGCCTCAAGAACAAAACTCTCATTCGCTTTGACCTTGATGAAAACCTCAAGCGTTCATGGGATCTTAACAAACAAAGCGAGCTCATTCAGAAGGCAATCAACGAGGGTCTTCCCAAAACCAAGCTTACTAAAATACCTTTCCGCATGGAAATGTCTGCTTTCACACGCCTTGAAAACAGCATTCCTGTTATCGGTGATATCGGTGAGCTCTGGCCTATTTTTGTTGACCGTATCTGCAAAGAACTCGGTGTAACTCTTGATTTCACTTCAGCACCCCAGAACACAGACGAAGGTAAAGCAATGCGTGAGCGCATCTGTGATGAAATCAAGCCCTTCTCACTTAACAAGATGAGAAACGCCATAAGTGAAAAATACAGCTTTTAATTTAAGGAGATTTATACTATGAGTGCAAAAGTTTTAGGTGTTATTCCTGCCCGCTACGGTTCATCCCGTTTACCCGGCAAGCCTCTTAAGGATATATGCGGCAAAGCCATGATTCAGCATGTTTATGAAAATGCAAGCAAGTCAAAGGTGCTCAGCCAGGTGGTTGTTGCAACGGACGATCAGCGTGTGTATGATGCTGTTATTGCCTTCGGCGGCGAAGCAGTTATGACAAGTGTAAACCATCCCACAGGCTCTGACCGTGTTGCAGAAGCAGCAAGTAATTACGATTGTGACTACGTTATCAATATTCAAGGTGACGAGCCTCTTGTTCCGCCTGAAATTATTGATGATATAGGCTCTGCCCTGATAAGCAGTCCCGACTGTGTAATGGCAACCGGCAGTCTGGAAATCACGGGTGATGAAGACTATGTGCAGAACAACACCGTTGTCAAAGTAGTAAGCGATGTAAACGGAAATGCGATCTATTTCTCCCGTTCTCCCATTCCCTATCCCCGTCATGCAGAGCATGCAAGATATTTTGAACACATCGGTATTTATGCTTATACGCATGAATTCCTCAATCTTTATACAAAACTGGCACCTACGCCGCTTTCCGAGGCAGAGTCACTTGAACAGCTCAAGGTGCTTGAGCACGGCTACAAAATAAAAATCGTTCCTGCTCCTGCACATTATAAAGCTGTCAGTGTAGACACAGAGGAAGACCTGCAGGAGGTCATCCGCATTTACAAAGAATTGCACGGCTGCTGATTATTCGGCCATCTCCCCCGAATGAAATACGAAAAAATTTCATTTGGGGGCTTTTGATAATTATTATTCAAAAGGGTGAAGAAAATGACAGTAACACATAATATCGTGGCTATAGGTAAGACTGACTTTTTCGGCTGGCCTGCAAACCACGGAATATGGAAATTCAATGATGAATTACTTGTTGGCTTTGAAAAAGGTATTCACCATTACAACGGTCCTGATGTTCATGCGCTTGACAGGACAAAGCCGACAATAAGAATGTTTGCACGACTGCGTCCCGAAACGGGCTGGGTTCACGAATATCCGGAAATTCCTGCAATCGATTATGAGAATAAAACGCGGCTTCCGGATTTACCCGCAGATCTGCTGACTCCCGAAAGCGGCTTGTATCTGATGCCTTCGGGTTGGGACGGAAATGTATTTACACAGCTTATGGTTACAAATAATGCAGGAAAAAGCTGGGAGGGTCCGTTTTATATTACCGATTTCGGTCTTGTCGGAGTAAGTGCAAGATCGGATTACATTGTCTGTGACGGATATTATCTTCTTGCTATGACAGGTGTCAAGGCAGACGGACTTGAGGGAAATACCTTTGCCGCGAAGCTTACCTTTGACGGAAAATGGGAAAAGCTCGGAATAATGGGCGAAGATCCCCCCTACGGAGACTTCAGTATTATGCCTGCTATCGCAAGGCTTCCCGACGGGTCGCTACTCGGAATAACTCGTTATGCAAGCGAAAACGAACCCGGCTTTACACAGCTCGATGTTTATCTGAGCGGTGATGAGGGCAAAACATGGGTTTATGAAACAAAACTCAACTACATAGACAAGGATATGAGCGGCGGCAGCCCGCCTGCGCTATGCACCTTACGTGACGGAACGCACGTGCTTGCTTATTTCCGCAGGCAAGCACCCGGCGGCTTGTGCATCACAACAACTGGCGACGGTAAAAGCTGGAGTGAACCCAAGGCATTGCGGACAGATGCGGTAAACACAGATATAGGCTATCCCCGTATTGCGTTTTTTAATAATGAGATA
>JAZSNB010000069.1:0-9691 GCA_045536195.1 Acutalibacteraceae bacterium
CAGTCAGAAAAAGGAGAACTTTTTTATGAATAACTATATTACTGCTTCCGTGATTAAGAGGCTTCGTGAGAAAAAAGGTCTGACACAGATACAGCTTGCCGATCGGATAGGTGTGAGCTGTAAGGCTGTGTCGAAATGGGAGACAGCAAAGGGACTTCCCGATATATCCCTGATAGAACCCCTGAGTCAGGCTCTGGGAGTGTCTGTAACGGAGCTGATGTCGGGAGAGATTGTCAGCAATAAAAATATGTCATCAGATATTCTCAAGTCAGAGTTTTATGTCTGTCCCGTGTGCGGAAATATTATTCACTCATCCGGAAATGCCCTTATCAGCTGCTGCGGAATCACACTGCCGCCTCTTGAAGCGGAAGAGACGGATGACAGCCATATGATAAGCATTGAGACCGTCGAGGATGAAAAATTTATAACGGTGAATCACGAAATGACAAAAAGCCACTATATTTCATTCATAGCCCATGTCACCTGCGACAGAATGCAGTTTGTAAAGCTATACCCTGAGGGCAACCCCGAAACCCGACTGCACCTTCGCGGAAGAGGGATACTGTATATTTTCTGCAACAAGCACGGGCTTATGAAAAAGAGAATGTAGCCGGCAGGTTTTGTAATATATTATAAGCTTCACAGATGAATTATTAAAGACTGCAGAATCCGTTTTTTGTGTGATTCTGCAGTCTTGATTTTTTTTGATAATGAGGATTATTTTTCAAATTTCAGCATGGAAATCACCCAGTAGTAAACAGGGATAAAGAGGAACAGTATCCAGGTTTTTGCCCAGAGGGAGAAGAGAATGCCGAGGAATATGTAGAGCATTATTATGTAATAATAAGCAGGAAGGCGCATTAAAATTTTCTTTTTTGTGGGGGCAAAAAATGCGGGTGCAGTGAGATAATAAGCGGGGATAGTGAGAAAAATAAGCCATGTAGGATGCCACACTTTAAATGCATATCCGATAATAATGTAGACTATTGCTGCAATAATTATGTATGGAAATTTCAGCATATTTTTTGCAACGCCGGGATAAAGAGGCTGAGCCTTTTCTTTCTTGCCCTTCTTTTTTCCCTTCGTATTTTCCTGAGAAAAATCAGATGTGCCCTTGGGGGCAGACGGGGAGAAATCAGGGGGATTTCCGGTGTAAACTCCGGTTGCGGGAGATGGATTTTCGGTGTAACCTTCGGTTGCGAAGCCTTGTGTATCAAGGGATTCAGGTGCCACGGCGGTTTTTTCGGCGTCGTTTTCTTTTTCAAGCTGTGATATGATTTCCTCTGCGGATTTTTCTCCTAAAAGGTCATCTAACGACACATTATATATTCTCGAAAGAGTGACGAGATTATCCGTGTCGGGGGAAGCCTCGCCTCTTTCCCATTTTGAAACAGCCTGACGGCTTACCCCTGCTTTTTCGGCAAGAGCCTCCTGAGAAAGTGAATAATATTTTCTGAGTGCGGTAAGTTTTTTAGCCGTAAAAAGATTCATATGATCCTCCCGATAAAAGATAAATTTCCGGTTGCGTCCTGAAATGTAAACTGAAGTATCCGAAGAAACAGCCTTCTGTAAATCAGAGTTGGTGTCATTTCTCCGGGGAAATGTATAAACTGAAACTGCAGACAGCAAAAGAGGCTGTCATAATTCGGATTACAGAACAGGAGACAAATATTATGAAAACAATCAGAACAGAACACTTCGGAATACAGAGAAAAATAGTTGCAAATATGACAAGCGAAAGCTGGAGAGAAATTCCCCATGTATCATATATGTATGAAGCAGATGTAACAGAGCTTTTTTCTCTTTACAAAGAAATGAATTCCGAATATGTATCAAAGGTAACCTTCAATACACTTGTGCTTAAGATCATAACAGAGGGACTAAAGGCCTCTCCCGTTATGAACTCACACATCAATTTTAACAGAAGATTGGTCAAAGGTCAAATAAATACTTTTGAAAATATAAATATTTCCATGCCCACTATTTTGCCAAACGGAAAAATGATGACGGTAAATCTCCGCGATTTCCATGAGCGTGACCTTGATGATATGACAGCATATATAAATAATGTTATGAGAAGAGCAGAGAATACCAACCTTGATGAAGCTATGTTCGGTGTTTCTCTCAATGATTCTCTGAAGCAGCTGAGAAAGGGTCATATTCTAAAAACAATTTACAGGCTTATCGGTTCAAAAACAGGCAAGCACCGTATCAAGACCTTATCAGGAAAAGAGAAAAAAGAATATAATGCAATTCCCGAAACTGAGAGACTGACCTCAGAGGATCTTGAACAGGGCACGGTTACCGTTTCCAATATCGGTTCCACCTATCTCGGACAGAAGGGTGCTATGGCACTTCTAGAAATAGTTCCTCCCCAGGTGTGTGCCTTCGGTGTGGGTGCCGTACAGAAAAAGCCCGTTGTTACTGATAATGACGAAATAGAGGTAAGAAGGGTATTACCCATATGCATTGCCTTTGACCACAGAGCACTTGACTTCGGTGATATAGTTCCCTTTATGAAAAAGCTGGATGAGATATTCTCTTCTCCCGAGGTGATATTCTCCTGGCGTAAGGAAGAAAGAAAGCTGAGAAGATTTTCCGCTTAACCGAATCTTACTGCATACTGACAGCGGCTGCAAAGATTTTCACTGCAGCGGTTTTCGGAAAAGCCTTTCACAATTGCTTTTGCCCTGGGGGAGGAAATAATGTCCTGAAGATTTTCGGTGAAAAGATTTCCGAGAGTTATCTCCCCGTCGGCATCAAGACAGCAGGGAACAACACTGCCGTCGCATAAAACACCAATATGGTCTCTAAGCCCCATACAGAAATGAACATTCTGTGTGGGTGCTTCTTTGTCGGGCCATATGAATTTTTCGGCAGATTCAAGATATATTCTTTCTGAAAGCGTGAAGCCTCTGCGGTTTTCTCTGAAGGAAAACTGTTCACTGAGCATATCGGTTATTTCTTCGTTAAGTGTATTTTCTCCGCCCTCATTCCATAAGCGAAGCACACATATCGTACCTTCTTTTTCAGCCTTTTTGCAGAAATCGGTTATATTATTAATGTATTCCCGAAGGGAAATGCTGTTCTGATTTGCTTCATAGGAATGAAGGGAAAATGTGATTTTATAAAGTCCCTTTCCGAGAAGCTCAGCAGCCTTTTCACTGATAAGCATTCCGTTTGTAGCAATTGTGACCTTGAAGCCCATAGCTGCAGCCTTTTCAAGAAAAACGCCCGCCTTCGGATGAAGAAGCGGTTCTCCCATAAGATGAAAATAAAGATAATCTGTATGTTCCTTTATTCTCTTAGCGAGAAAATCAAATTCATCTTCTGTGAGAAAATGCTTTTTTCTTTTTGTTTTATGACAGAAGCTGCAGCTGAGATTGCAGACATTGGTGATTTCAAGATATATTTTTTTATACATAGCAGTTTTCTTTCGTTATTGACCCTGAAACGGGTGTTATGGTAAAATATTTATAAGGAGGAAGAGAGAATGAAAGAAGAAGCAAAGGTGAAAATCCCGGGATATGAAAGCAGACTCAGACACAATATTATAAGTGTTCCCGAGGTTGCGCGTAAATGCAGCGGTATAAATGTTTTCGGCAGAAAGCTTAAAACATTTATTTTTTCTACCGATATCGCAATTATACGTAACTGTGATGCTGATGCTGTGTTTGCCGTATATCCCTTTACCCCGCAGGTTGCAATTTCCGAGTCTATTATCAAGGGGGCATATATCCCTGTTTTCTGCGGTGTCGGCGGCGGTACGACCCAGGGTGCAAGAACAGTAGCTCTGGCAAAGGATGTTGAGGCACAGGGTGCCTGCGGAGTGGTGCTCAATGCTCCGGTTTCCGACGATAATGTGACATCGGTTGCAAGGTCTGTTGATGTGCCTGTAGTTATCACTGTTGTCAGTGAAGAAACCGACATCAGAGCCCGTCTTGCTGCAGGTGCTTCAATTCTCAATATTGCCGCTGCAGACAAAACCCCTGAAATAGTGGCAAAAATAAGAGAGAAATTTCCCGATGTGCCTATAATAGCAACGGGCGGACCTACTGAAGAGAGCATCAGAAAAACAGTTGAGGCAGGTGCCAATGCAATTACCTATACACCGCCCTCAGCAAAAACTCTGTTTTCCGAGCTTATGGAAAAATACAGAGGCTGAAAAATAAGAGCGAAGCGGCTGCTTCGCCCTTTGTTTTTTTAGTCTACGAAATTGAAGTCGTCCTTGTGCTTTTCCATAAACAGAGCATATATCTTATCAACAAGCTCCTGGTCGTCTATGCCCACATATGTGTCGTAATCCGAGTCAAGCTCTTCAACAACTTCAAGAATGTGGACCATAAGCTCCTCTTCATTGTCGGTTACGGGAAGAAGCACAGCATAATCATTTCCTTCAAACTCAATAAAATCGAGAACCTCGAATTTTTCTACATTGCCGTCTTCGTCAACAAATTCAAAAATTTCGTTTTCTTCTTCAATGGGTGCATTGTTTTTGTTTTTGCTCATAGCATTATATTTCCTTTCAAAATTATAGACTTAAAGAGTGATATAAAGATTTTCCAGTCCCACAGAGGCTCTCAGAATAAGACGGGCATCCGCCGCGGTTATCTTATTGTTTCTGTCGGCGTCTCCTGCAAAGAAGGTTTCGCCTGCAAGCTTTGTAAAACCTATGGAGGCTCTGAGCACCGTTCTTGCATCGCCTGCGGTTACCTTACCGTCGGCATTTACATCGCCCTTGCTGAAAATTGCAGAGATGATAATGGGAAGGGTTTCGGAAAATTCTTTATATTTTATTACAATATTCTGAGTTCCTATAAATGAATAATTGACTTCGCTTACAGTAAAATCCGTTACCTCCTCAAAGCTTCCGTCGGTGTAGTAGAGATATACCTTCACACCGGAAAGATCAATAACCTCTCCTTTAGGATACTTAAGAACGGGTGAGGGCGGCACAACCTTTATGCCCTCGGGTCTTGCAGTGGTATAGGTGTATTTAAGTGTTACATAAAGCTCACCGTAATATACCTTAACCTCGTTTTCGGGACCGATTACAAATTGAGAAGGATCGCATACGGCTTTACAGTCATAGTGATAAACAGTTTCTGTTTCGCCGTTATCATAGGATGCTTTAAGGACAAGTCCGTAAAGCTCGGGGGGATTTGTTTTGTCAAATACCTTAAGAGAATCCGGCGGTGTCACAATTTCAAGAGCTGTGAGCACACGGGGAATAACGTTTACCTTAAAGCTGCAGGAAATATCAGAATACATGTAGCTGATGCTTATTTCGTGCTCTCCCTTTTCAAGAATGCCCTCATGCTTTTCACCGTGACAGCCGCTGATTATAAAATCAGGATTTTTTGCTATTTCGTCAAAAGTATATGTTTTATTATCGGAGGGATCTTCAAATTCCGTTTTTATCTTAAGACCGGAGAGATCAAGCTTGCCGTGTTCCTTATATTCTGTTGACGGAAGCGAAACAATGCTTATGCTTTTTACGGGCACTCTTACAACCTCAACGGTAAAGCTTACGTAAAAATAATTCACACTGTCGGGAGAGAAGGAAATTTTTACGGTTTTTGTACCGGGACCTTTCATTTCGGGAGCAAAAACATTGTATGAAGAAATGATTGTTTCCCTGCCGTCTTTTTTTACGGCAGAAACTACAAGCCCCTTAAGGTCAAGCTCCTCTCTTCCGTCGATATATTTTGTTTTGTTTGGAAAGCTTTTGATAATAAGCTCTTTTATGTCGGTTTCACCGGAAAGGATATCAGCCTTTTCTATTGCGGAAACAGGGACCCATCCGGTAACCCCGTCCTTTGCAATATATGCTTTGCCGAAGCCTGTGCTTCGTATCTCCGTGATATCAAGATAAGTGTTTTTTGTTACCTCTGCAATTATCTCAGATGTTATATTCGGACTTTTATAAACAGGGGTGTATTCTGCCGTTACAACATATCTGCCCGTGAGGGCATACACAGAGGGTATAAGGGATATAAAGAGTATGAGTGCCGTAAGGACACTTAGTATTCTTTTCATAATTATCAGTCCGTTTCTTATTTTACGGAATCCAGCATTCCGTTATTGAGAAGAATCAGATAAAGGCTGTCAAGACCTACGGAAACTCTCAGCGTTGTTCTTGCATTCAGGGCGGAAATTTTACCGGAATTATTATAGTCGGCACGTCTTAATATCTCGGCAGAGAAATTTTCAAGACCTACAGATGCTCTTATGATAAGACGGGCATCGGCAGCGGTTATTCTGCCGTCATCGTCAATGTCACCGAATTTTTTTTCCTTTATATATTTTTCCTGTCTTTCTTTCAGAGCTGCTGCAAGCTCCTCAAGGGACAGCCATTTTGCATATAAAACCTTGTCACCGGTGCTGCCTTTTTCTATTGCAGTTATTTTTTCTCCCGAAAAATCCTCGGTATAATACCATCCGTCAAACTGATAGCCTGCAATCGGAGATGAAATATCATATACGGGAGTGTCCTTATCGGTGGTATATTCTGTGTAAAGATCTGACAGATCCGCTCTGCCGAAGGGATAGCCTGCTTTTGTGGCAACAACATAGTTTATCTCATATTTTATGGCCTGCCAATGAGAAACAAGAGTTACGGCACGCGTGTTTCCGGGGATAATGCCTGTTCTCCCGTCAGTGCCGTTGACCGACCAGCCGAAGAAATCATATCCCTTACGAAGAGGAATATATTCAGTGCTGCCGTCGGCAGGAAAAAGCTCCGTGTCGTTTGCAGAGGGCTCATCCGTGATTGTGAGTATGTCTTTTCCGAATGAAGCATCTGCGGGGAGAACAAAATATACAAACGAGAATTTATCTCCCGTTATTTTAATGCTGTCGGAATATTTATAGGCAAACACATCTGTCGCTTCTTCATCTGCAAAGTTTTCTGAGGCAGTGAGAATTCTTGCATAAAATTCTCCTGTGGATGCGAAGTTTTCCGTAGCTGCACCGGCTGTGATAAGAGCCTTTAATAAATCCTTGTATGAAATACTGAAGGTGTGGTCAGGCTTTTCTGTCTGAGCAAGAGTAAGCCACAGGGAATTGTCGGTGCTTATCTGAAGATAATTTTTTGTTTTATATGAAAGATATCTGTATTCCGACTTCAGAAAGTTTTCTTCTGAGCCGATAAACTCAATTATAGCATCTGCTGCGGCGTCTCTTATAAGCTCTGCATCGGAAAGCCCCGAAGTAAACGAAATGCTGACAGATGAATTTTCTGAAGATATGAATTTTCCTTCCGTTATAACGGGTGCTGATGTCTGCTGATAGAATATCTCGAATGCATTTGCAGGGATAAGTGAGCATAAAAGCAAGCCCGTGCAAATAAGGGAGATAATTAACTTTTTCACAATATCACCTTAGTTTCTGTTCTGATGTAATTATATTAAATATATACGCTCCCGTCAAGAAGAAAGAAAAGGAAGATATATCTTTCACGGGGATTATTGACAAAATCCGACTTATGTTGTAAATTTAGAAAAAAGACTTGAATAGAGGGAAAAGATATGAAAAAATCCATAGCCTTAGTAAGTGTTCTGCTTTGCGCGGCAATTCTTTTTTCATCCTGTATGAATGTAAAAATCACTTTCCCGGAGCAGGAAACAATAAATCCGAACGGCAATAATACATATAATCCCGTGCCCGAGGTGCAGACAACCGCACCTTATGTGCCCGAGGTCGTGATAACTCTTCCTGATGCCGCTGAAACCACAACTGCAGAAAATACGGCACTGAGTGAAGCCACCACTGCCGCCGTGCAGACAAAGCAGCCTCTTGAAATGTCAAAGGAGGAGCTGCTTGAGTATTTCAATAATAACCTCAACGGTGTAAAAGAAAAGCAGGCAGGCTTCAAAAGAGCCAAGCTTACCACGGTTTCCGATATAAAGCTTTCAAATCAGGCTGCAAATACCCTTGTAGGCTTTGTAAAGGGTGCTCTCCTGTCGGAAGAGGTGGAAGAAAAAACAGCAACAAAGGGCAGTCCCTGTGCAGATATTATGAGTCCCGACGGCGAACGCTATACCTCACAGCTTTCCTATGAGGACATAGAGAGCATTGAAGTAAATGTTGAGGGCACAAACTATGCAGTGACCGTGAAGCTTCCCGCTGCTACAAATCCCACAAGAGAAACGGGTGCTTACGGTAAGATATTCAATTTCATCACCGTTGACGATGTTGTAAGCACATATGCACCAAAGGTAGGAGCAACTGTTGACAGGAATAATATTCAGGTAAAATATTCGGGATGTTATGCCAAGGCGGTTTTTGATACCGAGGGAAAGGTAGTTTCCTATTCAACCTATGTTACCTGTGTTATAAGTCTTCTTGATGCATCTGTCAAAAAGGTTGTGACAATAAATACAGACGTGGATATAACTCTTGTTTCCACTACCGATTATACTCAGTTTGATTATTAAAACCTTAAAAAACATGGATTTAATGCATAAAGTTTCCGCTTGAATATTGTGCATTTCGCTGTATTTCGCCAAATGTTACAAAAATGCAGAATTTGTAAACAGTATTTTTGATAAAGGCACTTGACAATTTTTTTATAATGATGTAAATTATTTATGTATTGCATACCTTTGCAGGATGCAGCACCACAAAACGGTTATTCCGTAACATTGAAAGGGGTATACACCTAATGAAGAAAAATGTGTTAAGAGTAATTTCTCTTGTTCTTGTTGCAGGTATGCTTTTTGCTTTCGCTTCCTGTAGCCAGGAAATTCACGTGCGTTTTGTAGATAAAGACGGCAATGATATCGATATCAGCGGTCTTGTCGGTGTAGTAAATCCGGGTACACAGAATACCACACCTTCTACACCCAGCACACCCAGCACTCCCTCAACACCCAGCACTCCCAGCACTCCCTCAACACCTTCCACACCCTCCACACCTTCAACACCTTCAACTGAAGAAACAACAGCAGCAGGCAACGCAGAAGCTCCCTCACAGGGCGCATCTTCAACAGGTATTCCCTCCACAACTGCTGAAATCTGCGACTTCTACAAGAAGGGTGTAGATGAAATCAAGGCGGGTAAGGCAGGTTATATCAAGAAGGAATGGCAGAATGTTGACGCAGTTAACATCGGCGGCAGCACAGTTAACAGCCTTGTTACAGGCGTTCTCGGTTCTTTCATGACAGTTGAAGCTGATGCTAAGGAGCAGGTTAATGCTAAGGGCTCAGACGAAGCTAAGAACAGAATCGCAGCATGGACACTTACAGACCTTTCACAGGTTGCATCCGCACAGTGTGTTCAGGACGGTTCCAACTATAAGATCACTATCATCATGAAGGATGAAGACACACCTAAGAAGAGCGGTTCCGTTCTCGGTCAGGTAACAGGTGCTCTCCTTTATTGGGAAGATATCGAAGATACACTTAAGAACGACAGCACAGTTAACAAGATCCTCTCCGATTTCGGTGACATTCACGTTATCTACAAGGGATACAAGATTGAAGCTGTTATGACTCCCGACGGAAAGTTCGTTTCTATCGACCACACAGCTGACGTTGATATTCTTATCGGTTATGCAAAGATCACTGTTTTCACAATTGAAAACAAGTCCGGTCATATGTGGAACTACTGTAAGTTCTATAACTTCGAATATTAATTCCGAAATACATAAACAAGGCTCCGAAGCAAAAAAAGCTTCGGAGCTTTTTTT
>JAZSNB010000079.1:0-3431 GCA_045536195.1 Acutalibacteraceae bacterium
AATAATTCATACAAAACCTCCAATTGAATATATCAAAAAACCTTATTTTGTAAATATTTATAGTTATTTTATACTAAAATTAAACAAATTTCAATAGTAATGGAAAAAATATAGCCCTATAAAGCAAATATATATCGCAAAACACTGTTATTTTTCCTCTTTGTCAAAATAAAGCCTTTTGATGTGAGGAAAAATAATAAAAAGCTATTTAAACTTTACATAAATAAAAGTTTGTGCTATTATATGCGTGAGCGGACAGTAATTTTTTCTGAAGCTTTTAAGTTTAAAATTAAGTACATTCCATATATTGTTATAAAAGGTAAGTAAAAAAAGGAACGGCATATATTGCCGGAGTATCTAAATTAACAGAGGGTTTAAAATATGAATAACAGCAGATATATCAAAGAGAAAATTATTCTTTATTTCTTTAAGATCTTTATTACCGCAGCTTTCAGCGGCAGCCTGTATTATGTTTGGCTGGAATATTATAACAAATTCATTCCCACACCCTTTTTCCGACTGGGTAACTATTTCCTGGGAGTGCTGTTTATAGTTATATATGTGGCATTTGTAAAGGTTTACGGCGGATTTATGGTGGGAACCTCGACGGTTATCGACCTGATTTTTTCTCAGGTAATTGCCGTAGGCTTTCTGCAGGGCTTCTGTTATGTTATTTTCTCCCTTCTCAGCTATAAGCTCGTTTCACCTGTTCCCTTTATAATAATGTTTGTCGTCTTTTCTGTGTTCGCGGCGCTGTGGTGCTATCTTGCCGACTATGTTTACTTTAAGCTCCATAAGCCCCGTAAGACGGTGGTTGTTTTCGGAAATATCGATTCCTACATTTCTCTTAAGGGAATCAGAACCATGGACAAGCGCTTCAATGTGGTGCGCACCATTAATTATGAAAAGACGCCTCTTAATGAATTCTTTGAAATCATAGAGAATATCAATGCTATTTTTCTGTGCGGTGTACCCTCCGACTACAGAAATGAGGTAGTCAAATACTGCATCGCTAACGGTAAGGTAGTTTACATCAAGCCGAAAATTTCCGACACCATTATCCGCGGCGGCAGAACAATACAGCTTATGAATGTTCCCGTTTACCGCTGTAAAAGAGCTGATGACTCTAACCTTATCTATCACCTGGTAAAAAGAGTGGCAGATATAGTTCTCTCTCTTATTGCCATTATTATTTCTTCGCCCTTTATGCTTGTAACGGCTATCGCTATCAAGGCTTATGACGGCGGTGATGCTCTCTATAAGCAGACCAGACTCACCACCAACGGCAAGGAGTTCAAAATCCTCAAATTCAGAAGTATGATTCAGAATGCCGAAAAGGACGGTGTGGCAAGACTGGCAGGGGAGAAGGATGACCGTATCACTCCTGTGGGCAAGATTATCAGAAAGCTCCGTCTCGACGAGCTTCCTCAGCTTTTCAATATTCTCAAGGGTGATATGTCCTTTGTGGGACCGAGACCTGAGAGACCTGAAATAGCCGCTCAGTATGAAAAGGATATGCCTGAATTTGCATTGAGATTACAGGTCAAAGCAGGTCTTACGGGCTATGCACAGGTTTACGGCAAATACAATACTCCTCCCTACGATAAGGTACAGATGGACCTTATGTATATAGCGAATCAGTCCCTTTTAGAGGATTTTAAGCTTATGCTTATGACTTTTAAAATTCTTTTCATTCCTTCCAGTACAGAAGGTGTTGATGAAAATCAGAAAACCGCTCTGAGAGACAGTGATGAGGGAAAAATTGACGAAGAATAAAAAAGGGGAAGGGAAACCTTCCCCCTAATTGATATTTTATGAAAGTGATGAAGATATGAAAAGCTTTAACGAAGATTATTATGTTTCCGCATATTTCTGCAGAAAAGAGGAAGAGCGTAAAAGTCTCAGAAAAGCAGGCGCTCTCTGTGGGCTCGGACTTTTAGGCTATGTGCTCATACAGAATATTCTTGTCTTAGTAATACAGGCTGCGGGACTCTGGGATAAGTATGCTACGGATAGCTTCTTCCAGAGCGGTGCGGATATATTTCTCACCTTTGGCAGCGTTCTTTTACCCTTTATGCTTGTTAACAGACTCATGAAAAAGCATACGGGGGCGGGAGAAACCCTCATCTTTGACCGCAGGGTCAGCACAGGCTCTCTTTTTATTTCTGTTATTGCAGGGTCGGGAATCTGTATGGCGGCGAATGTAGTTTCATCGGTTTTCATTGCGGTGATGTCTGCTTTCGGTTTCACTCTTACCTCTCCCGATGTACCCATGCCTGAGGGCGCTGCAGGATTTCTTTTAAGCTTCGTCAGAGTGGTAGCGGTAGCCGCTATGGCGGAGGAAATATCCCTGCGCGGATATATTATGGGCAATCTGAAAAAATACGGCGATGTTTTTGCCATCGGTGCTTCTGCAGTGCTGTTTGCCATAATGCACGGAAATCTGGTTCAGGCACCCTTTGCACTTATGGCAGGCTTTGCCATAGGATATTTCACTGTGAAAACGGGTACACTCTGGACGGGTATAATGATTCACGGAATAAATAATTTTATTTCACTTGCTCTTTCCTACATTATGGATATTTCGGGCGAAGAAACAGGCGCCATACTTTCGGTGCTGGTAATATACGGATTCGGATTTATCGGTATCGTAGCATCTCTTATTTTTTCAGTCAGAAACAGAAATATAAAATTTTCCGCAGGAAATACTGTTCTGAGTCAGGGAGAGAAGATAAGCGGATTTTTTATCAATATTCCGATGATTCTCGCTTTTTTGCTTATGCTTTATATAACTTCAAATTATGTTACATTCGGAAGGTAAAGGAATGAAAGACAGAGAATATATGGAGCTTGCCCTGACTTTAGCACGCAGGGCGGCGGAAAACGGTGATGTTCCCGTAGGTGCGGTTATCGTCCGTGGGGATAAAATTATCGGTAAGGGATATAATAAAAGAGAGAAGAACAAAAACGCTCTTCTTCATGCGGAAGTCTGTGCCATTAATGAGGCATGCGAAAGCCTTTCCTCGTGGAGGCTTACGGACACTGTGATGTATGTTACTCTCGAGCCTTGTCCCATGTGTGCGGGTGCCATCATCAATTCCCGCATTGGCAGAGTCGTTTTCGGTGCCTATGATGAAAAGGCGGGCTGCTTCGGCTCTCTGGATAATTTCGCTCATAAGAGTTTCAACCATAAGCCCCATATAATCGGCGGCTTTATGCAGGAGGAATGCGCCTGTCTTTTAAAGGACTTTTTTGCCGTAAAAAGGTAAAAAAAGAAAAATAATTTTTTTCAGAAAAAGTATTGACAAAGTATGAGTCTTGTGATATATTATTGAGGCGTTGTGAACAGTGGAATGTAAACAGCGACGAATATGTGGCGGTATAGCTCAGTTGGCTAGAGTACTCGGTTCATACCCGATTGGTCGTAGGTT
>JAZSNB010000009.1:0-6624 GCA_045536195.1 Acutalibacteraceae bacterium
CAAATGAAGATAATACTCCCAAAGAGTGGACAGACGGTGTTATTGCAGAACTTGCTATTTGCGAAACCGGTGTGGAGATAAACTATTGCGGTATTCATACGGATAAGAAATTTGCAAGGGGATATTACAAATTTGAGCAAGAACGGGAGGTATAATATAATGAGATATTATGAAACTCCTCGTGATGAAATTGACTGGTTCCGCGAGGAATACGAATTTTTAAGCAATTTTTATCCGTCAAAAGTGTTTTTTGACGGTATCACGTACTATAATTCAGAGGCTGCTTATCAGGCACAAAAGTGTCTGAATCCGGAAGAACGGAAGGACTTTGCAAAGCTTTCTTCCGATGAAGCAAAGCGACTCGGACAAAAGGTTGAAATGCGTTCTGACTGGGATGAAGTAAAGTTCAATATTATGAAGCAGGTCGTTTACGCAAAATTCACGCAAAACCCAACCCTTGCACAGGATTTGCTTGGTACAGGCGATAAGGTGCTGAAAGAGGGTAATTACTGGAAAGATGTTTACTGGGGTGTTGATATAAGAACAGGCGAGGGCGAAAACAATCTCGGCAAAATTCTTATGGCTCTGCGTGACGATTTCCGTAAAAACGGTGTTACTGAAGCTCAATCACCCTGCAATTTTCTTAAAGGGCCCTTTGAAGGAATGTATATCAGCGACAGAGATATCACCCTTTCAGATTGCGAGTGTATCGTGAATGCCGCAAACGAAACGCTTCTCGGTGGCAGCGGTGTGGATGGTGCTATTCACCGTGCAGCAGGAGCTGAACTCAGGGAAGAATGTTCAAAGATCGGCGGTTGCTGCGTGGGAGAAGCAAAGTTGACAAATGGATATCGCTTAAAGGCAGAGTACATTATTCATACCGTCGGTCCGAAATATCCTACGGAGAATTGTCAGGATAATTTAGTAAAATGCTACAGGGCAAGTCTTGACTTAGCAAAAGAGCATGGAATCCACAGCATTGAATTCCCGTCAATCTCTACGGGAAAATTCAGTTATCCCAAAAAGGAAGCCTGCAAAATTGCTGTGAAAACGGTGCATAAATGGCTCAAGGAAAACAAGGGCTATAATATGAAAGTAGTGTTTTGCTGTGTTGACCCCACCATATATGATTTGATTTATAAAGAATTAACCGGTATATAAACACGGATATAAGTTTTAATAATAAAAGAAAGAAGGTTTTAACTATGAAATTTAAAAATACAGAATATTTAAAAAGTGCGATGCTCGGTTTAATCGTTGCTGATGCTCTCGGTGTACCATTTGAATTCTGCGAGCGTGATACTTTCAAGGTTACAGGTATGACAGGTGGAGGTCATCACAATCAGCCTGCCGGCACCTGGTCCGATGACAGCTCAATGGCCCTGGCAACTCTTGACAGCTTTATCGAAAAAGAAAAGCTTGACCTTCACGATATTATGCAGAAGTTCAAGGCTTGGTTTGAAGGGGGTGAATATTGCCCTCACGGTGAATGCTTTGACATCGGTCACACTGTTGCACAGGCTTTGGGAAGATATGATCCCGGCAGAACACACAGCAAACCCACAAAGTGCGGTGGCAGGGGCTTCCGTGATAACGGTAACGGCTCTCTTATGAGAATTCTGCCCATCGCTTTTGTTGAACATAATGTTCAGGATGTACTCGACTTATCTGCCCTTACTCACGCTCATGAAATCTCACTTATGTCCTGCCGTCTGTATATTCAGATTGCAGAAAACCTTATGAAGGGTATGAGCAAAGAGGATGCAATTAAAAATCTTATGGGCTGTTATGATGAGTGTGAAAGAATCCCTCTTATGAAGAATTATCCCAGAGACAGAATCAGAAGCTCAGGTTATGTTATCGATTCATTTGAAGCGGCTGTATGGAGCTTTGTAAACTCGGAAAGCTACAGCGAATGCGTAATCAAAGCAATTGAGCTTGGTAGGGACACCGATACAATTGCTGCTATTGCAGGCGGACTTGCAGGCATTTATTACGGTATCGGCGGCGAAAAGGGTATCCCAGAAGAGTGGATTGATGTCCTTGCAAGAAAAGAATGGATTATGGAAATGCTTGATAAAGCTTGCGGGTGCTGATTTTCAAAATATAACAAAAAGGTAGTGTGAAAGTATGGCAAATGAAAAAAAGAAGATTGTTACAGAAGAAACTATAAAAAAAGATTTTAACCTTACAGAAGGCGGAAACTGGCTGTATGCCTTGTGTGGAGTTATAGCTTTTGTTCTTATAATAGTTTCACTTTTCAGGAATGAGTTCGAAAATGGCTGGTATATTTTTTGTGTGTTTTTCGGTATAATTATAGCACTGGGTGGTACTATTATTTGTGTTGTTAACCATAGAAACTATTTGTCAGACATGAAAGACCTTAACAATTCGGATTATATAATTAAGATTGCAAAGTGTGTCAGTAAACATGAACTCGAAGACTCTGGTGAAGAACCAGGCGGCTATATATATTCAGTGACTCTTGATTGTGACCAACGTACTGAGAGTGTAGATATAACTTTTGATTCATATGAGAAAACAGAAGTCGGCGACCTTTATTATGTTGTTATTACAAATAGAACAAAACATATGATTAAGGCATATCGCTGTGACGATTTTAAACTTTCGGGAAGCGTAAAGAAAAAATTGATTGCCGATGATAAAGCTCTTAACGAGTAAGTGTTGTTTATCTTCTTCGAATATAGTCAAAGCTATCAGACCTGTTTACAATTTCAAGGCAGGCAATTCAGAAGAAAAAATAAGGAAGTTGACCGTTTAACATATGTCAGAAGTAAAAACTCAAACGGATGTGACAAAAATGGAAGAAAGATATTGGAGCGAACTTTTATTTGCGGCAATAAAAGGATACGCTGAACGCACAGGCAAAAGCAGCTGTGAATTATCCCTCGGAAATGAAAAAGAGATATTCAGGTTTGCCGATGAAAACGGTTTTAAGATTTATCATTTCAAAAAGAAAGAAACTTTGCCCAGAGTTAATAAAGTTTTAGGCTTTCTCAAAAGCATTTATTTTGAGAATCTGCTTGATGTCGGAAGCGGGAGAGGTGTATTTCTTTTTCCATTTCTTGAAAATTTTCCTTATGTCGAAGTAACTTCAGTTGATATTCTTGATAAGCGTGTGGAAATGCTTTCCGATATAAAAAACGGCGGGATTGACAGGCTGAATGTTCATAAAGCAGATATATGCACTCAGCCCTTTCCTGCTAAATCATTCGATGTTGTCACATTGCTTGAGGTTCTTGAACACATTCCCGATGTGAAAAAAGCAATAGCTTCTGCTGTTAAAATGGCAAAAAAATATATTGTTGTTTCAGTACCGTCAAAGGAAGACAACAACCCCGAACACATACATCTGCTGACGAAAAACCTGCTGACAGAATATTTTAATGAGTGCGGTGTTACAAAGCTTCACTTTGACGGTGTGAACGGACATCTTTTAATGATTGCCACAATTAACGGAGGTGAGTAAAATGGATTACAGTTTAATTAAATATCCCCGTACACAGCATCTGCAAGGCTCAAGACTTCAGCCGGGCGATGAAGACCTGAGGCAGATTCCGTTTGAACATATTTTTGGAAAGAACATTGTAATTGAAGAAAAAATTGACGGTGCAAATACGGCGATTTCCTTTGACGATGACGGCAATCTGCTTTTACAGAGCAGAGGTCATTATCTTGACGGCGGTTACAGAGAGCGTCATTATAACCTTATGAAACAGTGGGCGAATACATATAAAGATCTCTTTTACAGTGTACTTGGAAGCAGATACATTATGTACGGTGAGTGGATGTACGCAAAGCATACGGTTTTTTACGATGCTTTACCTGATTATTTTATGGAATTTGATATCTATGACAGAGAAAGAGAAGTTTTTCTGTCTACATCAGAAAGAAGAAAGTTTACGGATAAAATGGGTGTTATTTCTTCTGTTCCT
Organism: Acutalibacteraceae bacterium; assembly: GCA_045536195.1. Lineage (GTDB taxonomy): Bacteria > Bacillota > Clostridia > Oscillospirales > Acutalibacteraceae > RUG806. The sequence goes on from JAZSNB010000009.1 coordinate 3,957, forward strand.
GTGTTGGCTGAAGGCGTTTTTAAATCAAAGGAAGATATTTTAAATTTTCTTGGTGATTCGAATTTTATTACAGAGAATCATATTGAGGTTTTAAAATTCCTTTGCGAAAAATATGATCTGGATATTGAAAGAAATGTAAGAGAAACAGACCCTTCCCGTACAATGGAAGGCTTATACATAAAAGTTGAGGAAGACGGTGTTGTTAAAGAAAGAATGAAATATGTGAGACATTCTTTTTACCAATGTGTAAATGAATCAAAATCCCATTGGCAGACAAGACCGATAGTTCCGAATCAGTTGAAAAAAGAAGGCAGATGATTATGTCTTACAGCGAAAATTTCAAAGAAGTATTGAATTGCATTCCGACTGCAGATGAAACCAAAATACCTTGGGATAAATTAGAAAAAACTCAGTTAGGTTCACTACTTCATAAAATGAGCACAATAGAGCAGAACCCTGTGCATCATGGTGAAGGTGATGTTTATTGCCACACAAAATGTGTCTGTGAAGAGCTTATAAAATTACATGAATACCGTAATTGTTCAGAAGAAGGCAAAATTGTTCTTTTTTTATCGGCACTTCTGCACGATATTGGAAAAATAAAATGCACAAAAACAGAAGACGGAAAAATTGTTGCTCCCGGTCATGCATCAAAAAGCGCACTTATGGCGAGGGAATTGCTGTGGAAGGATTTCGGGCTTTGCGGAAATGAAGAAAAACAACAGCTGAGAGAAAGCATCTGTTTTCTTATCAAATACCATTCTATCCCACCTCACATTATTAAAGAAGAAAATCCTGAATATGAAATTCTCAGAATTGCTTCTGTTGGTAACCTTGCAAAATCATTTAATCTAAAAAAGCTTTGTATTCTGAGCGATGCTGATGTGCTTGGCAGAGAATGTTATGATAAAGAAGATTATCTTGAAAGAAACGAATATTGTAAAATGATCGCAGAAGAACTCGGTTGTATTGAAAAACCTTATTCTTTCAAAAACGGTTTTTCTCAAAGAGCGTATTTCTTAAAGAAAACAACATGGTGTGATCAGGTAATGTTCAACGATACTTGGGGAAAGGTGATTATGATTTCGGGACTTCCCGGCACGGGAAAGGACACATGGATTTCAGAGAATTATCCCGATTTGCCAATGGTATCCCTTGATGAAATCAGAAAACAATTGAAAATACTTCCCACAGATAATCAGGGAAATGTAATTGCCACTGCTCAGGGAATGGCAAAGGAATATCTCAGAAAAAAACAACCTTTTGTATGGAATGCAACGGATATAACGCAAGCCACAAGAACGAAATGGGTTTCACTTTTTGAGCAGTACGGTGCCACAGTTGAGGTGGTTTTTCTTGAAACAGAGTGGGAAGAGCAAATGAGAAGAAATGAAAACCGTACAGCTTCTGTTCCTCTTAATAAGATTGAGGATATGCTCTCAAAACTTGAAATTCCCCAACCTTTTGAGAGTGAAAAGGTAAGGTGGGAAATAACATGACAGAGTAGAATTATATATGATTACAATAAATTTTGATTTTAAAGACAGAAGAGATGAGGATCTCATTCAATTAAACAACATTCTGGCAACTATGAAATTGGATGAGCTTAGCCTTGAAAACGAAAAAGATTATCTGGCAACCACAACGGACAAAGACGGAGAGCTTATCAGCAACCGATATGGTTTAAGTAGCGGTACACTGGTTTGCAAATTGTCGAAAAGTGAATCCGGGTATCAGTATAAAATTGATTCTGAAGTGATAGATAAGAGTGTACACGAGGATGTATTTTTACAGAATTGGAGAGACGCGCATCCTGACCGGATAGTCAGAATTTTTATGAGAGCTCACTTTGATGATTTGGTGGGTTGCCTGATTGTTCACCATCAGCGTGATTAAATTATGGGGGACGGGTGAAAGTTTAAAAATGAAAACAATTAAAAAGATTTTCAGTCAAAATAAAATCGTTGCTATCAGCACTATACTCACGGTACTATGCACAGAAATCTTATGCACTGTTATGAATATACGGCATTATAATGCAGAGTGGTCTTCGCTCGGGAATGTTGTGTTAAGAATAGCAGTGTTGTCAGGTGCTGTTTACATAGCATATAAAGGCGGAAAATATCTTAGCAGATATTGTTTGACCTTTAACTTCCTGTTGTATACGCTTCTTGCAGTATTAAGCTGCCGTTCAGGCCCTTTCCATTTGCTGATGGTCGATTATGGCTTTTATGATTTCTTTTCTTTTATGGCACTGATATTTTTGGCTTTATACTATACGGAAAAATGTGTAGATTCAGTTAAATGCACCTTGCTGTATTTCGTTATGGGTGCTACATATGTTGCAGGTACCTGCGATGAGATGGAAGGGTTTATAGCCCTGTCAATGCAGTTATTCTTGTTTGTGTATGCATACGGTAAGATAAAGAACAGAACAGTTAAATTTATACATACGGTTATTGGTTTCGGTAGCCTATTCACTCTGATATCCCTGGCAATTTACAATCTGGTGGCTTATGCTGATGTAAAATTCCTTGAAGGCAGTTCGATGATAAGGCTGTTGGAGGCGTTGCCCGAAACATTTAAGGCTTTTGGAAAATCAGAGCTAATGGATGAGTTTCAGCGAGCTGTTATAGATTACAGTCCTGCAAGAATCTTCGCTTTTTAC
>JAZSNB010000159.1:0-4514 GCA_045536195.1 Acutalibacteraceae bacterium
TCATCTGAATATATTTGCATACGAGGCATGTAAAACAGCATATAACAAATGCGAAAACTGGCTGGATGAGCTTCTGACGGTTATTGACGGGAATGCAAAATATATTGAAAGCTTTATGGCGGAAAACTTTCCGGAAATAAAGGTATTTCCTCTTGAAGGCACATATCTTCAGTGGATAGATATGCGTGCATTAGGTCTTACGCACGTACAGCAGAGAAAAATGCTTGAGGATGCAAAAATTTATCTCGACTACGGTGAAATGTTCGGAGATCTCGGCAGAGGATTCCAAAGAATCAATCTAGCCTGTGCAAGAACGACTCTTGAAAGAACTATGGAGCGCTTCAGGAAAGCCGTAAATGAGATAAAAGAAAAACAGCAGAAAAATGAGCTTCCTTTCCATAAAAAATTGGAAAAAGACGATGTTATCAAAGATTTTATTTATTCCTCTGCCTACGGAAGAAACATCAATCTGAAAAACAAAGTGAATAAAAAAACTCTTCTTATATTCTCAAGATACTACGGCTGCAGTATCTGTACCGAAATGCTTGATACCTTCAAAAAGTATCAGCGTGTTTTCAGAATGATGGGAATTGATATCAAATTCATCATTCAGTCTGACGTTAAAACTTTGTCGGCTGTACAGAATCAATATCCCTTTGAGCTGATTGCCGATCCCGACTGTATATTTTATGACAGATATGAGATATTTGAAGCAAACAGCATGATAAATATGGTTGCAGGCGATAAAATGTTTGAAGATATGATAAAAGGAGACATAAGAAATCTCCTCGACACAGATCTTATCAATTCCTTTACAGGCGGCAATGAAGAAAGCGCGCAAAGAGAGCTTCAGCTTCCCGCTTTTATCGGAATAGATAAAAATATGAATGTTATCTACACCCACTACTGCAAAACCATAGGCGACTTCCCTGAAGCAGGAAAGCTTCTGGGCGCTATGAGAAAAAACACATATGAACCAAAAAATGAATTCAGATACGGGAGGAAAACAAAATGAGTAAATCTGAAACAGTAAAAAGATATGTACCTAAAAAAGAAGTGCAGGCTTATGCAATAGCTGCACTCGGCCAGGGGCTTGTATACAGCTGTATGTCGAGCTATATTACAGACTATTATATGAGCGTGCTTCAGCTTAATGCGATATTTGTAATTCTTCTTATGCTGCTTGCCCGTGTGTGGGACGCAATAAACGACCCGATGATGGGAATGATAATGGACAGAAAAACAACAAAATGGGGCAGAATGAAGCCCTATCCCCTTATCACTGCTATTCCCATTGCTGCACTTACAATACTTATGTTTGTAAATCCCGGCTTTGATGTGGACAATCAGAGCATATGGCTTTATGTTTTTGTTTCCGCGGTATATATTCTCTGGGGTATGATTTACACCGTAAGCGACGTTCCATTCTGGAGTCTTCCCAATGTAATGACCCCCGATGCAAAGGAAAGAGGAAACCTCATTTCCGTTGCCAAAACCGTAGGCGGTATCGGCTCTGCGGTTACTGTTGCACTTCCGATTATCGTAGGCTATGTCCTTGCAGATCTTCCTTATGAAGAAGCAAACATCCGCAAATATGCAATAATGGCTGTTTCAATGGCAGTTATCGGAATGCCCCTTTTCACTCTTTCAAGCTTTAAGACCAAGGAAAGAATCCAGCTTCCCGATGCAGCAAAAAGAGAAGCGGGCGAGCCCTCCACACTCAAGAGAATCTTTTCCTGTAAGCCTCTTATGCTGGTTGTTCTTTCAGGTATACTTTCCTTCGGAAGATATATGCTTCAGGCAGCAGCTCCCCACGTTGCACGTTATTCAGGCTTCTACCTCGGCTCAACCAAGCCTATGACAGAGGCTGAAATCAATACAAATATTTCAAACGTTGCCCTTGTTATTCAGATATGTGCCGCTATCGGTATGTTCGGTGCAATGCTTTTCCTCCCCAAGCTCTACAAAAAGTTTGAATATAAGCATATTATGATAGTTTCCTGTATCGGCGGCTTTGTTGCAAGCTGCTTTACACTTATCATCGGCTGGACAACCAAGAATCTTCTTCTCTGCATCCCCTTTATGCTTATTTCCGCAATTCCCCTCGGTGTTATCAATAATGTTTCCTTTGCAATGGTATGCGACTGTCTTGACTTTATGGAATGGAAAACAGGCTTCCGCGATACGGGTCTCGGCTCTGCTTGTCAGTCATTCGTAAATAAAATCGGCAATGCATTTGCAACAGTTATGATTATCCTTATGTATGTAATCGTAAACATCGATGTTAAAAACCTTAATGTCGGCAAGGGAGAAGCAGTTGTACAGGCAATCAATTCTCTCTCTTCCACACAGAATTTTGCTATGTTCTCACTTGTAACAATAGTACCCGGCATAAGCCTTCTTCTCTGTGCAATTCCTCTGTTCTTCTATGATTTCACAGGAAAGAAAAAAGAAAAGGTATTTGAAGAGCTTGCTGTTTCAAGAAAAGCAAGAGGCATAGAAATCGACGAATAAATCCTTAGTTTATATGCTAAACTCAAAAAGAGCAGGTTACTTTTTTCGGTAACCTGCGCCTTTTATTATCTGTGTGATTTTATTTAATCAGACGTATCATCCTTGCCATGGTGAGGGCAGCTGCTGCAGGATGAGCAGTTTCCCGAACAGGTTTTGCTGTCGGGACAGCCTATACATTTTCTGCCGCTTTTCTTTGCCTTATAAATATACAGTCCTGCAAGTCCCACAATAATAACTATAACAGCAATTAAAATAACATTTTCCATTTATACATTTACCTTCTGCTTTTTCTTTGCCTTTTCTTCTACTGCTTTCTTTTCGCCTCTTATACAAAGAACTGTGATAACGGCTGCGAATGCTATAACTGCTATAAGTCCGGGGATAAAGCCTGCACCGACTTTTCCTGTTGTTATAAGTGTGCCTGCCTGGAAAACGATAAAGCCGATTGAAAAGCCTGTCATAAGCTGAAGACCGATTCCGCCCCAGAGCCACTTTGCACTCTTCATTTCAGAATTCATAGCACCGATTGCTGCGAAACAGGGAGGAGTGAAAAGATTGAGCATAAGATACGCCAGTGCTGCTGCCTTTGAAATTGCCATTACTCCCGCAACCTCTGTACCTGCACCTTCCATAAGAGCAAGCTCCTCTGTATCAATAAGATTTTCAAGTCCGACAAAGCATACGGCAAGTGTACCTACAACATTTTCCTTTGCAATAAAGCCTGTTACGGCTGCAGCAGCAAGCTGCCATGAAAGCACACCGACAACGGGAACAAGAAGATATGCGAAGGGACCTGCAATTGAAGCAAGAATTGAGCTGTCTGCAGTTTCGGCAAGCTGAAGCTTCCAGGTGAAGGACTGCATAATCTGAACAGCAGTGTTACAAACGAGAATAATTGTTGCAGCCTTTACTATGTATGCCCAACCGCGGGAGCACATTGATTTTACCGCTCTCCATAATGAGGGAAGCTTATACTCGGGGAGCTCCATAATAAAGAAGGATTTCTTTTTGCTGTTGCTTGTGATTTTGTTGATAATAAGAGCGCCGAAGAAAATTATAACAATACCTGCAAAATACATCAAAGGCCCTACCCAGGATGCATCACCGAAGAAAGCACCTGCAAAAAGAGCAATTACGGGAAGCTTTGCACCGCAGGGCATAAAGGGAGCAAGCATCGCTGTGGCTCTTCTTTCTCTTTCATTACGGATAGTACGGCAAGCCATAACACCGGGAATTGCACAGCCTGTTCCGATAACAAAGGGGATAACTGATTTACCTGAAAGACCTACCTTTTTGAAAATGGGATCAAGCACAACGGAAACACGTGCCATATATCCGCAATCTTCAAGGAGAGCGATAAGGAAATACATTACCATTACAAGAGGAAGGAAACCCACAACAGCACCTACACCACCGATAATACCGTCTACAAGAAGAGCAAGAAGCAGAGGATGAGCACCTTCAAGAAGTCCTGCTACCCACTCGCCTAACATTTCAATAAGTGTCACAAGACCGGGAATTGTTGTGCCGTTTGCAAATTCATAGCCTTCAGCAATCCACACTCCGGGACCTGCCTGAGAAATCCAGAACACAAGGAACATAATAACGGCAAAAATCGGAATTCCCAGCCACTTATTGGTAAGAACAGCATCTATTTTATCCTGATAGTTTTTATCCCTTGTAAATACCTTTCTCTTTTCAACTTCCTTAACGATTTTATTTACAAAAGCATATCTGTTTTTATCTTCTTCTCTTACTGCATTTTTATCCGTAAGATCAATTATTCTCTGAGAATAAGGAGCCTTCTGTCCTTTGCCGGAAGCGGCAACAGCGGCAGCGACAATCTCCTTAAGTCCGCCGCCTGTTGTAGAAACCGTTTTAATAACAGGACAGCCGAGCTTTTCACTCAGAAGCTTTTCATCAATCTTATTTTCCTTTTTGTTGTTGATATCTGTTTTATTAAGAGCAACAACCACGGGGATGCCGAGTTCAAGAAGCTG
>JAZSNB010000084.1:0-4165 GCA_045536195.1 Acutalibacteraceae bacterium
GCATGATATATTTTCCCTTCGTGAAAATATGATATAATATCCGTTCCTTAATATGCCGAAGGCATATATCATCGCTCGCAGAGCGATATCATACCAAAGGTATATCACCCGTTCCGCAGAGGAACGGATATCATTGAGGCACACTTCCTTACGGAGTGTGCCTCAACAGGAACTGTTTTTTGCGTTTCAGCCGAGCTTTTCAAGACCTACACTTGCGCGGAGAATCATTCTTGCGTCAGCTGCGGTGATTTTTTTGTTTTTATCAATGTCTGCGGCAAGAGCTTCGGTTTCATTGAATTTTTCCAGACCTACACTTGCTCTCAGTGCAAGGCGGGCATCTGCTGCTGTTATTTTTCCGTCGTTGTTTATATCTCCGATGGTGTATAAAAGCTCTTCACTTTCATCAACCACGGCATAGGCGCTGAAGTGGGTGGTTTCAAACCATATCATTCCGTTTTCGATGTAAGAAGGCATTTTCTGAAGACCCGAACCGTCATTTGCAACATAGTATATAACTGTTTCTTCTGCACTATAGCCCTCGGGAAGAGGTATACCTACAAGAACGGATGCGCCGTTTCCGGGCTGAACCTTTTCACCGGCAGCATATGTTGTGATATCAAAGAGTTTACTCTTGAAATTGCCCTTTTCGTTGTTGAGAACCTGGAATGACTGTCCGTCAAACTCCTCTTTTACCTCAAGCTCAACATTTTCTGCATAGGTGTCATCACTGAATTTTACGGAAATATTATGTGTTTCATCCTTGACTTCATTTGCGGGAGCCTCAAGTCTTGCAATTGCCTGATTTTCCATTGTTGCGCATAAGGAGCAGGATCTTGTTTTGTTACCTTCAATAACATAGGTGGGATTTTTTGTGATTTCCCATTTGCCAAAGGAGTGACCCTTTGCGGGAATTTCCTTTTGTGCCAGAACTACAGTACCGCAGACTGAACATTTCCTGCCCTCTGTAAGACCTGTATCTGTGCAAGTGGCATTTTTTCCTGAAACTGCTGTCTCTTTATGGCCGAGAGCAGGAATAGCTTCTGTATTTTCAGCATTACATGCTGTGCAGACCTGTTTTTTCAGACCGTTGGCGGTACAGGTTGCATCCTTTACTGTCTGCCATTTGCCGAAGGAGTGAGAGGCAAGAGGCAAGGAAACAAGGTCATATGTTGTGTCACATTCAGTACAGATGTTGTAGGTCATACCTTGTATTGCACAGGTTGAAGGAATACTGACAGCTTCAAGGCTGTGTCCCTTCGCCGGTATTTTTTCTGTTTCTTCGTATGAGCAATTCTTACAGACCTTCTTTTTTAAGCCGTCTTTTTCACAGCTTGCCTCAGTTTTTGTCATCCATTCACCCATAGAATGTGCTGCAAGAGGAAGCACATTGAGATCAAAGGTTTCATCGCATTCGGTGCAGATTTTATAGCTTGTACCCTGAACAGTGCAGGTAGAGGGAATTGTTACGTTTTCGGGATTGTGTCCGAACGCACTTAAAGTTTCTGTTTTAGTTTCTCCGCAGGAGCATTTTGTGATTATATATCCGTCTTCCGTGCAGGTGGGTTCTTTACGTTCTGTAATAAAGCTGTGTTCATGCACATCACCGCCGCCGAGTGCGGGAATTTCTGCCTGAGCTTTCAGAATTGTACCGCAGGCGGAGCATTTTTCACCGTCGGTAAGCCCCGGCTCATATTCTGTTGCGGGATAGCCGGGTATGACTTCTTTTATATGACCTGTTGCGGGGAGTGTTTCTATAATTTCATAATACTTACATTCAATACAGGTTTTTCTGATACCTCCGGGAGTTGTGCATGTGGGGTCAATGATGTCCTCAAAGAAATCGTGAACGTGGTCGTCACCTGTACCGAGAGCGGGTATTTCGGTCTGTGCTTTTGTAATTTCTCCGCAGAATGAGCATTTTTCACCGTCGGTAAGTCCCGGCTCGGTTTCAGTGGGTGCTCTTCCGGGTACGGTTACAAGGCTGTGTCCGTAAGCCGGCAGAACACCGATGGTTGAATAGCCGCATTCTGTGCAACGGGATTGAAGAATACCGTCGGCTAAGCAAGTGGGCTCTTTGATACGTGTTTCTGTCATAGTGTGGGCATGTGCAGGTTCTGACGGCAATTCTTCTTTCCCGGTGGAATCTGCTGCAAAGGTGAAGGGAAAGGATGTTATGACCATCATCGCAGCTACAATTATTGCCAATAATGAACTGACTGATTTTTTCATTCCGATTTCTCCTTTTTTATTATGATTGATTTTATTAAATCATACGCCTGTGGCTTTGTCAATCAAAACTGCGTGTTTTTATTTAATAAAGTACATAAATAAAGAAAAATGATAAAAATTTATTCAAAAAAAAGAACGCGGACGTCGGCAGATGGTATTGACAATCACCTGTACATTTTTTTATTATATAGGAAATTGCTCGCGTTGTGAGCAATTAGCATATAATTCGCCTGCAGGCTCATTGAATAACGCAAGCTTATTGAACAAAAAACACCTTTTCGCCCCCAAGATTGGGAGACGGGGGGTTGAAGCAGAATGCTTTTTTATACTTTTGAATAATCTTTAGCTTTTTCAAAAAGTTCAGTGCGGTTTGTGATTTCAAGCTTGCGATATATTGCTGCCGTGTGCTTCTTTATCGTGCTTTCGGTTACAAAAAGAGTATCAGCAATAAGCTTACGTTTTTTGTTTTCAAGCAGAAAATGAAGAACTTCTTTTTCTCTTTGTGAAAGTGTATTCACTGCCTCCCAGTTTATTAAAATACTATCAATCTGCTCATTGGTGAAAGCAGTGATTGCTTCGGGAAGATTGTTGGTCTGTTCAGCAGTTGTAACAACCGGCTGCGGAGATTCGTTTACTCTGTATTCCTGCAGAATTGAATAAAGGAAAAGAATCATTCCCTCGGTTATGATATAAGAAATAGAAAGAAATTCAAAGCTTGAATGAATCATATTTTCAACAAGCCAGATAGCAATGTTTCCTATTACAACAAAAGCAAGGAATATTGTATGCTTGCTTGAAATAACAGTTTTTTTGATCGCAGTATAGGTGATGACTGTAACCATAGCGGCAAAGTATGCGAACAGGAATACCTTATACAATACATGAAGCGGTCCGTATTCCTTGATAAGTACCGGACAGCCGTTGATGAAATCAAGCGAAACCTCTTTATAATATATCGGAAGATAGCCTCCGCTTGTTGCGATTAAAAGCATGACTATATTCACGGCAACCAGAAGCTTCGGTAACCATTTCGGATAGGTGAACTGTGAAAGATTCATTATCATCATTAAAAGTGAAAAAGGAAGAAACACACTGCCGAGATATGCTAATCTGTTGAACCATAATGCAATACTTAGTGTATCGGAAAGAGATAATAAAAAATAGCCGGCATCACAAACGGCAACAGAGATAAAAAGAAGCCCCAGCCATTTGTCGTGCTGCTTGTCAACGAAATAATACACAACTGTCATCAGCAAAGCAACGGCAAAAACTATACCGTAAACGGTTGACATGCTATCTCTCCTTTGTGCTTAATTTATTTTTATTTTATCATGAATAAGTTTTTATGTCAATTTAATAAAAATGCAAAACTGTTTGCACGTAAAAAGTAATGCCCGTAATACTCATTTAAGTAATACGGGCATATAGAATTATTCAGTTTCTTCTTTGTATATGTGCAGCTCTATACTTTCCTGAAGAGCAGAATCAATATCTTCAATGACTGTGTCGCCATCTAATTGTAATATACATTCTGCCTCTGCGTAAGCATCAGGAATATCCACTTTAATTTCAGCTTCGTAATATTTTTCACCGTCAGAATCAGTTTTTTCTGAAACATCAATTTCAGCCTCAGTTTCTTTTCCGTTAATCAATATTGTCACTTTGTTAGATACGGCTTCAAAAACTTCAGAAACAGTTTCGATAACAGCGCCATCCGTAGCGGCATTTGCTGCTAAACCTATGGAACAAAGAATTGAAATTACTGCAACTAAAGCAACAAGTGTTTTACTGAAAACTGTGAAATGTTTTTTGTTAGTCATACTCATAATCCTTTCAATTGTTTCATCGGAAGGATGAATGTTTGAAAAGGTATCTGTATATTGTTTTTTACTCATCTATCCACTCATCTCCCAACTGTTCTTTTAAGTTTACTCTT
>JAZSNB010000119.1:0-19550 GCA_045536195.1 Acutalibacteraceae bacterium
CTTACCCTATATCCCCTGAAATAACGCTCGCGGACAAAGGCGGCACTTGAAAAAATACCGCTTATTTTTATATTCTCTTTTTCAAGAATATCAATTATTCTGTCCGCACCGTTTCCCGTACCATACAGCACAACGGGACGCGTTTCTTCTCTGAGCCTTGTCCATATATCAGAATGATGCATTAATATCCGTCTTTCGTTTTTCTTTTATTTTACCATATCTCTTCCGAATATCAAAGGAAAAATTTGGAAAAAAGGGCGCAAAAAAAGGCTCCCTATTGGGAACCCTTTTTTAATTATGCATAATTTTTATAAAAAAATTATAATAGTGCGTGATTATTCAGCTACTACGGGCTTGAAATCATCAGGATAGTTGTCAGGATTTTCGAATCCGGGAGTAACAACGATAGCCTTCTTGATAGCTGCGATAACTTCCTTAAGGAATTCAACGATGGAGTTGATCATTTCCTTGATTGTTGCTGCATCAAAGTTCATTCTGTGGCACCTCTTTTCAAATTAAAATAAAAATAATGTTAAAAATAACCAAAAATTATTCAGTTACTTCTTCCTCTTCTTCTGCGGGGAAGAAATGCTCAAACCAAGCCTTCATTGATTCAACGAGAGCAACGAGCTGTTCTGCCCAAGCCTGGAGCCAGTCAAGTACGTAATTGATATCCATTAGTGTGTGCACCTCACTTTACAATAAAGTTAAAAGTAAAAAATGTGAATAATTAATTATTCAGCATCAGGCATGTTGAGTTCGTAATCGTTCTTGAAACCGTTGATGAACTTCTGCAAGTTAGCAACTGCAGACTTGATGAATGCTACGTCATCATCAATGATCTTTGTGATGAAATCAAAATCCATTATGTTGCACCTCTTTTCAAAATAAAATTAAATAAATTGTTTTGTACTGAAATTATTCAGCAGATGTTTCTTCTTCGCCACCGAAGTTGATTTCAAGCCAATCCATCATTTCCATGATTGTCTTGATGAGTTCCTTAAGCCATGCGCCAAGGTATTCAGCAATTGAACCGATCTTATCCATTATTCCTGACCTCACTTTCATAGTAAAGTATATAAGAATCCCATTGGGATATCTTACAGCAATATATTACCAAAGGAAAAATAAAATTTCAAGTACTTTTTTTTCATTCTCTACAATGTTTACATTTATAACAAAATGTTGCAAACTTTCAACACAATTCCGATTTAAAAAAGCCGTTTTTTTACAACACAGCGTTGCATAAAACACAGTTTTTTCCGTTTTTGAGCTCTCAATTGTTAACAAAATGTTTCTGTCGGATAAAGTTTTATCGAATTTCCAACAAATATAAACTAAATATTAATAAATTATTACCTGTTCTGCCGCACATATTTTCTCTGCATCTGTCTCCCGTAATTTTATGCTCCCTGTCAGATAAATATACCTTTTTCCGCTGTATTTTTAGTTGCAAAGACAATCAAACTGTGCTAATATAAGATGTATTTCAATAATAAAGAGGTAAAAAAGATGAAACTCGGTATAGTTGGTTTACCGAATGTCGGTAAAAGCACACTTTTCAACGCACTCACAAATGCAGGTGCACAGGCAGCAAACTATGCATTCTGTACAATAGAGCCCAATGTGGGCGTGGTTTCCGTTCCCGATTACAGAATTGACAAATTAGCGGAAATGTATTCCCCCGACAAAATAACTCCCGCAACAATTGAATTTGTTGACATTGCAGGTCTTGTAAAGGGAGCTTCAAAGGGCGAGGGGCTCGGCAACAAGTTCCTTTCCCACATCCGTGAGGTTGACGCAATCATCCACGTTGTCCGCTGCTTTGAAAATGACGATATTATGCACGTTGACGGTGAAATTGACCCCGCTAGAGATATTGAAACCATAAATCTGGAGCTTATTCTTTCCGACACCGAAATTCTTCAGAGAAGAATCGACCGTGACACAAAGGCTATGAAGGGCGACAAGTCATTGGCAGGCGATGTGCAGTTCTTTACATATCTTAAAGAGCAGCTCGACAATGCGGTAAATGCACGTGCGGTTGAAATGACCGACGACCAGAGAGAGCTTATGGCATCCGTAGCGCTTCTTTCTTCAAAGCCCGTTATATATGCATGCAATATGAGTGAAGAGGATTTCTCGGGCAATATCAATGAAAACAAGCATTTCAACAAAGTAAAAGCAATTGCCGAGGCAGAGGGCAGCGAGGTTCTTCCCATATGCGCAGAGCTTGAAGCACAGATTGCCGAGCTTGACGGTGAAGAAAAGGAAATGTTCCTTTCCGAAATCGGCGTTGAAAAGGGCGGTCTCGACAGACTTATTCAGAAGAGCTACGACCTTTTAGGTCTTATGTCTTATCTTACCGCAGGCAAGCCCGAGGTAAGAGCCTGGACAATCAAAAAGGGCACAAAGGCACCTCAGGCAGCAGGAAAAATTCACTCCGACTTTGAAAGAGGCTTCATCCGTGCGGAGGTTATCTCCTTTGATGACCTTATGGCAAACGGCTCCATGGCAGCCGCAAAGGAAAAGGGCCTTGTAAGAAGTGAAGGAAAGGAATATGTGATGCAGGACGGCGATATCGTTCTCTTCAGATTCAACGTATAAGATGAACAGCACAGGAACAGGCAGAATCGCCCCCGGAGATACAGACGAATTTATTGAGGTAAGCGTGAAATTCACAGACGGTGAAGTATCCGAAGCTTCTTATATCTGCTCATCCGACCCCGTATTGGAAGACTGCGGAGAAACCGTATGCCGTATGATAAAATACCACACGGCAGAGGATATTATGCAGGTCACAAACAATGTGGTTTTCTACAACACAAAAAATGATATCCCCCGCGAAAAGCTCTATCTCGGCGCAATGGCTGTGATGGCAGCAAAAAGAGCAGTTGCAGACTGGGGCAGAAAAAACGGAATAAAATACGAAAACCATAACGGCTGCAGCTGTTATTGATATAAAAAGGTCACAAGCATATAAAACTTGTGACCTTTTTCTTATGCGCTCGCAATTTCATCTTCAGCAATTCCGTGCTCGTATAGTTCTTCCGGCGAAATATCAATATCACCATTTTCCCACACAGGATTACCGTAATCAATATAAACACTATTAAAAACTTTTTCATTCTTCAGAGGTGCAAATGCAGGAGAAGACAATAATGGCTTAAAATCATATATCTTTGCTTCACCGGTATTGAATCTCACCCATAATCTGTAATTCTCCAAAGGTCTTACTCCGCATACTTTAAGCATTACCGCAGGCTCACCTGCATATGCAATTCCGTTAACTATATACATAATATCACCTTCTGTTACCTTAACGGTTCAATTTTTCCGAACGGTATATTCTGAACTGCATTATTCCACGCCATATAAAGTTCATCTTCATGAATTGCAGCCCATGCCTGAACAAGCTTCAATTGTTTTACAGGCAAACTGCCGGCAAGCAATTCCCCATCAATACCTATTGCTGCCTCATATTCTGCAAAATAAACATGAAAATGAGGTTTATTATGCTGAACATTATCAGAATAAAGCATTTTTACAATGATATTATAGAATCTGCTGAGCTCCGGCACGAAAATCACATCCTGTTCACTGTCTTTATTTAAGTATATCAAATAAAGAAGCGAATATCAATATTTTTATTAACTTGAAAAAATATTGCAAACCTGTTATATTAAAATCAGAAAACAGAAGGAAGGGATATATATGGAAATACAACATTCAAAACTCACAGAAGCTGCAATTCTGAATAATACTCCCGCTTCAATGGTGTTTCAGCCGGAAAAGGAGAGCCTTGCCGAATGGCAGAAAAGAGCAGAAGAAAAGCTCATTGAGCTCACGGGGTTTTCCGAAGAACGCTGCGAGCTTCTTTTTGAAAAGGAGTATGAATCAGAGCACGACACCTTCACAGAAATTCGTTTTACCTTTCAGAGCGAGGAAGGTGAATTTGTTCCCTGTCATTTATGGCTTCCAAAAGAAACAGAATACGATAAGCCTCCCGTTATGATATGCCTGCAGGGACATTCCACAGGCATGCACATATCCATGGGAAGAATAAAGCATCCGGGAGACGAAAGCTCTGTTTCTTCAGGCGACAGAGATTTTGCAGTGCAGTGCATTGAAAACGGAATGGCTGCCGTTTCACTTGAGCAAAGATGCTTCGGTGAAAGAGGCGGAAATCCCAGACCCGATTGCTATGAAGCATCAATGAGAGCCATTCTCACAGGCAGAACGATTATCGGCGGCAGAGTAAAGGATATAATGTGCCTTATCGATGTGCTTGAAGATAAATTCAATGAAATAATCAATACAGACGCCATTTACTGTATGGGAAATTCAGGCGGCGGTACGGCAACATTTTATGCAGCAGCTCTCGAAAAAAGAATAAAGGCAGCAATTCCCTCCTGTGCCTTTGCCACCTTCAAGGGTTCTATCGGAGCAATGTATCACTGCGCATGTAATTACATTCCGGGGATAGCAAAATATTTTGATATGGCAGAAATCGCAGGTCTTATAGCTCCCCGCCCCCTTGTTATTGTATCGGGAAAAGAAGACGGAATTTTCCCTCTTGATACGGCTCAGCACGAATTCTCAAGACTTAAGGAAATATACTATAAAAACAGCGAGTTCCCTGAAAACTGTGTTCACGTAATAGGCAGCGAAGGACACAGATTCTATAAAACACCCTCATGGGATGTTTTCAGGGAGCTGATAAACAAATGATAGTTCATACTCTCGGCACCTCGGCAGGCACAAAGCCTTTTCCCGGCTTTCATCACACATCCCTTGCCGTGGAATGCGGCGGCAGCCTCTATTGGATCGATGCAGGCGAATGCGGTGCATATACAGCCCACATAAACGGAGCGGATATTCTTAAAACAAAGGCGATTTTTATCACCCATCCCCATATGGATCATATAGGCGGTCTGGGCAATCTGCTGTGGTATATAAGAAAGGTAAATACAGTAAACAAAAAAAATGAAATGGACGGAAAGAATATTGATATATTCTCCTCCTCACGTGAATCGGTAGACGGCTTTTTCAAGGTGCTGAAAAACACAGAGGGAGATTTTATCTGCCCCTATACCCACAGCATACACGATATAAAAGAGGGCATTATTTACACCGACCCTGAAAACGGCACGGAAATCTCCGCAGTTCACACAACGCATATGCCCCCCGACAAAAACGGTAATTTCCGTTCTTATTCCTTTAGCGTAAGGGCAGACGGAAAAACAGCGGTCTTTTCGGGTGATATGCGTCTTTGCGACATAAAACGTATTCTTCCCGATTTCTGCGATGCCTTCTTTGTTGAAACAGGGCATCATCAGATAGAAGATATATGCAAGGAAATAAAAAAAAGCGGCAAAAAGGTAAAAAAGCTGTTTTTCGTTCATCACGGCGGCTACATAATGAAGGATACAGCTTCAGCACAGACACGGGCAGAAAACTCATTCGGCAAAAATACCGTAATCTGTCTTGACGGCAGACAATACAAAATTCAGTAAAGGAATGATAGTTTTGGGTAATCTCGCAGAAAAATTCAATGCAATCAGAAACAATCCCGAATTTACATTAAAAGAGCTTTTAGGCTTTGCTTCGGGTTCATTCGGTAATTCCATGGGGCAGGACTGTGTCGCCACCTACACCGACCAGTTTTTCTATGACTATATGGGTCTTAAAAAGGAGCAGAATCTTACCATAAAGGCTGTTACAAAGGGTGTTAATATCGTAACGGCTCCAATAATAGGAATGCTTCTTGATAACACAGGCTCAGCCAAAAAGTTTATGACCTTTTCGGCAATCCCCCTTACGGTTTCATCTGTTCTTCTTTTCTTTGTTCCCACAGGCTCACTCACATTCAGACTTATATGGTCATTTCTTCTGTTTCTGCTGTTCAATGTGGCAGATACCTTTTATGATATTTCACTTCTCACAATGTCATCAAGAATGACGGAAACTCCGGGGCCCCGAAAAACCTTCTATACGGTGGCACAGTTTGCCTCAACTCTCGGCTCAACACTCCCCGGCGGCCTTGTGCCCGTCATTATAGACATTCAGAAGGGTGACTACAACTCCGAAAAATGGGCATTCTTTGTCGTAGCCCTGATTTTCGGTATACTCGGTCTTATCACTATGACAGTGCCCTGTCTTACTCTTAAGGAACGGCTTGCTCTCACAAGCGAGGCAAAGGAGAAAAAGCCTGCAGTTGACCTGAAGGTTGTTATGATGAACAGACCCCTTCTGCTTCTCAGTCTCAGCCAGATAATAGACTCCGTCCGTCAGGTATGCTACAGCGCACTTCCCTTCTTCTATAAGCAGACTATGAATAACTACGGAATGAAAACTATTGTTGAGGTCTGCTCATCCACACTTTCATATCTCGGTCTTGCATCGGTTCCCTTTATCGGAAAATATCTCAGCTCCCGAGATATGGTTTCATCAGGATATCTTCTCACAGGCATATGCTACAGCCTTCTTGCAATTTCAGGCTACAAGAATAAAATTATCGTAGGCGCACTCATAGCCATAGGCGGCTTCCCCAATGCCGGTATGTCAGCTGCAAGAAGAGTGCTTCTTGCAGATTCTGCCGACTACATGGAATGGAAAAGCTACAAAAAGCTGGGCATTTCTCTGAGAAATGATGGAATGATATTCTCATTCAACACAATGTGCTCCCGTATATCAAGCCTCTGGAAGGATCTTATGATAGACATAGGCCTCGGCATTATCGGATATAAGAGTGCATACATCAATGAAAAGGGCGAAAGCGTTGAAGCCGTGCAGACACCCGAAACTCTCAAAGGAATTTTCTATCTCGTGGTTATTCCCGGAATTATAGGAAATCTCATCCCGGGACTTATTATGAGATTCGACAACTTCACAGGCAAAAACAAAGAAAGAATTATGGCAGAGCTTAAAGAAATAAGACAGGAAAGAATGAACACCTCTGCAGTAAACTGACACCCCAACACAATAACTCAAAAAAAACCAAGCACAAAGCTACTTTTAATACACGGTAGCTTTGTGCTTGTTCTTTATAAACACAAATATATCATATAAGCTTTCAGTCTGTGCCGACATAAGAATTTAATACAGACATAAACTTTTTCAAGGGACTTTTCAGGCGAAGCTGCAACTTTTTCAAGGGACTTTTTGGCACTGCTATAAACTTTTTCAAGGGACTTTTTAATTAAGCCCACAACTTTTTCAAGGGACTTTTTTTTCGCAAGAAAAAAATCCCCGCCTAAAAGCAGGGATCTCAGTTAAATCCGAATTAATAATACATTGAAATTTTTGCATTTACGGGATAGTGGTCGGAGGGATAAATTCCGTTTATCTGCTCTGTTATCACATCATACAAAGCAACGCTTTCGCAGTAGGAATTGACAAAGATATAGTCAATAGGCTTGTTGTTAAGCTTATCCTGTCCCATATATCCGTGATATGTAGCACCTGAATCAGAGGTCTCGGCAAGATATTTTGTATCTCTGAAGCCTGCTTCAAGGGCTCGCTTATACATAAGATTGCCCTCTTTTGCATTGAGGTCCCCTGTGAAAACCACAGGCATATCATAGGCACTTGCTTTTTCTGAAATAATTGCCACAGCCTCAACTCTTGAAATGGAGCCTGAATTATCAAAGTGTGCATTGAAGTGTGCATAAGTAAAGCCTGTTTCCTTATCACGCAGAACTGCAACCGTGCAAATACGGTTTATCCATGCATCCCAGCCCTTTGAAGGCTTGTCGGGAGTTTTTGAAAGCCAGAAGGTCTCTTCTGAAACAAGCTCATATTTTTCATTCTTATAAAATACCGCACTTGCCTCTCCGCCAAGGTCCTTGTCTCTGCCGTGGCCTGCATAGGAGTATTCGGGCAGAGCCTCTGACAGTCTCTGAAGCCATGCTTCGTCTGCTTCTTCAACACCGAAGGAATCGGGATCAGCTCTGCGGATGGTTTCAACAACCTCATCGGTTCTGTTTTCGGGGCTCTTTTTCCCTGTTCCCTTTATATACACATTAAAGGTCATAATGCTGAGCTCCACCGTCTCAGCCGTTTCGCTGATATCCGCCTCGGGAAGCTTAGTCACGGGAGTGAACCAACCGCCGATAAATGTCATCATAAAAGCCATAAAGGCGCTGAAAAGCTTATCCATATATATCTCTCCTTTTTCGTTATGAGAATAATTCTACTTCATTTTTTCCTTCTAGTCAATATTGAGGGTTATAAATTAAAGAATCAGAAAATATATACTCTGCTGACAAAATCACATAAATACCGATGATATTTCCCATTCGCCGAGCTCTCCTTCAAGGAACTCAATATTCATATCCCCGTTATTGAAGCTTACATTTGCAAGAATTCCCGGCAAAACAAGGGGGAAGGTGATATTCTGAGATACGGGGCTGAAGGACAGCTTTTTGTTTTCAAAATCTACTGCCATTCCCGAAGCTGCAATAAGCGTGCTCCAGCTGGACATGGGGCGGGTATAGTGATGTCCGCATTCCCAATGATCCCAGAATGCACCGAATCTGAGCTGATTATCATTAATTGAACCGATTATAGTATCGGCAATTTCCTTTTCGCCGACTTTTATTGCGAGTGCGCAGAAGGCATAGCAAATACCGGTCCACACTGCCTCGGTCTGACAGTTTTTATAGGTATCAATGGTGGTTTTTCTGCCCTCGGGCACGGTAGCATTGACAAGTCCCTGTTCTGCATCAAAGTTATTACGGAAGATGAATTCAAGCACCTTGCGTACTCTTTCATCGGGGATATTTCCCGTAAGTCCCGTCATTCTCAAAAACCATTCGCCGTCAAGCTGATCGGTCATAAGAGATTCATCGGTTTCACCGTTATAAGTCCAGAGGTTATAATATTCACCGCTCCAGAGCTTTTCTTCAAGAGATGCCTTTCCCTTTTCGAGAATACCCTTCCATTTTTCCGAAAAGCTCTTTTCTCCAAGTCTTTCTGCAATAATTGCCGCTGCCTTAAGCGAAGCCAGCCACAGCACCGAAATATATACAGGTGTGCCCGAAAAATTCCAGGCATCATAGGTATTTCGCTTTGTGCCGGAATCGGGCAGACCGACAAGGTCCGTATCAAGCAGCTCAGTTGAATCCATGGCTCTTCTCACGTTATCCCACAGGGATAAAAGATACTCCCGGTCCCCTGTAAAAAGATAGTCACGAAGCACCATAAGCACAAACTGCATATTGAGGTCAACTCTGTCAAAGCCGTTGTCGGACGCTTTCATATCAGGCTTGAAGCTGTGATGCACTCTGCCGTCCTCACGCTGAAATTCCGCACCCAGCTTCATCTGCTTTTTCTGCAAATCGGGGAAAAGGCTGATAAGAGAAAATGAGGCGTGATAGGTAATATCTACGGTGTGAAGTCCGCAGTAGCCCAAGCCCTCCCACAGACCGAAGCTTCCGTTTCTGAGATAAACCGAATCCTTTATAAGCTGCGAAAGGTTTGACGACCATGCATCGGGATAAACCGACGGCAGTGAGGTGCTGTAAAGAAGCTCTGAAAAACCGACGGCAGACTTAAAAATACTGCCATAGCCTTTCTCTAAGGCTATATTTGCTTCAAGGGAGCTTTTATAAAGGTTTTCATAATAATGTCCGATTCTCTCACCGTCCGAAGAGAAGTGATTGGGGAAATACCAGCTTAAAATAAAACGGATGTTTTTCTTTTCCCCGGGCTTTAAGGTTATTTCCGAGCAAAGAGCACAGGCACCGAAATCCTCACCTCTTCTGTCATTCTGATTGATGCAGTTATCAAGGAAAAAAAGCTTGTTTTCTCTTGTTGAAAGATAATCGGGCTTGCAGTATAAAATACGGCTGAGAATTGAAGAGATAAAGGGATATTTTATATATTTTTCACACAGTTCATCAAGCTCAGAATCGCTTAATTGTTCGAGGTTATGAGGGAGCTTTTCGGGCATTGTTCCGATTTTTGTATCGGGAAGCCTGCCCTTTTCCCTGAAGCCGAAAAGAACGGATTCCTGTGTTACACCAAGGTCCGAATCGGCTATGAATTCCTTCATAAAACGGTAATAAGAAGCGGTGATATAAGACTTTTCTCCCGCACCGTTTACGGAAAAGCAGAGATTTCCCGAAGAGGGTGAAGCTGAAGGCTCCCGGGGCTCTATAAACACACCTATTCCCTCACCCACAGAATGAAGTGAATTTATATTTCCCTCATTCTTATTTGCCACATCAGGCACAAGAGTGCCCAAAAGACTTATCTGAAGCTCATTTTCCGTGGGATTTTCTGCAGTAAAATCCATATAAAAGCCGGGTGTCGAGGATATATCGCTGTTATGAGGCACAAAGGGCGACACCGCTTTAAGAGAAAGCTTACAGGATAATGCGCTGTCGATATAATTTATATCGCAGACAGGAAATTTTCCGTCAAATTCAATTTTTTCTACAGGCTTATTCCAGGAAAACATACGGTAGGTAAAATCATCCGCATCGGTTTTCATACCCAGCTTTCTCACAACGGGCTTACCCTCCGCCTTCTTTTCTCTTACATAAAATGAAAGCGCACCCGTGCTGCCCTCACCGTCGTCAGCCTTCTCTTCAAAGCACACCTTGGTTATTCTCGGCTGATTTGCAATGAGCCAGGAATGAAACTCTCCGTCAGGAAAAAGCTCCACACTGCCCGCACCGATTCCGCCAAGAGCAATACCGCTTGAATGATTCTTTTCCGTAATAATCTTCGCCATACAAAACCCTCCCCAACATAATATAATAATTGTACTGTATACGCCGCAATAATTCAAGTAATAAAAAAACTAAGGGAACGGTTTTTTCCGTTCCCTTAATCAAATAGATTTATTGTGACTTTATTTCAGCCATTGTTTCGGATTTTCAAGTCCGACAGATGCACGAAGTATAAGTCTTGCATCAGCAGCGGTTATTTTTTTGTTTTTATCGATATCACCTGCCGTGGTCTGTCCCGGAGTGAACTTTTCAAGTCCTACTGAAGCCCGAAGAACAAGCCTCGCATCTGCCGCAGTGATTTTTCCGTTGCTGTCTATGTCACCAATATTAAGAACAGAACCTTTTTGTGTTACTTTTACGGTAAATGTCGTCGTTGCATTACCGTACTGCACGGTTATTGTCTGATTGCCTGTTCCTGATAAAACAGAAGGTGAGCATAAAAATCCTGATGTGATTTTTGTACCATTAAAGTCAAGCACAAGTCCTGAAGTATCCAGTATATCATTTGACTGATATTGAGTTTTTTCAGGCTTTGTTTTTACACTGAGTCCTTTTGTTGAGCCCACAACAGCATACAGGCTGAAATGATTGGTCTCAAATACAAGGTAGTTTCCCTCTTTTTTAGCGGTAAGAGTAGTCCAGTTTCCGTCTGATTCCTGACGGTAAACATTACAGGTATCGCCGTTCATCCCTTTAGGAATGGGAATCATAACCTTTACTTTACCGTTTGGCTGTACTGCCTCATCGTCTTTGACAAAACATATGTTGTACACTTCACAATGAACAAAAGGATCCTTCGTATCCAATGAAACTTCAATTGCTGATGTATTGGAAACTCTGAACACTTGCAGCACAGCTTCTTTGTCAACATTACCGTTAGTGTTGACGGAAATGCCCTGAGGGTTTATGTTGCTATCATCTATTTTAGAGTATACAGTAACATAGGGTTCATCAAGAGAGGCTGCAAACTGATTAACTTGAAGAAGCTTGTTTGTTCCTTTTGAAATTGCAAAGCATACGCGTAGTCCCATGCCTGCAGGACCTGACAGTTTTGTCAAAAGCGATTCCCCCACACCTGTCACAGTCTGAAATGCATCCTTCCATTTTATGTTTGAAATTTTTAACATATCTTCAAAATAATTAGTAAGTTCTGCACAACCGTCCTGAATTCTGCCTGAGAAAATCTTTTTGCCAAAATTAGATAATTTATCTGTTGAAACATCTTTGAATGTCTCAAAAAATGCTTTTCTAAGTGCAGGATCCTTCTGAATATCACTCAACAGAAGTTTTGCGAAATCACCGCTATCAATGCCGTTGACAGCAAGATCAAGAAAATCAAGAGTTGCATCAAAAAGCAGCTCTGAAGAATTAAAGAAAAATGTACCGGGAGACTGAGCCATATTATTGGATATTTTAAAGTAGCCTCCGTCAGGAACCTCGAAATCTATTTTTGATTCTTTTGCAAAAGAATCTTGTTCATATGTCAGGAGATTGCTCTTTTCGCCGCCGGGTAAAATCTTTACAACATTTGATATCAGATAAAAGATTTGTTCTCCGGTATCCCAAATACTTGAGATGCTGCTGAATTTTTCGATTTCTCTGCATTCCTGCCAATTGCCGTATTTATCATATATATCAACTGCACCTGTATAATATTTTGAATTATATGCATTGAAGGAAACCTTATATTTATTTCCGATTTTTGTACATTGATAATTATTTACATAAATACCGTTGATATCATAAAGATTGGTTGCCAGGTGATTCTCATATTTATTTGCAGGATAAAACACCTTCACATCTTCAATAGCGTAAGAATAAGTCTTCGCATATTTATCTCTGACGGTAATTTCGACAATTGTATAAACACCGCTTTCGGCGTCTGTGATTGTAAGATTTGACACACCGCTTTTTTTGCCTGTTACGGTGATAGAATATCCGTATTCGGTTCTTTTATATGATGATATGGAAATAATATCCGGATTACTTACCACAAGTGACATTTTTTTCCATGTTTCGTCGACCAACAGTGCATTGTTGTCAAGTAATCCGAAGCTTAGATCAAAGCTGGCACCTTTTTCAACAGACAAAGATTTTTCAGATGAAAATATTGCTATGGAATATTCATCGGAGTGGAAATGTATCCTTGCATTCAATAAAGGATCATTATATATGCCTATTTTAATATTTGCCCACTTTGATTTGCTGCCCGTATAATACACATCAGAAATATCACAAAACCTAAAGGCGTTGTCGCCGATACTCGTCACGCTGTCGGGAATTATTATGATTTTAAGACTGTCGCAACCACTTAATGCAGAATCACCGATACTTGTTACACTGTCAGGGATTGTTATACTTGTAAGACTGTTACAACCACTAAATGCAGAGTTTCCGATACTCGTCATACTGTCAGGGATTGTCATACTTGTAAGTCTGCCGCAAAAGTAAAATGTACCATCTCCGATACTAGTCACACTGTCGGGGATTGTTATACTTGTAAGGCTGCCGCAATTACTAAATGCATAAGCTCCGATACTAGTCACACTGTCGGGGATTGTCATACTTGTAAGGCTGTCGCATTCACTAAATGCATAAGCTTCGATATCTGTCACGCTGTCCGGGATATTATAAGTCGTAACAGAACTGCCTGTCGTGTATTGAATTAATTTAGTAATATCCTTATTGAACAAAACACCGGATTTGTCACTTGAATAGTGCAGATTATTTTCGGAAACCGTTATGCTTTTAAGTATGCCACACTCATTAAATGCTCTATCTCCGATACTCGTCACGCTGTCAGGGATTGTTACGCGTCCAAGTCTGGCACAATAAGAAAAAGCACGAACTCCGATACTCGTCACGCTGTCGGGAATTGTTATGCTTGTAAGGCTGTCGCAACCGAAAAATGCAAAATCTCCGATACTCGTCACGCTGTCGGGAATTGTTATGTTATTGATGCTTTCGCAAGCAAAAAATACATAATCTTCGATACTTGTTACACTGTCAGGAATTTTTATAATTTTAAGAATATCGCAATCCTTAAATGCATACTTTCCGATACTTGTCACACTGTCGGGGATTGTTATGCACGACAGTTTGTCGCAATTTTCAAATGCATGCTCTCCAATTTTCGTCACCGGATATCCTCCAAGGGTTGACGGGATAGTTTTTTCCCCATAAAGAGAATTTCTAACATCTGTTATTGTTGCTTCACCAAAAGAAACCTCATAGCTATAGTCGCCATCTCTTGCGGCTTTTGCTTCAGTGGTGAAAATTTCAGAGAAATCAAATTTAGGGAAGTCAAATCCCTTCCATTTAATTTCCATAAAGCCATTAAGAGGTGCTGATGTAAGACACATCAACACAACAAGAATTGTGCTTATAATTCTTTTTGTTTTCTTCATTTTTGTTCTTCCTCCATAAACAAAAAAGTGTGTACAAACCGAAATCTGTACACCCTGAAAAACACAAACTTCAATTTGCTACTACACAAAAGCTAATCACAAAACCATCATAGCAACAAAAATGCGAAAAGTGAAGTATGCGTTTTACTGAAAATAAAAACACCTTCTCTTATGATGGTACAATATTTAGTTTTTATGCTGAACAATACTATAGCACAATAATCCGGTGACTTCAAGTTATTATATAAATTCTATTTGCTGTTCGCGTTAAAAAAGACAGACACATCTCATATAAAAAACTCCGTGAATGATGTGTCTGTATTTTTACACTGTCAGATACTTAAACTTATTTCTTCTTGCAAAAAGAATACTTTTCACCCGGCTGCAGATTGCTTGGTCATAATATTCCGAGCAGCTGTCAACTGCATTTATAATATCGTTATCGGAAAAATTGATTTTTAACTGTACACCGTAAAGCTGTTCTGCCGCATCTGTCTGTAAATCAAAATCAGCATTGAAGGGCTTGGCTTTTACTTTTGATATACATTCATAAATATCACCTTCAACAGGATAATCAGCTGTATCCGACAAGAGGGAAAGACCGAAATCGAAATACGGACAAAAGCTGAATTCTGCAGTGTCGTCATTTCTGATAAATGCAATATTGTTTGTGTGTCTGTCTTCATTCATAAAGAAGGCATCAAGCTCAAGCATTGCAGTAAAATATGCACCTGCATTTTCAAGATTTGTATATTTTCCGATAAAATCAACGGTAAATCTTATTCTGTCCTTCACATCGGAATAAGCTGTCAGACTCTGCGCCAACGACTGTCCGGTGTATGCACGGAAAAGCCTTTCAAGAGTATAAATCGTTTCATTATCCTTCTTGAAATTTTTCGAGTAACAGCCCACCGATTTTTTACCGTTATATTCAATAAACAACGGATGATATGCTACAAAATTGCGGATATTCGTCTTTTCAAGGAGCGTTGAAACAACAATTTCGCTCAGGGCTTCATATCCCATATGATCAGCCTTATACCACAAGCCGTCACTGAACCATTTCGGCTGATTGCCTTTTGAGGATGAATCTATGATCAATTTTATCGGCTCAGCATTAATTATCTTTATTTCCGACATAAATCAACACCGCCCTCTGTAAGTAAAATTTATATAATGATTATCCTCTGCCATTTTTCCCTTTGTAGCTTCAATAATCTGAAGAGGATCAAAGTGGTCAATACCGAGACCTTTAAGAATTTCTTTTTTATTACCTCTGCTTTCAGGGATGCATCTTTCTTTAAGAAAATATTGAAAATCCTCCCACGTAGGGTTTTCAATCACTCCGAAGGCACGGCATAAAACATCGTTTGTGCGATTGATAATGCTGATTTTTTTATTGAGAAAATCAACATATATTTCTGTGCACACCTTCTGCCGCAGCATAAAATTTATGCGCATCGTGTAATTACCATCGGGAAATGCATTAAGATATTTTGAGATCGTCTGACGGCTGACACCGAGAATCTCTGCAATTTTCTGTGTAGTCATTCCCTGCTGCTGTAATTCAATTATTTTCTGAATATCCTTTTCGCTCAAGGATTTTTTTCTGCCTGTTTGCCGCCTTTCAGCAATTTTTTTCAATTCATCAACATTGTCCGTTCCGAAAAGCTCAATACAAAGCCTTCTGTAATCCACCGCCATAATCTCACCTCTCACATAGTGTAAATTTTTATTTCTTTACACTTATTATATTGTAACCGGAACCGATTGTCAATATTCCGTTTAATTAAAAAAACTATTTTCAGGTAACGTTCAAAACATATATTACGGTAATTACTTCACAAAAACTTACTTTAACTTGGTAAATTTCAAAGCTCTGCATTCTGAACGCGTCAGAGTTTAAAACGTATAAAAAAGCTGTCCGCAATATGAAAACACCTCAGAGTGCTAAAAAATGAATTAAGGGAACGGCAAAAAACCGTTCCCCTTAAGTTTAATAATGAGCCATTCCGCATTCGCATACGGGATTTGTTCCAAAAAGCTTCTGGAAGAAGTTGATTATCTTCCATATAAAGCCCATAAAGCCTGACTTATGGCAGATGTGTGAGCACTTGATTTCCTCTTCATCAGAACCGAGGAATTCATCGCAATAATCACAATAACTATCCCTGTCACTGTCATTATGGTCAATTGTGCCAACATAATCTGTAACAAAGCTATCACCGCATTCACAGGTATAAATTGTAAAACCGTCTTCTGTGCAGGTAGGAGCTATTAAAAATGCTTCATAAGAGTGCTTTGTTCCGGGAATCACCTTCTGTTCAGTCAGAATTTCACCGCAATCTGAACATTTAAGTCCATTTGAAAGTCCGGTGGTATAACAGAAGCCTTCTTCAGCAGGAATAATTTCCGTATTTGTATGCTCACAGATATATTCTATGGGTAAATTGTGCTTCAGAGCAAATGCTTCGGCAGTTGAATCTTTGTAACAACGGATTGTGCATGTTCTTTCTTTTACTTCTGCCCCTTCAACCAGCTTTTCATAATACTCAACCAGCTCATCATATTTTTTGAGTTCTTCTTCACTACCGCCCTTATAGGAAAGCTTGAGCAATAATGCATATGTTTCCGCATAAACTTCTGCGGCCTTGCGGCTGAGCTCGTCATCAGAAGGACCTAAGTATGTCTCTTCAAGACCGCAGTCATCCGCAATTTTCACATCCTTTGACAAAAATGTAACAGTACCGACCATACAACTAGAGGAAAATACAAAAGAATCTATACTTTGTATGTTTTCCGGTATAACAATATCATCTAAAAGAAAACAGCACATAAACGAACCGGGATGTAAAGCTTTAAGGTTATCGGGCAATTCAATATGCTTAAGATTCACACAATAGGCGAATGGTATTTGATAGAACTCTTCAACAGTGTCAGGCACCTCATAAGAAGTTAGCTCGAGAGGTACCGATAAAAGCTCAGTTTTATCTTTATTGAATAATGCAAAATTATCGTCTGAAGAATAATAGGGATTATCTTTATGTACATTATATCCGAAAAGTCCGAAATATCCGAAACTATCACCGAATTTTGAAGGAACAATTTTTTCTACAGATGCAGGAATATCAATAACGCTGATATCTGCTCCTGCAAATGCATCACTGCCTATAATCTTTACCGTTTCAGGTATTTTTATGGATTTTATTTCTACAGTAGCAGAATAATTTTCGCGATAAAATGCATTGCCTGCAATAGAAGTAGTACCGTCCTTGATTATAAATTCTTCTTTATTTACATATTTGGTAGCGACAAGTATTTTACCGATATATAAAGCTCCGTCTTCTTCCCAATTATAGCGATTCTCAAAATAGCCGGTAGCATAAAAAGCACCCGCGTCTACACAAACGAAGTCAGATTCCATTGTTATTTCTGTGAGATTGTAGCAAAAATTAAACGCGCAGTCACCGATGGTGGTTACGCTGTCAGGGATTGTTACGCTTGTAAAACTGATGCAATCTTCAAACGCGCGGTCACCGATAGTGGTTACACTATCAGGGATTGTTATACTTTTGAAAAAGTCACTACAAGAAAA
Source organism: Acutalibacteraceae bacterium (assembly GCA_045536195.1). Taxonomy (GTDB): domain Bacteria; phylum Bacillota; class Clostridia; order Oscillospirales; family Acutalibacteraceae; genus RUG806. The sequence continues at coordinate 17,742 of JAZSNB010000119.1, forward strand.
CGCTTCGTCCCCAATGCTGATTACGCTGTCAGGGATTGTTACATTTCTGAGAGTGTCGCAATCATAAAATGACCTTTCGCCAATGGTAGTTACACTGTCAGGGATTGTGTATTCAGTACGTGTATTACCTACAGGGTATTGAATCAGCTCAGTCTTATTTTTGTCAAATAAAACACCGTGTTTATCATTGCTGTAGTAATTGTTGTTCTTATCAACTGTTATCTCTGTGAGATTGCAGCACCAGCTGAACGCGTAGTCCCCAATAATGATTACGCTGTCAGGAATTGTTACACTGGTGAGATTTTTGCAATCTTTAAACGCGTAATCACCAATGGTGGTTACACCGCTTGTTATAATAACGGATTCTATATCACTATCATAAAAAGGGGAATCCGAAAAATAATTATCCATTGCACCCGTGCCGCTGATAACAAGCTCCTTTGTGGTGCCGTTATATGTATAGATTACATTTTCACCGCATGAACCGCTTGCAGGTAAGCTGCTTGCATTTGCGGACAGCGGAATGACTGCTGCCAGCATAAGCATTGCCACTATTACAGATAAAAATTTACTGCATTTCTTTTTCATTGTTATTTCCTCCTTAAAGACAGAATCTGAATCAATTCAAACAAATAATGCCATAAATTCTGCCAAAAGTCAATGGCAGAATTTATGGCATTTATAATATTTTTGAGGTGACTTACGTGATATATAAAAGAATCAGAGATTTAAGAGAAGATAAGGATATGACTCAGCAGGAAATGGCAGATATACTTCATATAAACCGAAGAACATATTCCGCATACGAAAACGGTATAAATTCTATGACTCCCGAGACGCTTTGTAAAATTGCCGACTTTCACAACACAAGTGTTGATTATCTGCTGAACAGAACAAATGAAATAAAACCCTATACCCGGGAACAATAATTAAACAGATCATATTAATACTATTAATAAAAATACGCACACATCATAGTGGATTTTCCCAAAATGATGTGTGCGTGTTTTGTTTGTTAATTTAACTTTCGATATTTACTCTCGACTAAAACTTTCATAATCAGTTAATAACTTCATATGAAAAAGAATTAAAACTATACTCTTTGCGAAATTCTATAGTATCATCTAAAACCTCATGCATTATAGCAAGCTGTTCAGAAAACTCTTTGGGCATTGTGTTTTCACCTTTGATAATTACCTTATCTGCATCACATTCACTCCACATCATGTCCCAGAATGCATTCCAGTTTTTTCCGTACCATTCAGGAAAGCCGAAAGCTTTTCTTATTCTTTCGTGGAGCTCGCTCCAATATTTGCATCCTGTTAAATCTAATTCTACAACTTTCATACAATCCTCCCTATACTATTTCATAAAAAGTCTGATAATGATCATAGGTTACAAACACTAAACCGTCATCAGACCAAAGAATTCTTTGAGAATTGCGGGGACCTGTTTTATAATTAATATCTGCTTCATACCATACTCTTCCGACAGCATCCGGTAAATGTTTATCTGTATTTTTATATATTTCGCCTCCAATCATTTTTCCCGGAATAAAGTTTGAAGGCCATTTACCTGATTTCCAACCTTTTTGTACTGCATCAGATCTACTGATATAATTTGAAGGTAGTTGTTGATTATACATAATTGCCCAATCAGCCCCTGCAACACCGTCAACAGTTGCAGTACCTGCTGTAATTGTTTCCAAGGGCAAAATCAGACAACGGTCAAAAAAGTGGATGGGCGGTTTGGGCTTTTTTATCTTACCTTTTTCCCAGACTTTACCGTGATTCGATTCACAGTCAAGGC
>JAZSNB010000046.1:0-13426 GCA_045536195.1 Acutalibacteraceae bacterium
GCGACAAGAGGCTCTGCCTCTTGACACCGTGAGCTTTTGAAAAAGCTCAAGCAAAACTTTTCCCCGGCACTCCCGTGCCGACATCATTCCCCAACTTTCCGTGAAGAACCTCTTTTTTTTGTACTGTTTTATGAATGAAAAAATCCCCTGCAGTCTGATGCTGCGGGGGATAAGCTCATATGATTATTTTCGCTTTTCGATTTCTTCGTCAAGGATTCTTGCGGCTGCGGCTATGCATTTTTCGCAGGGACGGGTGAGATAATACTCACTTGTTCTGTCTTCAGCGACGGGGGAATAAGTATAGTTTTTTATTCCCAGAAGCTCTTTGCAGATATAAGTTCCGAAAATGTCGGAAAACTTATGTGCCATACCTGCGACAAGAGCATAATGCTCTGTTTTATAAGACTTATCTTCAATATTATCATAGCCCCATAAAACTCCTGCAGCAAGGGACATACCGCTGACAGCTCCGCAGACTTCACGGAGTCTGCCGAGGCCTCCGCCGAAGGAGGATGACATACGAAGGGCAGTTTTTTCATCAATGCCTGTTACATCGCAGAAAGCCGTGAACACAGCCTGTGAGCAATTGCAGCCTGCACGGAAAAGCTCTACTGCCTTCTTTTCATGAGGGGTCATTTCTTATGCCTTGCCTACTGAACCGAAGAGTTCCATCTTCTCTTTTACTGTAGCCTTTATAGCTTCTACACCGGGAGCGAGGAGCTTTCTGGGATCAAAGCCCTTGCCCTGAAGGTCTTTGCCTGCTTCAATATATTCTCTTGTAGCTGCAGCAAATGTGAGCTGACATTCTGTATTAACGTTGATTTTGGAAACGCCGAGAGAAATAGCCTTTTTGATCATTTCTTCGGGGATACCTGTGCCGCCGTGAAGAACGAGGGGCATTGTGCCTGTCTGTTCCTGAATCTTTGCAAGCACGTCAAAGTTAAGACCTGCCCAGTTTTCGGGATACTTGCCGTGGATATTGCCGATACCTGCTGCAAGCATTGTAACACCGAGGTCAGCAATCATTTTGCATTCGTTGGGATCTGCAACCTCACCGCTGCCTACAACACCGTCTTCTTCACCGCCGATAGCACCTACTTCAGCTTCAACGGAAACACCCTTTGCGGATGCGTCTGCAATGATCTGCTTTGTCTTTTCAATGTTTTCATCGATAGCATAGTGAGAACCGTCGAACATAACAGATGAGAAGCCTGCATTCATGGCTGCATATGCTCCGTCGTATGAGCCGTGGTCAAGGTGAAGTGCTACGGGAACAGTGATGCCGAGAGTTTCGATCATACCGTTTACCATGCCAACGATGGTATTGTAGCCGCACATATATTTGCCTGCACCTTCGGAAACACCGAGGATAACAGGGGAGTTTAATTCCTGTGCTGTGAGAAGGATAGCCTTTGTCCATTCAAGATTGTTGATATTGAACTGACCTACTGCATATTTGCCTGCTTTTGCTTTGTTGAGCATTTCTTTTGCCGATACTAACATAATAATATGAACCTCCGTTATTTTATTAACATTCTAATTATACTGTAAAATACAAAAAATGCAAGGTTTTTTTATTCTATTGCATAATTGTATTCCTTGGTGCTATAATTAAAGATAATTTTAAGAAGGCTGATATAATATTTTCAGAAAACGGGAGGGATGGTCTTTGTTCGGATTTGTTGTAGCTGATCCCGAAAAGCTCTCTGAAGAGAACCGTGCTCATTACAGGGCATGCTACTGCGGACTTTGTGAGGACCTGGGCGAAGACAGAAAGGCTCTCTCAAGAATGGCGCTCACTTATGATCTTGTGTTTCTTGCGATAGTGCTGAGTTCCTTTTATAATGAGAAATATGAAGTGACTTCGGGAAGATGTCCCGTGCATCCTCTTAAAAAACGAAGCTTCTGCCGTAACCGGTTTACCCGCTATGCTTCGGATATGAATATAGCACTTGCATATTATAAATACATGGACGACGTGAATGATGATGCTTCATTTTCGGCTACACTTAAAATGAAGCTGCTGGGAAATGAGGCGGAGAAAATTTCCCGTAAATATCCCCGTCGGTGCAGTGATATAAAAAAGTATCTGAAACAGCTTGAAGAAGCGGAAAAGAATAATATTCTTATTCCCGATATACCGGCTGAGATATTCGGAAACCTTCTCGGAAGCATCTTCAGGTTTGAAGAAAACGAAGATGGGGAAAAGCTTTTTGCCTTCGGAAAGGCTCTCGGAAAATTTATTTATATTCTTGATGCTTCGGTGGATATGAAAAAGGATATAAAAAAGCAGAAATATAATCCCCTTGTCAGAATCAGTTCTTCAGAGCATGAGGCAATTCTTCAGATGATAATGGCTGAATGTGTGGAAAATTTTAATGCGCTCAATATAAAGCAGGATAAAGAAATTATAGAAAATATTCTTTTTTCAGGTGTCTGGACAGCATTTGCTGCCATGAAAGAAAGGAAGAAAAAGTGAACAAGGATCCTTATAAAATTTTAGGAGTTTCACCGGGGGCAAGTGAAGAAGAAATTACAAAGGCATACAGACGCCTTGCAAAAAAATATCATCCCGACCTTAATCCCGGAGATGAAACCGCTGCAGAAAAAATGAGTGAGATAAATGCGGCTTACGATAAAATTAAAAACGGCTATGATCCCTCAAAGGAGACAGCATCATCTTATTCAGGCTCTCAGTCTGATCCCTTCGGAGGCTTCGGAGGCTTCAGATGGTATACCTATACCCCGGGCGGCGGTGCATCCTACGGCAGTGATGATGCCTCACGTATGGAATCTGTGCGAGTGCTTATTAATAACGGAAGATTTTCTCAGGCACTGTCGCTTCTTAATGCCATAGAAAACCGAAACGCACGCTGGTATTATTTCAGTGCCGTTGCAAACTATGGGGCAGGCAACAGAATAACTGCGCTTGAGCATGCAAAAGCCGCTTACGAAAAAGAGCCCTTCAATGAGGACTATAAAGAGCTTTATGAAAGACTGTCGCAGCCCGGAAATGAATATAATGAAAGAGGAAGGGTTTACGGCAGACCCTCCGGAAGATTCGGAAGCTCACTTCTGTGGTGCTGTCTTGCAAATATCTGCTGTAGTCTTTTCGGCGGCGATTGCGGCTGCTTCCCGTATTTCTTCTGCTGCTGACTATAATAACAAGGAGAATGTGAATTGAATTCTTTTATCGAAAAAATTTACCGTTTTATGTACGGCAGATACGGAATGGACCATCTGGGACGTTTTCTGATGGCTGCGGGACTTGTAATGGCTGTGCTTTGTATGTTCCTCAGGTTCCTTCCCGTTCCGTTTGTTTACTATATATGCTCATTTCTTAATACATTTTTCTATGTGTTTGCTTTTTACAGAATTTTATCCCGCAATATTTCAAAAAGGACTCTGGAAAATGAAAGATTTCTCAGACTGAGAAACAAAGTAATGCCTGCTTTTGAGGAAAAAACAAAGAGCTTCAGAGACAGAAATTATATTTATAAAAAATGCCCCAAGTGCTCGGCAAAGCTCAGATTAAGGCGTATAAAGGGTAAGCATATTACAAAATGCCCTAAATGCGGTCAGAAATTCAATGTTCGTGTTTTTATTGAATATAATGATAACGGGCAGAATTCCGGATTTTACAGATAATATAATTGAATATAAATTCAAAATTAATTTCCGACAATTTTCAGCAAATTTACTATTGTACGGAAATTATTTTTGTGATAGTATGTAGCAAGCGACATATTGATTTCGGTTCTGTTATATAATTGAATTACAGCATCTGTTCAGGATAAGATTATTTCTGATACGGCTGTGTTGAAACGGAAGTGAATAAATGAAAAATAATGCTCACATCGGGCCGCTTATAAAGCTGCTTAATAAAGAGTTTGAGCTTCTTCATTCCGAAAAAGCAAGAAGCATCGGTCTCACGCCTGCACAGCTTTTTGTTCTTCATTATATATCTTCGCGTTCGGGAGAGAGTATCTGTCACAGGGATATTGAAAAACAGTTTGAGCTGTCTCATTCCACGGTGTCGGGAATAATTTCCCGTCTGGAGGCCAAGGGTTTTATTGTCTGTCAGACAGATAAAAACGACAGACGCTTCAGATATATTTCTCTTACCCGAAAGGCCGGGGATTGTGAAGAGGAAATGAAAAAGCACATTGAACTGTATGAAAATCAGCTTACACAGGGGTTTTCCGATAAAGAAAAGGAGATGCTTATCTCTTTTATCATAAGACTTCTTGAAAATGTTGATGTAAAACTCGGTGATTGCAGATAAAAGGAGGAAGGAAAATGTTAAAAAGATTAGCCGGCTGCATCAGGGAATATAAAAAGCAGACAATACTCACACCTGTTCTGATGATAGGCGAGGTTGTATGCGAATGTATTATTCCTGTTATTACGGCAAGACTTATCAATTCAATCAATGCAGGCTGTGAAATGACAGACATAATAAAATACGGGCTTATGCTCGTGCTTATGGCATTCACATCCCTTGCTTTCGGTGTGCTGGCGGGCAAAACCGCTGCAACGGCTTCGGCAGGCTTTGCAAAAAATCTGAGACACGATATATTCTATAAGATTCAGGAATTCTCGTTCTCAAATATCGATAAATTCAGTACATCCTCTCTTGTTACAAGACTTACAACGGATATCAATAATGTGCAGATGGCATTTATGATGATAATAAGAACTGCCGTGCGTGCTCCTCTTATGCTCATTTTTGCTACTGTGATGTCTGCTGTGGTGGGTAAAAAGCTCAGCCTTATATTTGTGTTTATTGCTCCGGCATTGGGCATCGGTCTTCTTGCAATAGGACTTAAGGCACTGCCGCTTTTCAGGGCTGTTTTCAAAAAATACGATAAGCTCAACAATTCCGTTCAGGAAAATATCAAGGGTATGCGTGTTGTGAAAAGCTTTGTAAGAGAAGAGTATGAAAAGAAGAAATTTGCAGCTGCATCAGAAAATATCAGAGACGATTTCACCCATGTTGAAAGAATTGTGGTTATGAACGGACCTCTTATGCAGGTAGCTATGTATACCTCAATGCTTCTTATATCCTTCTTTACCGCAAAGCTGGTTGTTTCATCAGGCGGCACATATCTTGATGTGGGAACTCTTTCAAGTATGATAACCTACTCAATGCAGGTGCTTATGTCCCTTATGATGCTTTCCATGATATTCGTTATGATAACTATGGCAGTGGCATCAACAAAGAGAATTATAGAGGTGCTTACTGAAACTCCCGATATAAAAGAAAAAGAAGATGCTCTCACTGAGGTTTCCGACGGAAGCATTGATTTCAGTAATGTAAGCTTCAAATATTCCGCAAACGCTGAAAACTATGCACTTGCAAATATCGATCTTCACATAAAAGCAGGCGAAACCGTAGGTATTATAGGTTCAACGGGTTCATCAAAAACCACACTTATCCAGCTTATATCACGTCTTTATGATGTAACCGAGGGCTCGGTCAGTGTCGGCGGAAGGGATGTAAGGGATTACAGCCTGAAGGCATTAAGAGATGAAGTGTCTGTTGTTCTTCAGAAAAATGTTCTTTTCTCAGGAACAATAAAGGAAAATCTCCGCTGGGGCGACCCCGAAGCTACAGATGAAGAAATTGAAAGAATCTGTGCTCTTTCCCAGGCAAAGGAATTTATCGAAGGCTTCCCCGATAAGTATGATACATATATTGAGCAGGGCGGAGCGAATGTTTCCGGCGGACAGAAGCAGCGTCTTTGTATTGCAAGAGCCTTGCTCAAAAAACCGAAAATACTTATTCTTGATGACTCCACCTCTGCCGTTGACACAAAGACGGATGCTCTTATAAGAAAAGCATTCAGAGAAGAGATTCCCGGAACAACGAAAATTATTATTGCTCAGAGAATTTCCTCTGTTCAGGATGCCGATAAGATTATCGTTATGGATAACGGCAGAATTGACGGTATTGGTACTCATGATGAGCTTGTTGCTTCAAATGAAATATATAAGGAAGCATACGAAATCCAGTGTAAGGCAGGTGATGACAGTGAAGAAGAATAAAATGCCTCCGAAGGGCGCTCAGGGTCCTAAGGGTGTTGATCCGAAGCTCCTTTTAAGACTTCTCAAGCTTTTTGTTCATGATTATCCCGTTCACTGTATAATCACCGTTTTATGTATTGTGATTTCTGCTGTTGTGGGCGTTATGCCTGCTATATATATTGAGAATATAACATCAATAATCGTTGAGGGACTTGAGCTTACCGCCTCCGTATCCTTTGCAGAAGCATGGAAGTCGGTTTTGCCCGATATAATTTCCGCACTTATCACAATGGTGTGCATATATGTTACAGGACTTGCGGTTTCTGTTATTCAGCAGCAGCTTACCGCAATTGCCGTGCAGGGCTTTCTTGATAAAATGCGTAAAAGAATGTTTGAGCGTATGCAGGATCTTCCCGTAAAATTCTTCGACGCAAATAATCACGGCGATATAATGAGTTATTATACAAATGATATCGACACTCTGCGTCAGCTGATTTCTCAGGGTATTCCCAGTATTATCTCAGCTGTGGTTACTCTTATGTTCCTCGTCTGTGTAATGATGTATTTCAGTATTTCCCTTATGGTTGTTGTTATTGTGGGCGTTATAGCTATGTTCAAGGTAACAAAATTTGTAGGCGGTAATTCAGCAAAGTTCTTTATGGCACAGCAGAAGGCTGTGGGTAAAATGGAAGGCTTTGCCGAGGAAATGATGAACGGTCAGAAGGTCATAAAGGTTTTCTGTCACGAGGAAGCATCAAAGGAAGATTTTGATAAAGTAAATGAAGAGCTTTTCAAAAATGTTGAAAAGGCCCATATCTTCGGTAATGTTTTCGGTCCCATTATGAATAATATAGGCAATATTCTTTATGTTGTCACTGCATTTGTGGGCGGTATACTTATAGTATCCGACGGACTTCTTCTCAATGTGTCCTTTCAGAATATTTTCACTATGAAAACCATCGTAGCCCCCCTTGCTATTTCCGTTGTTGCTTCATATCTCGGTATGACAAAGCAGTTTACCGGAATGGTAAATCAGGCTTCACAGCAGATAAACTCAATTGCCATGGCTTTAGCCGGCGCGGGAAGAATTTTCTCTCTTATTGATACCGAGCCCGAGACGGACGAAGGCTATGTCACATTGGTCAATGCAAAAATCGAAAACGGAGAAATTATTCCCTGTGAGGAGCATACCGGACATTGGGCATGGAAGCATCCCCATTCCGCAGACGGCAGTGTTACATACACCGAGCTTAAGGGTGATGTGGTGCTTAACGGAGTTGACTTCGAATATGAAGAGGGAAAACCCGTGCTTCACGATGTTTCTCTTTATGCAAAGCCCGGTCAGAAGGTTGCATTTGTAGGTGCAACGGGTGCCGGCAAGACCACTATCACAAATCTTATCAACCGCTTCTATGATATTGCAGACGGCAAGATAAGATATGACGGAATAAACATAAACAAGATAAAAAAGGCAGACCTCAGACGAAGCCTCGGTATTGTTTTACAGGATACCAACCTCTTTACGGGAACTGTTATGGATAATATACGCTACGGAAAGCTTGATGCTACGGATGAAGAGTGTATAAATGCGGCAAAGCTTGCCAATGCCCACGACTTTATCACAAGACTTCCCGACGGATATAATACCGAGCTTACTTCAAACGGTGCAAATCTTTCACAGGGACAGCGTCAGCTGCTTTCAATTGCCCGTGCAGCAGTTGCCGATCCGCCCGTTATGATTCTTGATGAAGCTACTTCATCAATTGATACAAGAACAGAGCAGCTTGTTCAGCGCGGAATGGATGCTCTTATGAAGGACAGAACCGTGTTTGTTATCGCTCACCGTCTTTCAACCGTCAGAAATTCCGATGCTATTATGGTTCTTGACCACGGCAGAATTATTGAACGCGGCGACCATGAAGACCTTATTGCCCAGAAGGGTGTGTACTATAAGCTCTACACAGGTGCATTCGAGCTTGAATAATAAAAGGAAAGAAGCTGTTGCAGATGACAGCTTCTTTTTTGTCTTTATACTGTTGTTTTTTCAGCTTTATCCGATTATAATAAAAATAATTGAAGGAATAAATTACAAAAGGAAGAAAGCTATGGTTATTCTTACACCTGATGAAATAAGAAGGGCTGAGGCTGAAGCTAACGCTTCGGGACTTTCATATGAAGAAATGATGGAAAAGGCGGGGATGGGATGTGCCGGACATATCTTAAAAAGCTATCCCGGCAGCCGCAATATAGTTATCCTTGCGGGAAAAGGCAAAAACGGGGGAGACGGCTTTGTTATTGCAAGAGGACTTTCGGAAGCGGGAAAAAAGGTTGATGTGCTTTGTATGTTTTCCTCTCCCTCGGATGAATTGTCCGAAAAGAACAAAAGACGCATTCAGGGTGTTGCGGAAATACATAATGCTTCCGTTATTACAAAAAGCATAGTAAGGCTTATTGAAAATGCGGATGTGATTGTTGATGCTGTTTTCGGAATAGGCTTTAAGGGAAGCCTTCCGGGAAATATAAAAGAGCTTTTCGGGATTGTGAATAAGCAGTCTTCCGTAAAAATAGCAATTGATATCCCCAGCGGTCTTTCTTCAGAGAATGAGTATACGGATGACAGCTTTAATGCGGACGAAACACTTTCAATGCTCTGCTTCAAAAAAGAGCATGTATATAAGCCCTTTAGCAGCAGGTGCGGAAGGGTTACCGTAATTCCCATAGGCTTTGATGCCGCATCCTCGGGCAGAAATGCCCTGAGTGTTGAAGATGCCCGAAGGCTTCTTCCCGAAAGACCCTTTGACTCTCATAAGGGCGCCTTCGGAAAGGCAATGCTTGTTGCAGGCAGCTATTCTATGCCGGGGGCGGGAATTATTGCCGCAAAGGGATGCCTTTCTTCAGGAGCGGGGCTTACTTATTTTGCCTTTCCCGACAGAATCTATAATACCGTGACTTCTCATCTTTGCGAGTGTGTTTTCACTCCTCTTCCTTCATCCGGAAAGGGAGGCTTTTCAGCTGCTGCCTTTGATTGCATCGAAGAAAGTATTGATTCTTATGATGCACTTGCACTGGGTCCCGGAATCACAAGGGACAGCGAAGTAAAAGAATTTGCAGAAAAAATCATAAAAAATTATAAAGGTAAGCTGATTATTGACGCGGACGGAATAAATATTGTTTCTGAGAATATAAATTTATTGAAAGAGTCAAAAGCGGATATTCTTCTGACTCCCCATCCTGCGGAAATGGGCAGACTTAATAGTCTTACTGCTAAGGAAATAAATGCTGACCGTGAAGAAATTGCACTTTCTTTTGCAAAAAAATACGGTGTAACACTGCTTCTTAAGGGTGCGAATACGGTTGTGGCGGATAAATCAGGTGAGATTTTTATAAATCCTACAGGCAGCAGTGCCCTTTCAAGAGGCGGCAGCGGAGATCTGCTTACGGGAATTGCTTTATCTCTTGCCGCCCAGGGACTTTCTCTCAGAGACAGTGCCGTGCTTGCAGCCTTCCTGCACGGTCTTGCGGGAGAAAAAGCAGAAGAAAAATATACGGCATATGCCGCAAGCACCGAAAATATTCACGGATGTATTCCGGAGGCTCTTTCTTCAATTCTGAGAGGAAAGTGATAATGTGAAAAAAGCAGCTTCTATTGTTTTTTCTGTATGTATATTGGCGATGGCTGTATTTTCTGCCTGTGAAAAGGAAATGTCGGCAGAGGATTTTATGCCCCGTGATTTTTTCAGTCTTTCCATGAAAGGTGAAAAGGACGGAAAAACCTTTGAGGCTGATGTTACATGCAGTTCATATGAGGATATTGAAATTGCATTCACATATCCGGGAGAGCTTTCGGGCTTTTCTGTTAAAACGCAGGGCGACGGCTACAGTATAAATGCATTCGGTGTGCCCGACGAAAGAAAAAGCGATGAAATAAAGGATACATCTCTTCTCAATGTGATTGTCAGAAGCATAAGGCTTGCTGTTTTTACAAATCACAAAAGCTTTACAAAAACGGAAAACGGCTTTGAGGCGGATGTTATCGCGGAAACGGTAAAGGTGAAGCTTGGATTTTCAGAAGACGGATATATCACATATCTTTCTGCGCCCGAGGCGGGTTTTTCGGCAGAATTTCAAAATCAAGGTTGACAAAAGACTTAAAAAACAATATACTCTCTTTGTAAATATTTAATTGCTACGGTACAGTTAAGTATGATTTTTGCTTTTCAGAGAAAAAACGGTCGGTGCGAGTTTTTAAGTAAAATCTTACTATGCCGCTGTACGGCATCAGGGTGATGAATTCTGCGTAATTTCTGCGTTAAAGAATAAAGAGTGGTGCTTGGCACAATCCGGGTGGTACCGCGGCAAAACAGCCGTCCCGGAAATGTGACGGGCGCTTTGTTTTTTTTCAGCGAAAAAATAAAAAAGGACAGTGAAAAAAATGGAATGGACAGGTCTTAATGAGATACGCGAAAAGTATCTTAAATTCTTCGAAACAAAAGAGCATATGCGTCTTCCCAGCTTCTCCCTTATTCCTCAGGGAGACAAAAGCCTTCTGCTTATAAATGCAGGTATGGCTCCTATGAAAAAGTATTTTACCGGTGAGGTTACTCCTCCCTCAAAGAGAGTTACCACCTGTCAGAAGTGTATACGTACTCCCGATATTGAAAGAGTAGGCAAAACCTCCCGTCACGGTACCTTCTTTGAAATGCTCGGCAATTTTTCCTTCGGTGACTATTTCAAGCACGAGGCTACAAAATGGGCATGGGAATTCTGCACAGAGGTTATGGAAATGCCTGTTGAAAATCTCTGGGTGAGTATTTACCATGAGGATGACGAGGCTTTTGATATCTGGACAAAGGAAGTCGGCGTTTCTCCCGACAGAATCGTAAGACTCGGAAAAGAAGACAATTTCTGGGAGCACGGTGCAGGTCCCTGCGGACCCTGCTCAGAGATATATTATGACCGCGGTGCTGAGAACGGCTGCGGCAGTCCCGACTGTAAGGTAGGCTGTGACTGTGACCGCTTTGTTGAATTCTGGAATCTTGTTTTCACTCAGTTTGAGAACGACGGAAACGGAAACTATACCCGTCTTAAGAATCCCAATATCGACACCGGTATGGGACTTGAAAGACTTGCCTGTATTTCTCAGGGTGTTCAGAACCTTTTCGAGGTTGATACCATTCAGAATATAATGAAGCACATAATGGAAATTGCAGGTGTAAAATATCATGAAAACGAAAAGAGCGACGTTTCTCTTCGTGTTATCACTGACCACATCAGAAGCACCACAATGATGATTTCCGACGGTGTCATGCCCTCAAACGAAGGCAGAGGATATGTGCTCAGACGTCTTCTCAGACGTGCTGCCCGCCACGGCAGGCTTCTCGGTATCGACCGCCCCTTCCTCAGTGAGGTATGTGAAACCGTTATAAAGGAAAGCGGTGAGGCTTATCCTCAGCTTACCGAAAAGAAGGACTATATTCTCAAGATAATTGCAATAGAAGAAGAAAACTTCAATAAAACCATCGACTCGGGTCTTAAGCTTCTTGAGGAAATGATTTCCTCCTGCGGCGGAAAAACTCTCAGCGGTGACGATGCTTTCCGTCTTTCCGACACCTTCGGCTTCCCCCTTGACCTCACAAGAGAAATTCTTGAAGAAAAGGGTATGAATGTTGATGAAGAAAGATTCAATGAGCTTATAAAGATTCAGAAGGAAACTGCACGTAATGCCCGTAAGGATGCAGGTGCGGATGCATGGAAGAATTCCTCCGCTTCTCTTAAGGGAATTCCCGAAACCGTTTTTACAGGCTATGAAGGCACAGACGGCAAGGGTAAGATTCTTGCAATCCTTACCTCTGACGGAGAAAAGGCAGACAGCATTTCCGAGGGTGAAGAGGCTGTGCTTGTGCTTGACAGCACCTCCTTCTATGCTGAAAGCGGCGGACAGTGCGGCGACAAGGGTACTATCACAGATGGTAATTTCACCTTTAAGGTAAACGACACAACAAAGAATACAAACGGTATATTCTTCCATAAGGGCAAGCTCACCGAGGGCCTTGTAAGTGTGGGCGATGAAGCCGAAACTCTTGTATGCAAGTGCTTCAGAGAGGCTGTAAAGAAGAATCATACATCTGCCCATCTTCTTCAGGCTACTCTCAGAAATATCCTCGGTTCTCATGTTGAGCAGGCAGGTCAGCTCGTTAATGACAAGGTTATGAGATTTGACTTCACTCATTTCTCAGCTCTCACTACAGAGGAAATCAGAAATATTGAAAAAGAAGTAAATAAAGTAATTCTTTCCGCTCTTCAGGTTGAAAGCAGTGAAAAAACTCTCGCTGAAGCAAAGGCTATGGGTGCTATGGCTCTCTTCGGAGAAAAATACGGCGACACCGTAAGAGTAGTTGACGCAGGCGGATATTCGCTTGAACTGTGCGGCGGCACACACGCTGAAAACACAGGAAAGATAGGTCTTTTCAAGATTACATCCGAAAGCTCCGTTGCATCGGGTGTGAGAAGAATTGAGGCTGTTACAGGTCTTAATGCACTTGATTTCGTGAATGAAACCGAGCTCAGTCTTGCAAAAACAGCTGCAGCTCTCAAATGCTCCGCCTCTCAGGTAAGCGAAAAGGCTCAGACACTTTCAAACGACCTCAAGGCAAAGGACAAGCAGATTGAAAAGCTCAATTCCGAGCTTGCAGCAGCAAAGGCAGGAGAGCTTTTCACCGATGCAGGTGAATTCGGCGGCATTAAGGTGCTTACTGCAGACCTCGGTGAGGCAGATGCCAATGCTCTTCGCACAATGCTTGATTCAAGCAAGGCTGACGACAAGATTATTGTTGTTGCAGGCAAGAACACCGAAAAGGGTACCTGCTCATTTGCATGTGCCTGCGGTAAGGATGCAATAGCTAAGGGTGCTCACGCAGGTAATATTGTAAGAGAAACTGCAAAAATAGCAGGGGGAGCCGGCGGAGGCAAGCCTGATTCAGCTATGGCAGGCGGTAAGGATATCACAAAGATTCAGGATGCTCTTGCAGCAGTAGGCTCAATTGCAGCAGCTCTGATCAAATAATTATTCGGAAGGAGACAGATTATGGATTGTATTTTCTGTAAAATAGCAGCGGGTGAAATTCCCTCAACAAAGGTTTATGAGGATGATAAAATACTTGCCTTCAAGGATCTTGATCCCCAGGCACCCGTGCATATTCTTGTAATCCCCAAAGAGCATATAAAATGGGCATATGACGTAACAGCCGAAAACTCAGCCGTGATTGCTCACATCTTTGAAAAGATTCCCGTGATTGCAAAAGAGCAGGGACTGGAAGACGGCTTCAGAATAGTCAATAACTGCGGCGAAAGCGCAGGTCAGACCGTTCACCACATCCATTTCCACCTCATGGGCGGCAGA
>JAZSNB010000088.1:0-9357 GCA_045536195.1 Acutalibacteraceae bacterium
TTGAGGAATGTTTCACCAATTCGCCCCGGTAGAACCCGACCTCGTAACGCATCAATCAAACACGCTGTTAGCTTCATATACAGAATAGCATAATTTTTCTTTTTTTAACAGCTTTTTTTGCGGATTATATTTAATCCGCTGATTTGTCATGCTTTTTTTGCAAAAAGAGCACCCTAAAACAGTTCGTTTACTGCTTTGGATGCTCATTTTTCTTTTTGTTGTTCTTGTTTTGCTGTTAACTTAATGACATTGAGATTGGGGGTAGGGGGTTGATAAATCGTAAGATTTTTCTTATAATTGTAAATAATTAATAAATATTAACGGAGTATGCTGATATGATTTTTAATATGATAAATAAATTCTTTTATAAAACAAGTCAGATGACAAAAAAACGGAAGCTGTGCCATGTTATATGTGTGGCGGTGTTTTTCATAGGCTTTTTCGGTGCATTTCTCTATGATGCGCCTGATAGCGTATACGGAATTGCCTTTGTTGTTCTTTGTTTTTTAGGAATTGTGGGCTTCAATGGGGTAAAAAACGGAAAACCTGATCTTTTTGCCGTGGATATCATCGGCTCTGTGTTATTTATGATAATATACCATTTTGCGGTTAATAATATTCCCGAATTTATACGGAGCATCAAGGGAAGTGACTTTTTGATATATGCTGCAATATTTGCAGCGATAGTCATTATTCTGTTTATTGTTGTTAAAAATAGTATTCTTTCCGCATATCTCAAGAAGCATAAGGAAGAAGCCTTTTCAAAGGTTTATTCCGATACCGATCTTATAATGCTCAGATGGGTTGACAGTCATACATTTGCCGACTCATATACCAAAGCCGAAAATCTTGCAGCTTATGCACTATTAAGAGCTGAAAGTGATAAAATTATCTGTATCAGAAAAGAATACATCCCTACAGAAGGTGAAAACACTGCCGAGGCGGATATTATTATTCTTAATCCCGAGCGTTCACAAGAAGAAATAAATGCATATTGCGAAAAATATCCCCGTGTGAAAGCAATAACAGACTATCTGAAGAATTACTGCACACCCGTGGGAAATTATGCTCCTGAGATGATAGGTAATGCGGCGGTTGATTCTGTTATAAAAAATATCTCTCTTACCACAGATATTTCAAGCGACGGAGGAAGGTATATTGAAACGCTTTTCAGTAAGCTTACTGTTATACGGAAAGCTCTGATTTCATGTATGTCTGCAGTCTTTTTTTATCCTACACTTACAAAGCTTATTATGGGAGCTTATAACGGCAAGGATATAACCTTGCTTACGGGAATGCTTATAATTGCTTTGGTTGTTATATGTATTTTTTACTGCTCCGAAAATGCTGTTAACGATTTAAAAAAGGATTTTCTCGCAGAGCTTATTAAAGCTAAGGAGAAGAAGCTGTTGCACGACAGGGCTGCTTATGAGCAGGGACGTTTTACATATGTAAATAAAGACGAGTATGAAACAATGCTCAGACTGCGTGAATTTACCCTCGGGCTTTTTCGTAATGAAGAGGAAAACGCAGGTATAGAATATACAGATAGCTTTATTGCGGCACTGGTTTCAGTTTCTGCGGCATATCAGAGCGAAAAAATCAGATTATATTCCGCACAAAGCGGCTCTTCCGATTCAGGCGGCTGCGGAAGCTGCGGAGGCTGCAGCGGCTGCGGAGGCTGCGGCGGTTGCGGTGGCTGCGGTGACTGATATGATATGCACCAACAAAAACCGTCTGCTTCTTCAGTTTCATATAACAGGAAAGTGCAACCTCAGATGTAAGCATTGCTATCGCACCGAGGGGGATATTGAGCCTCTTTCCTTTGATGATGTTATAAATATTATCGAGCAGTATAAGAAGCTGAGGGTCAGCTATAATGAACGCCACGGTATAAAAAAGCGCGGGCATATCAATATAACGGGCGGTGAACCCTTTTTCAGAAAGGATATAAAGGAAATTCTCAGGTATCTCGGAGAAAACAGAGAGCTTTTTTCCTACGGTGTGCTTTCAAACGGAAGCCTTATTGATGATGAAATAATTGAAGTGTTGAAAGAGACGGATGTATCCTTTGTTCAGCTGAGTATTGACGGCAGCCGTGAAATTCACGATTCCCTACGGGCTCAGGGGGACTATGACAGAGTTTTCAGAACGGCAGAGCATCTTGAAAAAAAGGGGATAAGAACATATATCAGCTTTACTGCCAATAAAGAGAATATGAGCAGTATTCCTTCTGTTGCCAGGGAATGCCGTAAAAGAAGGATAACAAAGCTCTGGTCCGACCGCCTTGTGCCTATAGGAAACGCAGAAGATCTTAAAAGGCTTGCTGTCACAAAGGATGAAATGCCCTGCTACAGGGAATATATGAAAAAGGCACAGGGGAGCATTCTTACAAAAAAGCTTTATCCGAAAACCGCGGTTACAATGAACCGTGCCTTGCAGTTCATTGATTCCGACGGCAGGATATATTCCTGCTCGGCTGCTGACAGCCTTATCACCGTTGATGAAACGGGAAATATTATGCCCTGCCGCCGCCTGCCCTTAATCTGCGGAAATTTCCGTGAAAGCACTCTTTCGGATGTTTATTTCAATAATGAGGTATTCCTGAAGCTTCGGATGAGACTTATCCCTGAGGAATGCAAGGCATGTGAATATGCATATCTTTGCCGCGGCGGTGCAAAATGCCAGAGCTATGCAGCCTACGGCTCCCTTTTCAGAGCCGACCCCGGCTGCAAGCAGGCGGCAGAGAGAAGATAAAGGCAGTTCTGAGCTTTTCTTTGACAACGGAGCAGGTGTTAAATATAAGCTTAAAGCGGGATATTTTGCTGTGAATCAGCACAAAGCTTAAATGATACTAACCTGAAAACACAGGAACCGGTGAAAATGTCGGTTCCTGTGTTTATTTACAGTCTTATTGTTTTGATTTCCCAGGGGGTGAAGGAGAGGGTGTTGTTAGTTATCTCTTTTTCCGTGTTGCCCAGTAAATCTGTTTCGGCGGTTATGTTTTTGCCGTCAAGGGAGAATTCTGCCTTTGCGGGGGTGTCGGAGAAGTTGCAGAATCTTGCCGTGATGCTGCCGTCCTCGGGGTAGAGGGCGGTGAGAATAACCGAAGGATCATTACTTTCGAAGTGTCCCATATTATATTCTCTGAGGCTTCCGTTTCCTTTTTCAAGCACACGGCTTATTGCGTCATAGTTGAAAAGCATAGCTTCCTTGTGTATTTCTGTGTTGTCGAAATTATTATCGAAGGGGAGAAGGGCGAAATCGTCGGTGAATACGCCGTCGAGCATCTTTGTTCCGCACATATACTGATTTGCATAAAGAAGGGGAATAAGCACGCGGTTACCCTGAACGGCACTTCCCATACAGCCCTTGTTGATAACTGCAAGGCCTCTGTTTTCATCCCTTAGTGCAACCCAGTAAACACCCTGAAGATGTGTGGTGCCCTTGAAGGACTCCTCGGGGGAAACGGGGGTGTCAACAAGAATACGGTCGTTGTCGTACCAGTATTCCTCGGTTTTTCTCAGCTGTCCGTCCCATTCGGCAATGGAATAGGGAAGATCTCTGAACATTTTTCTGTTTTCGCTGAGATTAAGATTCATAACAAAGCAAAGCTTGTCGTTGTGATTGTGTCCGCATACGGTGAGGGGTACGGGTCTGCCCTCGGTGATGTCGTTTCTGCCCACGGTGTCCCCGTGAAGCTCAAAGGCTGTATGGCAGTCGATTCTTCTGCTTCTGCCGTTGAAGGTCATAGAGAATTCTGTTTTTACATTGCCCAGTGTTCCCTTGTGGGTTGCTCTGAGGCTGCGGCGGTTTACTTCAACCGTCCAGAAGCCTTCAGATGCCTCGTCTTTGCCGTTTACGTTTGCGGTGAATAAAGCTCCCTTGTCAGAAGAGAATATCACATTTCCGTCTTCTTTGGTCTGAAGGCTCACGATTCCTTTATTACTGAGAACAGCCTTATAAAGGGGTGTGGTGAGAGTGCCTGTTTTTTCGTCATAAGAAAATTCATCAGACGAAGCGTCTTCTTCATAAGAAAGCTTATATGCCTTCGCTGTGAGGGGCGGAAGTACGATATGTGTGTTGAGGAAATCGGTGTTATTCTCCGTGATAATTTCACTTTCGGCATTTTCGGGGAATATTTTTTCGCTTACAGGTGTTTTTATCCAGGTGTCAACGGGGAATGAATGGGGATTCATAACAAAAAGAGACTTGCTGTCGGGAGAAGAAAAGCTTTTTTCAATAACACTGAGGCTTTTTTCTTTTACCTGTTCAGAAAGGTTCAGTGAGGAGGGAATAAATCTTCTTGCAAGGTCTAAAAGTCCGCATATTGTCACATCGTGGTGCTGTGCGGCAAGGATGTATTTCCATGCCTCTTCATTTTCTTTCTGTAAGGATTCTCCCCCAAGCATCACTGAAAGTGTGTTGAGCTTTTCAGCCTGCAGTGCATTCACTTCACCCTCACGGCAGCCGCCGAATATTTCGTTTCCGCAGTAGCCCCAGGGCATCTGGGAGTGAAAATCATTATCTGTTGTGATAAGCTCTTCGGAAGGCTCTCCGTAAACAGAGGGAATATCCTCAAGAAGAAGATATTTATAATCGTCGTGCTTTTCAATTTCTGCGGTGACCTCCTCAATGGGCTGAGTAAGGTCGTCATAACGTGAGGCAAGAAGAGGAGAATAATCCTTAAAGCGTTCTCTGAAATCCTCAAGGGAAATCTCCGTATCCCGGGGCCAGCGGGAAAGTATCCAGTTGTCGAGGGTGGTGCAGTTGTAGCCTCTGCCCTGAGAGTCGTATACAGGCACTGCAGGCACTCCTGTGCCGTCCTTTCCCCTCCACATTCCGTAGGGCACGGAAAATGTTTTTGTGTAGCCGTAGCCCATAACATGGGAACGTAAAATTGCACCCTTATAGCCGCATTTTTTTATCATCTGAGGTGTCTGATTATTGAGTGCGAATTCTGAAATACAGTATACCTCAGGAGTTTTTCCGTAGTAGCTGAGATTTGTTTTTACAGCATATGTGAGCTGTCTTATGTTTGATTCTTCCGATATGTAAAGAGACAGGGGCTGTCCGTAGGTGGTTGCACCGAGCCCCACTCTGTCGGGATATTCGGCGAGTAATTCTCCGATGAGCCTTACAACCTCGGGGTCCTCACGGCTGAATTCATCAAAGGTGAAGGATTCGTAGTCAAGACCGATTCGAAGCTTCGGATATTTTTTCATCCATTCCTTTATTTTTTTAAGACGGGGCTTTACTTCATCCTTCCATAAAACATATCCGCCGTGGTCGTATGTGAGTATATAAAGAGGTTCTTTTGACAAAATAAATCATCTCCTGTTGTTTTGTTGTTTATAAAGAGTATATCAATATAAAAAAATGATTGCAACATTTTCTTGACTAATTGTAATAATTTAATATAATATAAATGTACTACAAAGGAGGTAATTTCCGTATGAAAAATTCTGTAAAGCGTTTTATTGCGCTTGTTCTGTGCCTTTCAGTTATGTTCTCAGGCTCTGTTATGAGCGTTTCTGCTGCTGCAGCTGATGAAGTAAATGTAACGGAAGCTGCAGGAGATGCTATTGCAAAAGGCTTCTATGATACTCTCAATGTTATTGTTGAAATGCTCGTAAAGGTTATCTGCACAATCTATCCCAATCCCAAATCATGGCAGTCTATCGACGAATACGACAGTGCTGAAATCGGCTTTTTGCCCGGCAGAAGCACTTATCAGACATCTGCAGGTGCAGAAAATGAATGGTCATTAGGCTATGCATCACGTTCGCTTGTTCCCGATGATATCGACTGCGGAAAATATTTCCTCGGCAGAGATCTTATGAACAAGTATGCCGAAGGCGTTTATGATGATATGAAAATCCGCGTAACCGCTATCGACGACGGCAGCGGCGAGGGTCTTGCAGTTTTCGGTGCTATCGATTCTCTCGGTGTTACTTCAACTGATGTAAGAAGCATAAGAAAGCTTGTGCTTGATTATTTCAGCACTCTCGGTGTTAAAATCGCAAGCATCAATATTATGGCTACACATTCACATTCCGCACTTGATACACAGGGCGTAAGCTCAGGCTTCTTTACAAAGTTCTTCCTTGCGGGTGTCTACAATATGCTCGGTCTTGAGGCTTCTTATCCCGGTCTTGAAAAGGCAGATGAATTCAAGGAGCATTTCATTAACGAATCTGCTCTCGCGGTTATTGATGCCGTAAATGATATGGAAAACGGCAAGCTTTATTATGATACAGTTGACTGTTCAGAGATTATCCACGATAAGCGTGACCTTATTTCAAGAGAAGACATCCCCGAAACAGCCGTGCTTTATTTCGTGCCCGCTTCAGGCTCAGAGGCAACTTATATTGCTGATATCAGCTGCCATCCCACCTCATTCTCTGCAAGCAACGGTCTTGTAAGCTCCGACTATATCTATCATCTTGATAACTATATCAAGGCTCAGACAGGTGCAAACTTCCTTATGGTTCCCGGTGCTATCGGTCAGCTTTCCCGTGATATCGAGGTTGACGAAACAGGTCTTACAGAATGGGAAGCAAAGGGCGCATCCGCAAAAACTCTCGGTGAAGCCTTTGCAAAGCTTATTCTTTCAGGCGAATATTCCGAAGAGCTTGCTCCCGTGCTTAATGTGAAGCACAGAGAAATATTTATTGAACCCGAAAACAGCATTCTTACACTTGCCTGTGAAATCAATCTTGTAAATAACCGTGTGTTCACTCAGGGCCCCGCCTTCACAAGCCCCCTGATGGCAACGGAGCTCGGCTACATCGAATTCGGCAACCGTGTAGGCTTTGCTATGTTCCCCGGTGAATTCTATCCCGAAACCTTCTGGGATGACGAAATCACAAACGGCACAAACTGGGACGGCACCGAATGGCAGTTTGATTCTCTCGGTGAATCCGTAGAGGGTGTTGAGGTACACTGCGTATCTCTGGCAAACGATGCTATCGGATATGTTCTTACCGATAACAACTTCGCATTTATGGGTCATATCATCGGCGAAGAAATCGCAGACGAGGTTCTCTCCGTAGGTAAGCATACAGGCTCATTCCTTGTAGGCGAATACCTCACCCTTATCGACAGTCTTAAATAAGCTATAACAAATTTTCAAAGAGCAGAAGACCTTCCTCTTCTGCTCTTTTTTTGTGTTTTTTTACAAGAATAGGGCATATTTTTTTGTGCAAAAGAGAGAAGTGGAGAAAAAAGTAAAAAAATATGAAAAAAGAAGTGTTACTTTTTCAGATTTCTGACACTTATAGTTATGGGGGAAAAACAGGATATTTTGTCCGGAGCTGTCCCGTTTTTCTTTTATGAAGTGTTTAAATATCAAAGAGGTGATACCGATGGGATTTACATACTGAGTAATAGAAGTTTCTTTGTATAGTTAATAATGATTTAATATTTGCTGTTGCTTTTTTTCTTAATAAATGAGAAAATAAAATAAGATAGAGAAGCAATTGGAAATCAGATATGGAAAAATATATTTAAGTTTTATAAAAGGAGCGAAATATATGAAAAAGTTTAATAAGGTAATAGTTCTTGTTGTTGCAATTGCAATGTTTTTTTGCAACGCTGCCTCTATAGCTTTTGCCAATGACGATATTGCAACTACTCATTTTTTAGTTATTGTCAAAGCAGAATATTGGGATAAAGCAGAAAGCATTATTACGGGTATAGACTGTGAATATATTACGTCTGTAAGAGAGCTTACAAATCCGTCGGATTATGATGAACCCTATACACCTATGCTTCTTGTTTGGGTTAATAATGATGAAGACAGCTTTGAAAAAGCACAAAAATATTTTCTTGATAAGGAATATTTTCTTGAAATAAGATATGATGTGCTTATAGGCGGAGATGAGACTGATATTCCGGGTGATACGGATAAAGACGGTTTTATTACGGCTAAAGATGCACGTTTTGCTCTGCGATGTTCTGTAGGTCTTGAAGAATACACAGATGAAGTATTGAAAGCAATGGATATGGACTCAGATAACTCTGTTACAGCTTCTGATGCAAGATGCATATTAAGGCTTTCTGTCGGACTTCCGATGTGAGTGTCCGCACATAAGGTATAATAATTTCGGTTAACAGATATTATTTGTAAAGAAAATAAGACGGGCGACGGTTATAGATTTGGGGAATAATCATTTAACCGCTATAAACCCTTTGTTGAATTAAAAATAATATATATTTAATTCTCATTAAAAGAGAAAATTTCAGCAGAGTTTGCGGCATTTTCTCATTTGAAAGTGCCGCAATTCCCAAAGGGTATTATTGTTTCTGAAGCTTATTCCGTTATTCGTATGATGCCTACGGAAATTATGAGCTGATTACAGAAAATCATGAAAAACTTCTATTCCGAGCAGACTTAAAAATGGAGACAAAGTAAAAACACCTGATTTGTACCGACAAGAGTTTACAAGAAATGGTAGTGAATACAAACATAATAAGACAAAACGGATTTTTAAAATCTCTGATGATGGAAATTATGGTGGAAAAAAATCTCATTGGCATGCGTGTCCTCCAAATGCAAAAACAGGTGATTATTACAATATCGGATTGGATGGATCAGTATTATAGAAGAGGTGAATATGAAAGATTTATCTATGATACAGGGAATTGAAAAAGAGTTTCATTCTGCTGTAAAAAATCCTGCAATAAGTGTTTCCCTTATGGATTTTTTTATGGAAGCAGGCTTTGAAGCTATGTGCAGTGCTGAAGAAAAAGCTGAATTCTATAAAGGCGTTGCTGCCTTTGTTGATTATTTTTATTTAATCGCAGAAGCACTTGGTGAAAAAAATGCTTATGTCGGTAATTTTGTGAAAAATGAAAGTAATTTTTACAAATGGAAAAATATCAGACAGTTTGATTCATATAACGATCTGAGAAGCTGTATAAAACCGAATGAAACTAAACAGATTACAGTAAAGAATAATCATATTATTGATATGATTATTGAATGTAATTTCAGATATCTGTCAGATTTAGTGTTTTTCTTTCCGGATTCTCATATTTTTGTAAGACCTGATGTTCATTGCTGGTTTGAAATTTCGGGCAATATTGAGCAGCTTGAAAAATTATATGAGAAGCTGAAAAAACACCCAAAAAAAGAATTTTCTGTAGTATACAGAACAGATTTATAGCTATGATATGGGAAGCGGGACAGTAACAGGACAAGCAAGACATAGGATAGTTTTCTGCCCTGTGCTATCAATATACAAAAACACACTGCCCCCTGTTATATTATCCGTATGGGAGGTATGATGGATTAAAAGAATAGTAGTAATAATAATTACGATTGTTCTTATTCTGCCTGTAATTAATTTGTTC
>JAZSNB010000021.1:0-14413 GCA_045536195.1 Acutalibacteraceae bacterium
TTCCAATAGCGCAGGAGGGGAGAAAAACAGTCCGGTGGACTGTTTTTCGTTGGGAACCCTCGCCGGGGGTTCCCAAGTGCGAAGCACAAAATGATTAAAGTGAGTAATATGATTCCCCAACTTTCCGTGAAGAGGCAAAAAAAGAGGCAGGTCGTGTGACCTGCCTTTTATCGTTGGTATTATGTTTATTTGATAGCGCCCTTTGCAACGAGGATCGTGGTTTCGTCGATAGTGAACTGAGGCTCTTCTGCCACGGTTTCGCCCTTCTTGGCTGCCTTCTTTGCCTTCTTCTTGGCCTTTTTGGCTGCCTTCTTTTCTTTCTTGGCAGCTTTTTTAGCCTTTCTCTTGGAAACCTTCTTTTCGGGCTCTGCGGGAGCTTCGCTTACAGCAGGTGCTGCAGGTTCAGCTGCGGGCTCTGCGGGAGCTGCGGATGCGAAATCAGCTGCGAAATTGAAGTCTGAAACTACCTCGGGAGCATCTGTTGCTGCGGGCTCTGCCTGAATTTCAACTGTTGCTTCTTCAACGGGAGCTTCAACGGGAGCTTCAACGCGAGCTTCAACGGGAGCTTCGGGTGTGTATTCCTTTACATCAGCTTCTTCAGCCTGTTCGCCGGGGAATACCTTTGTTTTCTTTGTAAGTGCCCAATAGGGGATGTGAACGTCATACTTTTCACCGCTTACAAGAGAAACATTGCCGATAACATCATATTTTTCTGCGGTGCTTTCGTCTGCTGTTACTGTGAATTCATTGTCACGGCAAACGCCCGCTTTTTTGAGGAGCTTGAGGAGCTTATAAGCTTTTTTTGTATAGAGCTTTTCAGCTTCCTTTGCCTGCTTCTTTTCAAACTTTTCGGTTTTCTTCTGGCTTGCTGCGATTTTGTCAGCCTTTTTATCAGCCTTTCTGGCTTTCTTTTCGGCTTTCTTTGCCTTTTTGGCGATTTTTTTGTTTGCCTTCTTTATTTTCTTAGCTTCCTTCTTTGTTGCACCGTCGGGAACGGCAATGGGGGAGAAATCCTTCTGAGGAATAAGAGAAGGATCGGAATTGAGCTTACCGAAAATGTCAGAGAAAGCCTTTTTGAAAGCTTCATTATTTTCAAGAGCCGAAACTGTGTTGTTCCAGTTGTCGAAAACCCATTCTTTTCTGCCGGTGTTGCCTGCAGCGAGAACGAAAAGAGGCTCATAATAATCTGAGAATTTTTCTGCATTGTCGCGAAGACCTATAAGAAGATCCTTTTTTGCGGAATCCTTCATATCCTCAAGCACAAGAATGTTCTTTATCTTTTTGATATAAAGAACTGCAAGAACGACAACAGCAGCAATAACAAGAGCTGAAATTGCTAAAATTGCATTGCGGTTAATCATAAAAAACAGCATAGCCAAATCTCCTTTGTTTGCATTTATCCGCATAAAAACACATTTTATGAAGATAACTATTTTTATTATAAATAAAGATAAAGCATTTGTCAATCATTAATTGGGAGCTGTCAGGGGGCATTTTGCTTTGCAGCGGTTATTTTATCCGTTTCCTGAGAATATCACCGGGGAAGAGCTTTTCGGGACAGAAAATATCCACTTTTTCCTGAACAAGATGGGCACTTTCTCTGTCATTTCCCTTTTTGTCTTTTATTGAAGTTACCTCAAAGGACCTGCCTATGGCAGAGGGCGAGAGAATTTCAAGAGTGTCACCGACGTCGAAGCGGTTTCGCTGTTCAACTATGTATCTGCCGTTTCCCTTATCCTCAAGCACAATGCCGATAAAAGAACAGGTCTGATGGTAGAGTCCGTCGTTGTTGGGGTCTGCTTTTGCCTCTCCGAAATAAAAGCCTGATGCGAAGGGACGGTGGGATGCACAGTCAAGCTCGTTTTCGCATTCCTCTAAGGTGGCATTGCCGTCCATAAAATGACGGTAGGCATTCACAACCGTTGCCACATAATAGGGAGATTTCATTCTGCCTTCTATCTTGAAGGATTTTACCCCGGCTTTTTCAAGGCGGTCAAGAAATTCAATGGATTTGAGGTCGGTGGAGCTGAGCACTGCCGTTGCCCCCTCTTCCTCGATAACGGGAATGAACATATTCTGTCTTTTTTCTTCAACAAGATAATAATTCCATCTGCAGGGCTGTGAGCATTCACCGCGGTTGCCCGAGCGGTTTGACAAAAAGGAGCTTAAAAGACATCTGCCCGAATATGCCATACACATAGCACCGTGAACAAATACCTCAATTTCCATATCCTCGGGAATTCTGCCCTTGAGGTCTTCTATCTGTGCCATAGTCATTTCTCTTCCGAGTACAACTCTTTCAACACCCATTTTATGATAAACCTCAATGGTTTTGAAATTCTGTGTGTTTGCCTGAGTTGAGATATGCACAGGGAGAAGAGGACATTTTTCTCTTATTTCGCAGACAGCACCGAGATCTGACACAATAACCGCATCCACACCTATATTATAAAGAGTGTTTGCATAGTCACCGAGCTGCTCGATTTCTTCATTTTCAGCAAAGCAGTTTACCGTGACATATATTTTTTTATTTCTTTCATGGGTATATTTTACAGCTTCTCTGAGTTCATCAAAGGAAAAGCCTGCACCCGAGGCACGAAGCTGCAGAAGAGGTCCGCCGCAGTAAACGGCATCCGCACCGAAATATAATGCTGTTTTAAGGCTTTCAAAGGAGCCCGCAGGGGCAAGAAGTTCAACATTCATTTTATTATTCTCCGTAACAAAGTTCATATATTATCCCTGTATACATTTTTGCGGTGAGAAGAAGCTCGTCAATAACGGCAAACTCATCTGCACCGTGGATACGGTAGTCCGTGCCGGGAAATTCAATTCCGAATGCCACACCGCCTTCAATCCCGTGCACATAAGTGCCGCCGCCTATGGAAAGGCATTTTCCGGGCATTCCCGTATATTCCTCATAGATTTTAAGAGCTGTTTTTATTACAGGTGCATCCTCGGGCACAAAGTGTACGGGGACCATCTTTTCTTCGCCCGAAAAACTGAAGCCGCAGGATGAGAGCTTATTTTCAATTACCTTTACTACGTTTTCTTCGTTTGCTCCCAGAGGACAGCGAAGGTCAAGAGCACCTGTGAAAACACCGTCCCCGAAATGAAGGACACCGAAATTGAGAGTCAGCTCACCTGATTTTTCCTCACTCATTTTTACCCCTGCAGATTTGCCGTCGGTCTCCTTGTGGGGGAAAAGCTTTTCCAGAAAATGAAGGGAAGAGGATGTTTCATTTTCATTGAGAGGCAGACGGTTTATGAGATAAATAAGTGCGGTCTGTGCATTGTTTCCGTTTGTAGGCTGTGCCGCATGGGCGGAAACACCCAGAGCGGAAATCACCGTGAGTCCGTCCTTTTCCTCTATGGAGAAGGAGACTCCCGTTTCTTTTTCGCAGAGCTTTATGATATCCTCAATATCCTCTGCCCTGATTCCCGAAAGCACGGCTTCTGCCTTACAGGGAACGATATTTTTTGTGCTGCCGCCCGTGAAGGAGACAAGAAGCTTATCTCCGTCATTATTGCACTTTTTGGTAAAATCGGGGGCAAATCTTCCTTTTTCAAGATTTATAAGAGGATAATCGGCATCGGGAGAAAGGGTGTAGGGAAGAGCTTCACGCTTTGAGAAATAATAGTCCATATCCTCGCTGCCGGTTTCTTCACCGCAGCCCATAACCAGGCGTACTCCCTTTTTCGGTTCTCCGAAAAGCTCTCTTGCCGCTTTCATTGCATAAAGACAGCAAAGCATGGCACCCTTGTCGTCGGTGGTGCCTCTGCCGTAGGCTTTTCCGTCCTCAAGCTTCATATTATAAGGCTCATAGGTCCAGAAGTCACCCTCATCAACCACGTCAAGATGGGCAAGAAGCATTAAAGCAGGATTTTTTCCGAAGGTTATTTCTCCCGCATAGTTTTCAAAATTAACAGCTTCAAAGCCGTGGGAAGCTGATATTTTCACAGCCTCTTTGAGTGCTTTTGCAGGCCCCTCACCGAAGGGCATACCGGGCTTTTTAGCTTCCCTTACGCTTTTTATATCAACAAGGCTTTTAAGATCCTTAATAAAGCTTTCCTTCTGTGAATCAATATAAGCCGAAATTTTTTCTTTCATATTCTGATCCTTTCTTCA
Organism: Acutalibacteraceae bacterium; assembly: GCA_045536195.1. Lineage (GTDB taxonomy): Bacteria > Bacillota > Clostridia > Oscillospirales > Acutalibacteraceae > RUG806. The sequence goes on from JAZSNB010000021.1 coordinate 4,127, forward strand.
AGAAAAATATTATCCGATCATCTCTGCGAATTCGTCTTCGGTTATAACCTTTATTCCCAGCTCATTTGCTTTTCTGAGCTTGCTGCCTGCGGCTTCCCCTGCTAAGACTATGCTTGTTTTCTTTGAAACAGAGGAGGCTGTTTTCCCACCGTATTGCTCAATTATTGCAGATGCCTCATCTCTTGTATACTGAGAAAGACTGCCGGTGAGAACAAAGGTCATTCCCCTGAATCGCTCATCCTTTATCTCTGCAAGATTCTTTGTGTTAACTCCGTAGGATATAAGTCTTGAAATAAGCTCTTTTGTTTCAGAGAGTGAGAAATATTTAATAAGCGAATCTGCCATTATTTCTCCGAAGCCTTCAATTTCAAGAATTTCTTCCTTTGAGGCATTCATAATGTTTTCAAGACTTGTGAAGTGTCCCGAGAGAAGCTTTGCCGCTTTTTCACCGATGTGATTTATACCGAGTGCAAAAATAAGCTTTGACAGATCGTTTTTCTTGGATTTTTCTATTGCACTGAGGATATTCTGTGCAGACTTTTCACCCATTCCCTCAAGCACGGAAATATCCTTTGCCTGAAGCAGGTAGATATCTGCAATGTCCTTTATCATACCCTTTTCGCAGAAGACCTCAAGTATTGCTTCTCCGAGGCCTTCAATGTCCATGGCATCTCTTGAACAGAAATGAATTATAAGCCTCATTACCTGGGCGGGACATTCGGGATTTGTACAGCGGTGTGCGGCTGTACCCTCATCGCGGAAAACGGGAGCACCGCAGGAGGGACAGGTGCGGGGATAGCTGAAAACAGGATTCCCCGAACGGATTTTGACTCCCGTGATTTCGGGAATTACGTCACCCGCTTTTCTTACGGTTACGGTGTCGCCTATTGCAAGGGCAAATTCGTTGATTCTGTCTTCATTGTGAAGTGTGGCACGGGAAACGGTGGAGCCTGCGAGAAGCACGCTGTCAAAAACTGCGGTGGGAGTGAGCACACCGGTTCTTCCCACGCTTATTTCTATATCACGAAGTACGGTTTCCTTTTCCTCGGGAGGGTATTTGTATGCAATTGCCCAACGGGGGAATTTTGCCGTACTGCCGAGAGTTTTTCTGTGGCTGAAGCCGTTTACCTTTATAACGGCACCGTCAATGTCAAAGGCAAGAGAGGCTCTTTTTTCACCGATACGAAGAAGCTCAGCTTTTGCTTCCTCAATATTTTTACAGGGGGTGTAGAAGGGAACTGTTACGAAGCCCAGGCTTTTAAGAAAATCAAGGGAGCTTTTGTGGTCCGAAAATTCCGTGCCCTCATATTGCTGAACATTGAAAACAAATATATCAAGCTGTCTTTCTGCCGTTATTTTCGGATTTTTCTGTCTTAAGGAGCCTGCAGCGGCATTTCTGGGATTCTTAAAGGGATTTTCGCCCTTTTCTTCCTGCTTTTTAACAATGGACAAGAATACTTCCTTTGACATATAAACCTCACCTCTGACGGTGATGCTTACATCTTTTCTGAGCCTTAAGGGAATGCTTTTAACGGTTCTGAGATTTTCCGTTATGTCTTCTCCCACGTTTCCGTCGCCTCTTGTGGCACCTCTTACAAAAACACCGTTTTCATATTCAAGGTTTACCGAGAGTCCGTCTATCTTCGGCTCAACAACATAGGAGCAGTCGCTTACATTTTCTTTTACTCTTCTGTCAAAGTCATCGATTTCTTCAAAATCGAAGGCATCCTGAAGACTTTCAAGGCGTACGCGGAAGGCTACGGGCTCAAAGGTGTTTTCCGCTTCGCCGCCTACTCTCATAGTGGGAGAATCGGGACGTACAAGTGCGGGGAATTTTTCTTCAAGCGACAAAAGCTCTCTTTGCAGCATATCATATTCATAGTCGCTTACGGGGCTTTCATTTTCTACATAATATTTATATGAATACAGATTAAGGCTTTCGCAAAGCTCGTCTATACGTTTTTTTGCATTCTGAGTTGTCATGGCTTATTCCTCAATTTCAATATAATGGTAAAGGTGGTCGGAAACAACATTTTCCGATGTGCCGAAGCTCTTTATTTTTATGTCCTTTGAAACAAAAATATAATCTATTTTTTTCTGTGGCTTGTCCGAGGGGAAGGTGAATGCATCCTTGTCGGAGCATATAAATTTCCCGAAGAGGTCAGAAAGCTCTGGGGCATCGGGAGTGCAGTTGAAATCCCCCATTATTATGCACCTTTCTTCGGGTGCAATACCGAGAATGGTTTTTACCGCGTTTTCCCTTTCATCGGTGTTGAGTCCCATATGGGTGACAATTATTGTAAGATCCCTGATACGGGCTTTTATGATGCTTCTTGATTCATACATCTCAGAGCCTGTTTTTTTGTCGGGGTCGGGGATTTTAACGGTTTTCGCATCGGTGATGTCATATTTTGATAAAAGACCGTTGCCGTAGGGGGCAAGCCCTTTTACGGAAATAGCTTTTCCGAAATAATATTTCTGCCCGGTAAGCTCTGATATTGTTTTCAGCTGGTCGGTGTAGTTCTTGAGAAGTCCTTTTCCTCTTACTTCGTTAAGACCCGTTATGTCCGCACCGCTGTTTTTTATTTCCCCGGCGAATTTACTGAAGTCAATTTCCCCGGTTTTGTAATTCTTGAAATGGAGCACGTTGAATGTAACAATTTTCATTTTGCCACCCCTTGAAAAAAGTTTCTGTATATTGTAAACTACTGACTATGAAAGAATTTATTATATCAAAAAATGATGCAAACCAGCGTTTCGACAAATTCATTACCAAGACCGTGCCCTTATTGCCTCAATCCCTTTTATATAAATATCTCCGTCTCAAGAGAATTAAGCTCAACGGAAAAAAAGCGGAAATCTCCACAAGGCTTAAAGAGGGCGACAGGGTCGAGATGTATATAAATGATGAGTTTTTTGCCCCGAAGGAAGAAAAATATTCTTTTCTTGCTGCGGGAAAGGACCTTCAGATAGTTTATGAGGATGAAAATATTCTGCTTCTCAACAAAAAGGTGGGACTTTTGTCTCATCCCGAGCAGGGAGAATATACCGATACTCTTATAACAAGAGTGCAGAGGTATCTCTATGAAAAAGGAGAGTATGACCCTAAAAACGAGCAGTCCTTTGCACCGGCTCTTGCAAACCGTATTGACCGCAATACATCAGGTATTGTTATGGCAGCAAAAAATGCCGAGGCACTGAGAATTCTCAATGAAAAAATAAAGCTCAGGGAAATTGATAAAAAGTATCTTTGCATCACAATAGGCCGTCCGCCCAAGGGTAAGGGTGTTATGGAGGGCTTTCTTGTAAAGGATGAAAAGAAGAATACCGTAACCGTGCTGCCTCACCCCGTTCCCGGAGGAAAGAGCATAAAAACGGGCTATACCGTCATTGAAACAAGAGGTGAGCTGTCTTTGGTAGAGGTCAGTCTTTTTACAGGCAGAACCCATCAGATAAGAGCCCATATGGCTTGGGCGGGCTGTCCTCTTTTAGGCGACGGAAAATACGGCACCAACGCTCTTAATAAAAAATACGGCGGCTACAAAAAGCAGTGCCTGTGCTCTTATAAAACCATCTTCAGCTTCACAAGTGACGCGGGGATTCTCAATTATCTCAGGGGAAAAAGCTTTGAGGTGGAAGATGTGTGGTTCAGAACAGCTTTTCTTAATAATGAGCTGTAAAGCACAGCCCTTTTTCACGGAAAGGGTGTCTCTTCCCCTGCGGGGTGGTGTTCCTGTTTTATGTGCAGAATTATGATTTGTCGATGTAAAGGGTGCAGCAAAAATCAGTATATCTGATATTTGCTGCCTCTTTTTTGTAGGGGACGACGACCTCGGCGTCCCGGATGCCACAAAGATAAAAATATTTATGTCACTGACAAATATCCTCATAATCAGCCTCGTTTTGTTCTGTTACAGGTATTTTTCATTGCGATACAGGTGCTTCGCACGTTCCTGCTTTCGGGACGCCGAGGGCGACGTCCCCTACAAAGAGAATGTTAATTATATGGTTTTTGGGTAATTTCATCAGAAGGATAATTATACTTTATCCTTCTGTTAAAGCACTGTAAAGGGCAGTGCAGCCTTTACAGATACACTCATATGCTTCTTTGAATCTGCCGGTGTACCAGGGGTCGTCTACCTCACCGCCGCCGGAGTAGCTGAGAAGCATTTTTATTTTGCCCTCTTTATCTTCTCCCAGCATTCTCTTTATATTTCTCATATTCATATTGTCCATTCCGATTATGAGATCAAATTTTTCATAATCCGCCTTTGTGAGCTGACGTGCGGTTTTTCCCTTCGGGTCAATTCCGTGAAGAAGCAGCTGCTCGCGGGCAGGGGGATATACGGGGTTGCCCCTTCCCATATATATTTCATCTGTACTTGTTGCAGCAGATTCTATGTAAAAATCATTTTCTTTGCCTGCTTTTTTTACCATGTCCCTGAATATGAATTCCGCCATGGGACTGCGGCAGATATTTCCGTGGCATACAAAAAGAATTTTTGTCATTTTTCAGCTTCCTTTATATTAATTTCATTCAGCTGTGAGTATATGCTTTTTACACATTCCTCGGGAGTTTTATCTGTGCAGTCGACGGTGAAGGCTGCATATTTTTTATACAGGGGAGAGCGTTTTTCGAAAAGCTCCGGGATGCCTTCGGATTTATCCATGGCAATTCCTCTTGTAGTGATGTCTCCCAGTCTTCTCACAAGCTCAGCAAGGCTTACATCAAGATAAATGCATATTCCGTCACGGCACAGCTTCTCCATAGCCTTTTCTCCGTAAACGGCACTTCCGCCCGTGGCTATAACACAGTTTCTGAAGGTTTCTTCAAGTATAATTTTCTCTTCAAGGTCAATAAAATAATCAGTTCCCTTTTCGTTGATTATTTCCGAGAGAGCTTTTTTTGTTTTTCTCTGAATAACAAGGTCGGTGTCGGTAAAATCCATAAGAAGGCTCTTTGCAAGAAGAACACCCACGGTGCTTTTTCCCGCACCGGGCATCCCGATAAGAACAATGTTTTTCATATATATCACCAAATAATTATTATACCATAGCGCAAAATAATTATCAACAAATAATATATACACGTATATTTAAAAACAGTTGACAAAAGGGAAGAAATTGAATATAATGCCATATATAAAGGCAAAGATGAAGAGAAGTAGACGGAAAATGCGGTCAAAGAGAGTGTGCGGCGGTGGAAAGCACATACAGATGCAGTCCGTTGAATAACACTTCGGAGCTGCTTGTCTGAAAGGCTCTGCTCAGTAGGACTGCCGTGAATCGCACGTTACAGCGAAAGGCTTTTGATAAAGAAGCGTAAGAGGCTCTTGAAGAGCAAGATAGGTGGTACCGCGGGTTACAGTTGCTCGTCCTATAACGGACGGACAACTGTTATTTTTTTATGAAAGGAAAATTTTTCAATGAAACATACCGACATCAAAGAAATTTTCACAAATGCAGATTTTATCGGCACCGAAGCTGTTGTTTGCGGCTGGGTAAGAACAGCAAGAGATTCAAAGAACATGGGCTTTCTTGCACTCAATGACGGTACTACTCTCAATCATCTTCAGATAGTTATCGACAAAGCATCGGGTATAGAGGTTGACCCCGAGGCTACAAAGCTCGGCGCATCCTTAAAGGTAACGGGAACGGTTGTTAAGAACGAGAACAACGGAAGTGTTGAAATCAATGCAAAGGAAATCGTTCTTCTTGGTAAATGTCCCCCCGACTATCCTCTTCAGAAGAAGTTCCAGAAGCTTGAAACCTTAAGAGAAAATCCCCACATCCGAGTAAGAACAAATACCTTCAATGCTGTTTTCAGAGTCCGTTCTGTTATGGCAGCAGCTATCCACAGATATTTCCAGGACAGAGGCTATGTTTATGTTCACACTCCTCTTATCACAGGCTCAGACTGTGAGGGTGCAGGTGAAATGTTCAAGGTAACAACCATCGGCTATTCCGAGGATTATAAGAATGCACAAGAGTATTATGCAGATGATTTCTTCGGCAAAAAGGCAGGACTCAGTGTTTCCGGTCAGCTTGAGGGCGAGGTTGCCGCTATGGCTATGGGTAAGATTTATACATTCGGCCCCTCCTTCAGAGCAGAAAAGAGCAATACGCTTCGTCACGTTGCTGAATTCTGGCACGTGGAGCCCGAAATTGCTTTTGCAGAGCTTCCCGACCTTATTGAAATTGCTGAGGATATGATAAAGTATATCATTAAGGATTATATGGAAAAATGTCCCGACGAGCTTAAGTTCTTTGAGGAGAGATTTGAAAAGGGACTTACCGACAAGCTTCTCAATGTTGTAAACAATGATTTTGCGGTTGTTGATTATACAGATGCTATTGAAATTCTCAAGAATGCAGACGTGAAGTTTGAATTCCCCGTAGAATGGGGCTGCGACCTTCAGAGTGAGCATGAAAGATATATAACAGAGCAGGTTTATAATAAGCCTGTGTTCCTCATAAACTATCCCAAGGAGATAAAGTCCTTCTATATGAAGCAGAATCCCGACGGAAAAACAGTTGCCGCAACAGACCTTCTTGTGCCCGGTATAGGTGAAATTATCGGCGGCAGCGAAAGAGAGGCAGATCTCGACAAGCTTCTTGCTGCCATGAAGGCAAAGGGAATGGGCACTGAAGAATATTCCGACTATCTTGATTTGCGTAAATACGGTACCGTTCCTCATTCAGGCTTCGGTCTCGGCTTTGAAAGAGTAATTATGTATTGCACAGGTATGGCTAATATACGTGACGTTATCTTCTATCCCAGAACTGTCGGAAATATAAGATAAAGGTGATAATATGGCAAGAAATATGGTATATCCCGAGGGGTACAGATCTTCTCTTTCCCAGAAGGATACCCAGAGGGCAATAAAGATAATAAAAGATACCTTTCAGGTGAAGCTTGCTGAGGCTCTGAATCTTGACAGAGTAACGGCACCGCTTATGGTAACTAAGGCATCGGGAATAAACGATGATCTTAACGGTGTTGAAAGAAAGGTTCATTTCACTATGAAGGAAATTGACGGCACTGCAGAGGTTGTGCAGTCTCTTGCCAAGTGGAAGAGAATGGCTCTTCACCGCTATGGTTATTCTGAAGGCGAAGGCATTTATACGGATATGAATGCCATACGCCGTGACGATGACTGTGACAATACTCATTCTCTGTTTGTTGACCAGTGGGACTGGGAAAAGATTATTACGAAAGAACAGAGAACAGAAGAATATCTTAAAAATACTGTAAGAGCTATTATAAATGCTCTTTATGAAACAAATGAGCTGCTCAGGGAAAAATATCCCGTCCTTGATACGACGGTCAATAAAGATGTTTTCTTTATTACTTCTCAGGAGCTTGAGGATATGTATCCCGAAAAATCAGGCAAGGAGAGAGAAAATCTTATCACAAAGGAGCACGGCACCGTATTTATTATGGGTATCGGTGCAAGGCTTAAAAGCGCCCCCCGCCACGACGGCAGAGCTCCCGACTATGATGACTGGAGCCTTAACGGTGATATTCTTGTGTGGGATAAGCAGCTTGATGCGGCTCTTGAGATTTCTTCAATGGGCATAAGAGTTGACAGTGAAAGCCTTAAAGCTCAGCTTGAAATTGCAAATGCAACGGAAAGAAGTGCCTTCCCCTATCATCAGGGAGTTCTCTCGGGTACACTTCCTCTTACCATAGGAGGCGGTCTCGGACAGTCAAGAATCTGTATGTTCCTTCTTGGAAAGGCCCATGTAGGTGAAGTTCAGGTTTCTATCTGGCCCGATGATATGAGAGAAAAATGCCTTGAAAACGGAATAGTGCTTCTGTAAAAAGGTAAAATAATAAAGCGTGAATTTACTTTAGCCGGTAAGTTCACGCTTTTTACATTTGTATTCGGTTTTATAAGGAGAAAGCCTGATGAACGCCTTCCTTTTCAAGATATCTTGTGAACACATCATCAATATTTACATCCTTTTCAAACTGCACATTGAGATGTATTGTGAGAGTAAGATTATCTGAAGAGGCTGTTACCACTGAGTCGAATATCTGCACTCCGTTTGCCTTGAGAAAGGCTTTGAGATCTGTTACCGCTACAGGTGTGTTTTCTATCTGAACAAAACAGGGAACAAGATTATCGTTTGCAAGCACCTTGTCGAAGCCTATGAGGAATTTGTGGAAAACTATCTGCACAAGAAGCAGAAGCACCACGGAAACAATCGCCACTATGTAAAGTCCTGCACCCATTGCCATGCCTACTGCTGCGGTAACCCATATGCCGGCTGCCGTGGTAAGACCCTTTATGGAAATACCCTTTACAAATATCATACCCGCACCGAGGAAGGATATACCTGTTATGATATTTGATGCAACCCTCGAAACATCAACCTGAACGGAGTCGAGAAAAACAATATCGAGGAAGCCGTATTTTGAAATAATAACCATAAGTGCGGCACCCATGGCAACAATGATGTGGGTTCTGAAGCCTGCATCCTTTTGTCTTAATGTTCTTTCAACACCGATTATACCGCCGCAGATACCGGCAAGGATAATTCTGATAACAAGAACGGGGTCAGAATAGCCGCCAAAAAAATCTGCAACAGATTGTAAAAATCCATCCATAGATTATCCCTCCGATTAAAATTGATATTATAACATTATATGCTTTAAGCAGGATAAAATCAAGCGGAAATAGATTTTTCAGCATTTTGCAGTATTATTTGTGTATAGATTTATACATAATTTATGATTTACCCGGCATAAAGGAGGGCATGAGCTGAAGCTTGAACAGATTTGCCTTGTGCTTTCTGTCGATAAGCTCTTTTTTTGCTTTATCTTCGATTTTTCCTGTTCTTATATAAACATCAAGCTCAGCATAGGTAAAGCCCAGGTTTTCCTCGTCGGTTTTTCCGCACAGACCGTCTATGGGAACTTTTTCCACAAGCTCTTCAGGTAAGCCGAGAAGATGTCCTATTTCCTTTACCTCGGTTACGGTAAGGTTTGACATGGGAGAAAAGTCGCCTGCCGCATCACCGTAGCGTGTGGAATAGCCAACCCAGTCTTCGGAAAGATTACAGGTGTTTACCACTCTGCCGTTCAGGGACTGGCTTACAGCATAAAGGGTTGACATTCTGATTCTCGGGGGGAGGTTCTGTCTTGACTGCTCCGATACAGGCAGGTCATCGGGGAATGCAGCAAGAATACTGTCTACGGTATTTTTGATATTTATTTCATAATGCTTGATACCGAGATGGTTTACAAGCATATATGCCTTGTCGATATCGTGCTGCACACCCTGAGGCATAAGCACACCTATAACTCTGTCCTTGCCGAGGGCCTCTGCACATAAAGCTGCTGCAATTGAGCTGTCTTTACCTCCGGAAATACCTATAACCGCATTGCATCCCTTTCCGTTTTCCTCAAAAAAATCTCTTATCCATTGAACACATTCATTTTTTACCTTAAGTGCATCAAACATTAAAAGTCACCGCCGTTAAATTTATTTCATTTCTGTTTTTTTTCGGACATATAAAGCCTGTCAAGGTTATCAGAGAATGTCAACCTGACACATTGCAAGAGTGGAGAGAGCTGCATTGTGGCTTTCGGGGGTAACACCGGCACAGCAGCTTTTATCAACGCTTACTTTTATTTCGGGGAAGCTTGCCTTGATAATAAGGGCATTTGAAACAACACATATGTCGGTGCAAAGACCGATAAGCTCAACCTCGCTGAAATCTCTTTCGCCCCAGTTTTTCCAACCGAAATTGGGCTTGTCAATAATTTCACAGCCTTCAACATAAAGACCCTCTGCAATTTCCCAGCCCTTTGTACCTCTGATGCAATGGGGAACGGGAAGCTTTTTGCCCTCTGCTGTTTCAAGATAGTTTTCCCCGTGAGTGTCACGGGTATAGATTATTTCATTGCCCGCATTTTTATATTCTTCAATTTTTGCCTTTACCTTCGGAACTATGGCAACGGCCTCCTTTGTGCCTAATGCCATATCGATAAAGTCGTTTTGCATATCTACTACGATGAGTGTTTTTTTCATAAGAAAACTCCTGTCAGGTGTTTTTTCGGATGTTTATTATATTATAAAGTTATTTTTTGTACCGGTCAATAATTTTATGTGTATCAGCTGTAAAAATGAACTTTCTTTGCAGAAAAAACGGAAACACCGTGAACGGAGACACTTCGTAAAGAAGTTGTCTCCGTTTTTCAATATAAATAGAAATGACATTTTCCAGAACTGAAAGTGTCATAGTGGGTTACATAATTTGAGAAAGGTAAATACTTGC
>JAZSNB010000108.1:0-10101 GCA_045536195.1 Acutalibacteraceae bacterium
GAAGCTGAATGTGTGGCCCGATCCGAAAAAAAGATTCTCCGAGTTTCTTCGCACAACCAATGAAATGCTGGAAAAATGCAATATGGGCAGAATATATATCCAGAACCCCTATGAATGCTTTGTTCTGATGTGCATTCTTTCTGTCGATCCTCTGGGTACCTATGCAGATGTATGGGAAATGTCCTATGATGATATTTAAAAAAAATAAAAGGTGTCAGAAAACTGACACCTTAATTTTTTTACAATACTGAAAATAATCAGTTGCTGTAAACGCTGACCTTTTTACGGTCTTTGCCAAGACGTTCAAACTTAACTTTTCCGTCGATGAGAGCGAAAAGTGTGTCGTCGGAGCCTTTACCTACATTGTTGCCGGGGTGGATGTGTGTTCCACGCTGACGAACGATGATAGTACCTGCATTAACGAACTGACCGTCGCTTCTCTTTGTGCCGAGTCTCTTGGATTCAGAATCACGGCCGTTACGGGTTGAACCCATACCTTTTTTATGAGCGAAAAGCTGAATGTTTATCTTAAGCATTACTTACACCTCCGTTATTACTGTAACATAATCGGGATAATCCTTTGAAAGCTCTGTCAGATGAAGGCGGAGCCCCTTTATAATATCCCGTGCGGCAGGGTTGCCGCTTACTTTGAACTGTAAATATCCGTCTTTTACCTTTGAGGTATCCTTTTCTCCGAGTATTTCCGTAATGGTGTTGACCGTCATAATTGCGGCAGAGGAAACTGCCGAGCAGACAATGTCTTCACCCTCACAGGCAAAATCGGAATGACCCTTTACGGTAAATGATGCGGAATCTTCACGGATACAAAATGATGCTTTGACCATTATGCGTTGATAGCTGCGATTTCAACCTTTGTGTAGGGCTGTCTGTGACCGAGCTTTCTCTTCTCGTTCTTCTTGGGCTTGTAGGTCATAACAGTGATCTTCTTAGCCTTGCCGTTAGCAAGAACCTTTGCATTGACTGTAGCACCGTTAACGTAGGGAGCACCTACCTTGATGCCGTCGTCGCCTGCAACTGCGATAACCTTGTCAAACACAACCTCGCTGTCGCTTTCAACGTCAAGCTTTTCGATAAAAACAACGTCGCCTGCTTCTACCTTGTACTGCTTTCCGCCGGTTTCAATAATTGCGTACATTGATCTTTCTCCTTTATAAGTCTCGCTACGCGGGGTGGGCTTATGCCACTTGCTCTATTCTGCAAAAGGGCAGAATAACCCTGAATATGCGGCTTAGGTATGATAACATAATCCGCAAGGGTTGTCAAGTATTTCTGAACATAAATTATTAAATATTTTTATTGATTTTCTACAGAAATTTACTTGTTTTTTTTGCGTTCTGCATTTATAATAAAATCCGTAAAGGTGTGAACTCATAAATGAGAAAGAAAGATGTTATAAATTTTGCCCCGAAGGCAGAAAACAGACGGAAAAAAACTCCCGGTTATGTTCCGCTTATAATTGTTCTGTGTCTTGTGGCGTTTGCTGTTTCGGTTTTTGTTATACTGGCAGCAAATGATTTTGACCCCGGAAAGGCACTTGGCGCCCGTGAACCCGAAACAGAGCTGTCGGATCAGCTCACAACGTCTGCAGGGGAAACGGATACTTCCCTTTCTGATGAGGTTATAACGGCAGATGCCGTAAATTTCCTGTTTTTATGCTCATCGGAAAATGAGCTTACCTTCTGTCAGCTTATAAGTGCAGATCCTGCAGCGGGAAAAATCAAAATAAAGCCTCTTGCGCTTGACTATATGCTTGATACAGACGGTACAGACAAACCTCTCAGTGAGGTTTTTACCCGCTATTCATATGCTCAGATAACAGAGGCATTTTCAAGTGAAAATTTTGAAATATCAAGATATGTTCATATATCCGAAGACAACTTCAAAAGACTTATCGGTATTCTCGGCGGAGTGAATGTTGAGGTCGACGGCAATTATGATATTCAGATCGATGCCGTGAAATACTCCTTTTCCCCCGGAGTGCAGGATATGACCGCGGATATGTTTTTCAGATATATGAAATATGCGGGAGAGGGCGAATTGAAGCTTCGTCTTCAGGCAAATGCCTCCGCTGCTGTTTTCAGACAGTATTTTACTCTTGATAATTTCAATAAAGGTGAAAAATTCTTTTCATCGCTTATAAATCTTGTAGATACAAATATCACGGCTTTCGACTACAGTGCGGCACAGAGCGTACTGGCTCTGATGCTTTCTAAGGAATGCGAAATAGCCGTTGTAAGCTAAGTAATACAGAAAAGGAGATTGTTATGGCTGTTCTTGTTACCGGCGGTGCCGGATATATCGGCTCTCAGACCTGTGTTCATCTTCTTGAAGCAGGCAAGGAAATTGTGGTAATCGACAATTTTTCAAATTCTTCACCCAAGTCCTCTCAGGCAGTGAAGGAAATCACGGGAAAGGATTTCCCGCTTATCGAATGTGACATCAGAGATGAAGAAAAGCTTTCAGAGATTTTCACTCAGTATGAAATTGAGGCAGTTATTCACTTCGCAGGTCTCAAGGCAGTGGGTGAATCCTGTCAGAAACCCATAGAATATTATGATAACAATATCGGCGGCACGGTAAAGCTTCTTTCCGTTATGAAAAAGCACGGTGTTAAGTGTATGGTTTTTTCTTCCTCCGCCACTGTTTACGGAGAAAAGAATCAGGTGCCCTTCAATGAAGAAATGGAAGCCGGCGGCACAACAAATCCCTACGGTACAACTAAATTTTTCATTGAGCAGATTCTTAAGGATGTGTGTGCATCCGATCCTGAATGGAGTGTAACTCTTCTTCGTTATTTCAATCCCATCGGCGCTCATGAAAGCGGCAGAATCGGTGAGGCTCCCAACGGTATCCCCAATAATCTTATGCCCTATATTTCTCAGGTAGCCGTAGGTAAGCGTGAAAAGCTCTCCGTTTTCGGTGATGATTACGAAACTCCCGACGGCACAGGTGTGAGAGATTATATTCACGTTGCAGACCTTGCGGACGGCCACGTTTATGCTCTTGACAGAGCTCTTAAGGTTACCGGCTGTGAAATATTCAATCTCGGCACCGGCAGAGGCGTAAGTGTGCTTGAGCTTGTAAAGGCATTTGAAACAGCAACAGGGGTAAAAATTCCTTATGTTATTGCTCCCCGCCGTCCCGGTGATATTGCTTATTCTTATGCCGATTGCTCCAAGGCTGAAAGAATTCTCGGCTGGAAAGCAAAAAGAGATGTGACTATGGCTTGCAGAGACACATGGAACTGGCAGAAGAATAACCCCAACGGTTTTGATGATTAATTATTTTTGCAGGTGATATATTTTGATAAAGCTTTTTGCACGTTTGTTTTCCAAAGGAAATACCGACAGTGAGAAGCTCCGTCAGACATACGGAATGGTATGCTCCGGTGCAGGCATTGCCCTGAACATACTTTTGTTTGTAATCAAGTTTACTGCAGGCTCCCTTTCGGGAGCCATTTCCGTTACTGCGGATGCTTTCAACAATCTGTCAGACTCCGGCTCATCCCTTATAACAATGTTCGGCTTCCGTCTTGCTGCAAAAAAGCCCGATCCGGGGCATCCCTTCGGTCACGGAAGAATTGAGTATCTTTCGGGAATTGCCGTTTCGATACTGATTGTTCTTATGGGCTTTGAGCTTCTCACAAGCTCTGTGAACAAAATCATAAACCCCGAAGCACCTCAGGTCAGCCTTCTGGTTTTTATTATACTTATAATAAGCATTGCCGTTAAGTTCTATATGTTTTTATATAACCGTAAATACGGCAAAAAATTCAATTCCCGGGCCATGATTGCCACAGCTACAGACTGTCTGTCTGATATGATATCCACAAGCGTTGTTTTTATATCAATGCTTCTTACTTATTTTACCGATATTAATATAGACGCATACTGCGGTCTTGCGGTTGCCGTGTTTATACTGATTGCCGGTGTTAAATCCGCCTATGAAACTATAGGACCGCTTCTCGGGCAGCCTCCCGAGCCTGAATTTGTCCGTCAGATAGAGGATATTGTTATGTCCGGTAAGGATGTTCTCGGTGTGCACGATCTTATTGTTCACGACTACGGTCCCGGAAGATGTATGATATCTCTTCACGCAGAGGTGCCCGCTTCGGGAAATATTCTTGATATTCATGACGAAATAGATAATCTTGAAAAGGAATTGGGTGAGAAGCTCGGCTGTGTTGCGGTTATTCATATGGATCCCATACAGACCGACAATGAAACTGCCGTGAAGCTGAAAGCTGTTGCAGAAGAAAAATGCCGTGAAATATATGAAGACATAAAGCTGCACGATTTCAGAATCGTTGAGGGCAATACCCATACAAATATGATTTTTGATGTTGTTGTTCCCCATTCTTTTTCAATAGGTGATGCTGAGCTTAAGGCTGAAATTGAAAAGAAGATAAAGGAATATGATAAAAATCTTTTTACGGTGGTAACCGTTGATAAGGCTTATGCAGATATGAAATAATAAAAGATTGAGCTTGCTGAAAAAGTTAAGCTCAATCTTTTTTTGTCAATATAATGCGATGTGTGAAATAACGGGGTTCATACGGCAATCGGAAATGGTGATTCTTATTTTATCCGAAAAGACAGGTCTGAAGCGGGCGATTTTTTTATAGCCTACGGTTGTGCCTTCATATATTCTGACCCACTTTTTGCCGTGAAAACAGTCGATATTGAATTTTTCAATTCTCTGGCTCATCCTGATATTTTCTTTTATTACCGCCATACGGATTTTTCTTTTTTCGGGAAGCTCTATTGTTATTGCGGCTGATGTCTGATTTTTCCCGGCCTCATAATATGTGTCATAGGTATCTGATTTGAGGTTTTCGGCTGTATTAATATTTTCGCAGGTGTCATGAGAGAAAACCGCATCATCAGAAAGACACTCTGCAAAGGCACTTTTTATTTTTTCTCCCAGCTGTGCAAGTTTTTTTACGTCATTGATGTGGAAAAGACCGTCTGTGTCGGGAGGAATGTTCAGAAGAAGCGTACAGTTGCCGCCCACACTTCTGAAATAAATATCGGTGAGCTCCGTAAGAGAGCGTACCTTTGAATTCTCGCTTTTGTGATAGAACCATCCGGGGCGTATTGATGTGTCTACCTCGGCTGCCTTCCAGATAATTTCTTTTGCATTCTGCATAATTTCACGGCTGCCGAGATCAATATCCTGCTCGGAGGGTACACTGCCGTCAGTGAAGGATTTTGCAATTACACTCCATTCGCTGGGTCTTGTTTTTCCGGCTTCGTTTCCGCACCAGCGCACATCGGGACCGCAGACCGATATGCATGCCTCGGGCTGAAGCTCTCTTACCACGCTGTAATAACGCTCCCAGTCATATTCCTGCTTTTTTCCGTTGGGGCCTTCTCCGCAGGCACCGTCAAACCATACGGCAAACATATCACCGTAATTTGTAAGAAGCTCTCTCAGCTGATTACAGTAATAATCATCATATGCCTTGCCCTGCCCGTAGAGGGGACAGTTTCTGTCCCACGGGGAAAGATATACACCGAATTTAATTCCGCCTTTTCTGCAGGCATCGGCAGCTTCCTTTACTATATCGCCCTTTCCGTTTTTATACGGGGAGTTTTTGACGGAATGCTCTGTATGTTCTGTCTGCCAGAGGCAAAAACCGTCGTGATGCTTTGCTGTAAGAATGAGCCCGGTCATTCCTGCACTTTTGCAGGCCTCTACCCATTGATTGCAGTCGAGCTTTTTCGGATTGAAAACTGCGGGGTCTTCTGTTCCGTCACCCCATTCTTTATCGGTAAAGGTGTTTACCGTGAAATGAACAAAGGCATAGAACTCCAGCTGCTGGTGTTTCAATTGTGCTTCGGTAGGGACGGTTTGTATAAGTTTTAAATCTGATACGTTCATTTGCATTGTTTTTATACCTTTTTTTGTATATTTATTTTCTCTTTGTGAGTATTTATACGTAGTAAATATAATACAACAGATTTTTCCTTATTTCAATACTTTATGCATTTTTTACATAAAAAAACAATGTTAAATGTAAGTTGTGCAGATTGACTTTTTCGGGAATTCTTTGTATAATCATATCGGTATAATATTTTATTCAGGAGGAATCCATATGAAAAAAGCATTAAGCGTATTTCTTGCAGTGCTTATGGTAATGCTTTGTGCAGCTCCCGCATTTGCAGCTGACACAGGTGCCGGAGATGATACAACAGGCGGCACTCAAGATACAGAAAAGCATCTTGTAACATTTATTGCGCCCTCATTTGAATTTGAAGGCGGCTATCTCTTTGCAAAAACCACTGACGGTGAAATTCAGTACGAACCGGATCCCGACGGTGACTACGTATTTTTTGACGGACGTTACATGTTTCCTTCAAATATTGTTCATGAAGAGGATGTCCCCGACGAAAGATTCAGCCCCGTTGAATATGAGGGCAGTGTTGAGGTTACAGAGGGCGAAACAATTGCTTTCAGAATAGTTACATCTGAAAAATACAATGTGCTTACTGCCGCTGTTTTTATTAACGGTCAGGAAGCAAAGCCCAATGCAAAGGATGAATACACCGTTTATGTTGACCGTGATCTTGTTATCAATGTTGCAGAATATGACGAAAACGGTCAGCAGACACTTCTCAGAAATCACTTCAATGTAAAGCTTACATCAGGTGACGGATATAAGCTCAGAACTCTTAAAAATCAGAACTATGAGGTTACATATTACGGCGACAGCTTTGATTTCAGAGTGCATATTTCCGAAGGCTATTCAGCTTCCGGTATCAAGGTAAGTGTTCAGAGAGGTCAGGCTGCTCTCGGTGGCTTCCTTGATGAGGAAGACAGTGATATGCTCGTAGGCATTATGGGCGGAACAGAGCCTCTTACCTCCTACGGTGTTGACGAAGACGGCTGCCGTCTTTACAGAATCGAAAATATCACCACAGACTGCCGTGTTATCGTATCCGGTGTTCAGGAAGAGTCAAGTGTGGGCATCTTTGCTTTCCTCAAGAGAATTTTAAGACTTATCCTTGACCTTTTCGGAATCAAGCTTGATATTCTTGATTCAATCACAGCTTATTACACAGTAAGCATCGATGCTGCACAGGCTGACGGTGTTACATATCAGGTTATCCGTTCACAGGAGGATGAGCTTACACCTTCCGAGTTTAATATAAGCAGCGGTGAGGGTATTACTCTTCTTGTCACAAAGAAGGATCCCATGCAGGATGTTAAGGTTATGTGGACTCCCGGAAATGAGCTGGGCACATATCAGACCGACTGGATTCTTGATTACAACACAATGACAGGTGAGGTTACATATGTTGCCGTATTTAATATCGACAACATCACTGCCGATACAAAGATAATAATTTCCTGATAATTAAAAGGATGCTCATAACGGAGACACTTCGCAAAGAAGTAGTCTCCGTTTTTTCTGTACAAAGAAAAGATGACACTTTCAGTTTTTGAAAGTGTCATAGAGAATTACATACTTTGAAAAAGGTAAAAACTTGCCGAAAACAAGCAAATGTTTTTCGGGAATTTATTCTTGCATAACTTGACAATATCTGATGTATTTAATAAAATTATTATAAAATATAATGTATATTAAGAAATATTTCAGACAGAAAAGAGGGATGCGGTATGAGTGAAGCTGACAATGTCAATTCTTATGTTGACGGAATATGGCAGAATTGCGTTGAAAAGATCATAAAGCTATGCAAAATAAGAGCTTCCGATTATCCCGGACAGGCTGAAGAAATATTGGATGAGGTTTATACTGAATTTTCAAATGCCGTGAAGTCGGGAAGACTGATAACGTATCCTGAAGCGTGGATATATAAAACCGCAAATAATATAATTTCACAGAAATTCCGCAACCTTGTAAAAGAGAACAAAAAACACATAAGCTATGATGCCAATGAGAGTATTCTTAATGAAATCGCGGTAAATATAGATTTTGACGATGTTATAGTAAGTGACGAAAAAATAGAAGTATTGGCAGATGAAATCACGGAGATGCTTTCTGAGGATGAGAAAAGAATACTTGAGCTTTATTATGAAGATAAGCTGTCAATGAGGCAAATTGCAGCTGAGCTTAATAAGTCGGAGAGTGCCGTGAAGCAGAAGCATTTCAGACTCGTGAGGAAGATAAAAATGCTTGCAAAAGAAAAAATTGAAAATTTGTAAAAAAAAAATAAAAATTTTTGTGTTACTTTTTTTGATTTCTGACACTATATTATTGGAGGTGGTATAAATGAACAAAGATATACTGAAAAAGGTGTTGAATACTTCTCAGGTTGAATTGTATTTTGATGAAATCCGAGAATTGCTCGATGATGAGCTCAGTAAAGAGCCGGAAGAAATGGACACTGAGCTGGTCGGACTGTGTATTGATGTTCTGAGCCGTGAAAAAGAAGAAAAAAGCACCCCGGTGTCTCTCAATGATATTTCTTCAGAAAAGAATTGCAGAATCCGTAAGCTTTCTGTCAAGAGAATTCTTATCGCGGCAGCAGTTATATGCGGAATTTTGTGTGTCGGCATAACGGTAAGCTCAAATGTTTTTATTGATGAGCTGCCTGAAGAAATGGTATCGATTTATGACGACTATATTCAGATCGATCTTTCGCATGTTGAAAATACAATTCCTGAAGAGAAGCTTGATGATTTCAGAATTGAACATGCCTATATACCTAAATGCTTTGCCGAATCGGAGTATCAGACGAAGGTTACCCCCGATATAGGTCAGGGAAGAAGCATCAGTATTGACTTTTTATTCCCAGATACGGGATTTAAAGGCAATATTTCGGTAGATAGCTACAACAGAGTTAAAACCTCTGTAAAAAACACTATTATTCCCATTAAGGCAGAGCAGATGAAATATATAGATATAAAAGGCATAAAGGCAGTTGCACTGTCTTCAACAGATGCAAGGGTTTACATTTTTTATAATCTCAACGATAAGTATTACAGATTATATTTTGAGGAAATAACCTTAGATGAGGTAGTGGAGCTGCTTAATAAATAGTAAGGAGAATTAATATGAAAAAAACAGTAAAAATAATTTTTGCCATGATATTGTGCACCCTTTCCATGTTTAATTTCCATGCATTTGCATTGGAAGAAGCTCCCGTTGAAATAACGGATATAAAAATTTCTCAGGAAGAAATCAATGAGATGAAAAATAAAGGCTTTGTCTATGATGCAGCGGAAAACGGAGAAAGAGCCACGGGATTGATCATACTATGCACAATTTCGATAAATGACGATTTTTCTCTTCTTCAGGCAGTAGGAAGCATTGAGTGCGTTTCATCTGTTGTAAAATGCGGCTTCAAGGATATTATAGTTCAGAAAAGAGCTTCTTCATCCTCTTCCTGGGTCAAGCATTATCAGTTTGATGATGAGCTTACTGAATCAAATGAGCATTCTCTTGTAAAGGCGGTAACAACAGACTTAGGCTATCAGTACAGAGTTGTCTGCACATTTTATGCAAAGAAGAATTTCTTCTCTGTTGAGACCATAACAGGTTATTCAAACATAATGTCCTGGTAAATCTGCCAAACGGTAAAAATCAGTACCGCAAAACTGATTACCCATACCACCTTCAGCACTCCCTTCCCGGGAGTGTTTTTTTTGTTATCTTTTGTACAAAAACGGTATGTATTTTTTGTTCAAAAGAGAGAAGTGAAGAAAAAAGTAAAAAAATATGAAAAAAGAAGTGTTACTTTTTCAGATTTCTGACACTTATAGTTATGAGGGGAAAAACAGGATATTTTGTCCGGAGCTGTCCCGTTTTTCTTTTCTGAAGTGTTTAAATATCAAAGGAGTGATACCGATGGGATTTACACACTGAGTAATAGAAGTTTCTTTGTATAGTTAATAATGATTTAATATTTGCTGTTGCTTTTTTTCTTAATAAATGAGAAAATAAGACGTGAGACGGTTATAGATTTGGGGAATAATCATTTAACCGATATAAACCCTTTGTTGAATTAAAAATAATATATATTTAAATTCTCATTAAAAGAGAAAATTTCAGTAGAGTTTGCGGCATTTTCTCATTAGAAAGTTCCGCAATTCCCAAAGGGTATTATTGTTTCT
>JAZSNB010000114.1:0-2918 GCA_045536195.1 Acutalibacteraceae bacterium
CCTTTTCCCCTGATAAACTCTATATCGGGCTTATTTTCTCCGTGAAAATCGCTGCCGCCGCTTTCAAGAAGACCGAAACACAGGGCAAGTCTTTTGGCTGTTGCGGTTTCTTCGGGGGTATAAAGGGAATACTCTGTTTCCATTCCGAGAAGCCCCGCGTTCACCGCCTCACCCAGAAATTCCGTCAATTCCTCTTCGCTGAGCCTTATAAGCGGGTGGGCAAGCACGGGCAGGGCATTTATGCTTCTGATAAAGCTTATCACATCAAGGGTATTGTCTCTTCGGGGCGGAATATAAAACCCGCCCTTTTTTGATAAAACCGAGTCAAAGGCCTCCTGATTTGAAGAAACATAGCCCTTTCTTTTCAACTCAGCTGCTATGGCAGCGCGGTTGAATGAACCGCCCTCGGCTTCAGACTGAAGCTTTTCAAAGGAAATGCCGTAGCCTGCTTCATTCAGCCTTTTTATCAGATTGAAATTGCTCTCGGTTTTTCTTATTCTGTATCCCCGTGTCATTTCTTCCACACGGTCAAAATGCTTTTCGGGAATAAATAAAGCAAGTATGTGCACCTCTTTACCCTTATATTCGGAGGAAAACTCAGCACCTGCCACAGCAGTGACACCCTGCTTTACGGCTTCAGCCAAAAATACGGGAAGTCCCGTTGCTGTATTATGGTCACAAAGAGCAACAACGGCATTATTTTCTTTTGCCAGTGCCACAATCTCCTCAGGCGTGCTTGTGCCGTCGGAGAAAACCGAATGGCAATGAAGATCGCATTTCATAAAATTCTCTCCTGAAAAATTTACAGCCGACACTTCAGTTTTTTGACGTGCCGGCTGCAGTTTTTAATTAAAGAAAGGCAACAAGTGCCGCTGTGCATACGCTTCCTGCCATAAGAATAGCAAGAATTATTGCAATAATTCTGGTGGTGTTCTTTTTCATTATTATTCTCCTATACCGAGGACTGCCATCATGTCCTTTTTATATGCTTCTGTCTGCTGCTTTGCATTTTCTTCGTTTTCGCCCTGCACCATAGCATAAATCTTGATTTTGGGCTCGGTGCCTGAAGGACGGATTATTACCTTATCCCTGTTTTCCATAACAAGAATGATAACGTTTGAAGAGGGATAATCAAGATTATACTCTGCTCCTGACTTAAAATCAACAGCCTTGCCTGTTTTGTAGTCTTCAAATGCTGCAACACTGACAGAGCCGAGACAGCGGGGAGACTCTTCTCTTAAGCCGTCCATCATTTCCGTCATCTTCTTCATACCGTCTGCACCCTCAAAGCCGAAGTTGAACAGAGCGTTATTCCAATAGCCGAATTTTTCATAAAGACCGTTCATCACATCACAAAGTGTCTTGCCCTGTGACTTATAGTAAGCAGCCATTTCGCAGATAAGCATTGATGCATTTACGGCATCCTTATCCTTGGTGTGCATACCGGAAAGATAGCCGTAGCTTTCTTCAAAGCCTAATTCAAAGCGTGCCTCTTCACCCTTTTCCTGTAAAAGTGTCATAAGCTCGCCTATATACTTGAAGCCTGTGAGAACATTTTTCACCTCTGCGCCGTAGCTTTCTGCCACAGCCGTTGCCATATCGGATGAAACTATAGATTTGATAATTACGGGATTTTCGCTGAGTGTTCCCTTTGCCTTCTTCTGAGAGAGGATATAATCAACAAGAAGACAGCCCACATCATTACCTGTGAGAAGCTTGTATTCACCCTCTGTCAGCACCGCAATACCCACTCTGTCGCAGTCGGGATCGGTGGCAAGAAGAAGATCTGCCTTCTTTGTTTCGGCAATTTTAAGAGCCTCATTGAAAGCATCCCTGATTTCGGGATTGGGGAAGGAGCAGGTGGGGAATCTGCCGTCGGGCATTTCCTGAACGGGCACCACGCTTACATCCTTAATTCCCATCATGGATAAAATCTTTCTTACCGGCTTGTTGCCTGTACCGTTAAGAGGTGTGTATATAACAGAAAGGTCAGTGTCCTTTGCAATTTCGGGATTGATGCTTCTTGAAAGCACAAGAGAGAAATATTTATCAAGGAAGCTGTCTTCAATAAATTCGATCTTTCCTGACTTTACCCCTTCTTCGAAGCACATTGTTTTCACATCTTCAAATATATCACAGCTGTTGATGTATTCAAGTGTTCTCTTGGCAGCCTCATCAGTCATCTGATAGCCTCTTTCATCATAACACTTATATCCGTTATATTTGGAAGGGTTATGGCTTGCCGTGATAACAATACCCGAAGAGCAGCCAAGCGACTTTACCGCATAGGCTACAATGGGTGTGGGCATAAGCTCCTTAAAAATATATACCTTTATGCCGTTTGCTGCAAGCACGGATGCAGCTGCCTTTGCAAATTTATCGGAATTGATTCTTGAATCATATCCCACAGCAACAGAGGGATTTTCGAATGCCTCATTGAGATAGTTGCTCAGTCCCTGGGTTGCCTGAGAGACGGTATAAACATTCATTCTGTTGGTGCCTGCACCAAGCACACCTCTGAGTCCGCCTGTTCCGAAGGTAAGATTCTGCCAGAAGCGGTCAAGGATTTCATCATCCTTCCCCTCAACAGCCTTGAGCTCAGAAAGAACCTCCTCCTCGGAAGCCTTTTCAAGCCACAGCTTATAAAGCTTATTTACATCATTCATAAAACCGTCTGCCCCTTTCATACAAACTATATCAGATTAATTGTATAATATTATTACTCAAAAAACAAGAATAAACACAAATTCTCTTACTTCTTATTTTTCATTTCAATCAGATCTCGGTAGCTTATAAGCTCTACTCCGTGCTCGTTCAGATATTTTTCTGTTTCGGGATCCTTCATAAGTCTGTATTCCCACACTCTCTGCCACCAGTTGCCCGTGATGCTCTTGAGCTCGTCGCTTTCCTTTGCGGGA
>JAZSNB010000028.1:0-29030 GCA_045536195.1 Acutalibacteraceae bacterium
TGGGACCAATTGCACCGTCAGCACCTGCGGGACCTGTAGGACCGATAGCACCGTCAGCGCCAGCGGGACCTGTGGGACCTACAGCGCCGTCAGCACCAGCGGGACCTGCAGGCCCTATAACGCCCTGAGGCCCCTGAGGTCCCTGGGGACCTGTAGGCCCTGTTGCTCCCGTAAGTCCCGTGATTCCCTGAGGACCTGTTGTGCCGGGAAGGCCCTGAGGACCCTGAATTCCCTGTAAACCCTGAGGCCCCTGCGGTCCGGTAGGTCCTGTGGGACCGGTGGGGCCTGTAGGACCGATACCTATGGGCGGCACGGGCGGTACGGGCGGTATGGGAGGGACAGGCGGAACAGGAGGAAAGGGCGGCATGCAGCAGCAATTATGAACATTCATATTATCATTGCATCCGCAGTCTCTGTCTGAAAAGCAGTTATATTTTGCCATAATAAACCTCCTTTTAGAGTAATTGCGAAAAAAAGCTTCGCAATGCATTATATACAAAGAATTTATTTTTGTGAAAAAATACGGTATTTTTGAGCATATAGTCATTTTAAGAAAAAAGCTGATATTGTTTTTTGTTGCTTTTGCAGTTGATATTGAGGTGTAGGTGTGATATAATAATTTGATTAATTATAACTGATTTTAATGTGTTTCGGAGGTCTGTTTTGAGTCGCAGAATATGGAATATACAGCCTTATGATAAAAATGCTGCATCCTTGCTGTCACTTAAGTGCGGTGTGGATGATTTTGCTGTTTTGCTGTTACAGACAAGAGGAATAAAAACAGAGGATGATGTAAGGAATTTTATTTCGGCAGCCGACAATGAAATTTCCTCTCCTTATCTTCTTAAGGATATGGAAAAGGCAGCAGAAAGAATAAGAGATGCTATTGAAGGCTCTGAAAAGATTCACGTTTTCGGAGACTATGATGCCGACGGTGTCACCGCGACGGCACTGCTTGTATCTTATCTTGAAACTGTGGGGGCGGATGTAAGCTACAGTATACCGTCCCGTCTTAATGAGGGCTACGGACTTTCACCCGAAGCGGCTAAAAGAATAGCAGACGAAGGCACATCACTTGTGATTACAGTTGATAACGGAATTGCTTCCTTTGAAGAAGCAGAGATTTTCAGCTCACTCGGTATTGATTTTATAGTTACCGACCATCATAAAGCAGGAGATGAAATTCCTTCTGCCTATGCTGTTATCGACCCTCACAGAGCTGACGATACCTCTCCCGAGGAAAATCTTGCGGGTGTGGGTGTCGCAATGAAGCTTGTTGCAGCACTTGAAGACGGAGATTATGACAGTGTGCTTGAGGATTACGGCGATCTGGTGACTATAGGCACTATTGCCGATATAGTTCCTCTCACGGGAGAAAACAGAACAATCGTTGCAAGAGGTCTTAAAAACATAGAGAGAACCTACCGCCCCGGACTTATAAGTCTTCTTGAGTCTGTAGGAATCAAAAACGGAATAAGCGCTTCTTCAATTGCTTACGGAATAGCTCCGAGAATAAATGCAGCAGGCAGAATGAATTCCGCACTTACTGCGTTGAAGCTTCTTCTTACAGAGGATTTTGAAGAAGCCGAAAGACTTGCCGAGGAGCTTAACAGCGAAAACACTGCAAGGCAGACTGCAGAAGCTGAGATATCAGAAGCTATTGAAGCATATTTTGATAAAAATCCCTCTCTTCGTTACGACAGAGTATTGATTGCGGCAGGTGAAAACTGGCATCCCGGTGTTATAGGAATTGCAGCCTCCCGCCTTGTTGAAAAATACGGCAGACCTGCAATAGTGCTGTCTGTGGGAGAAGACGGAATTGCAAGAGGCTCCTGCAGAAGTATTGACGGACTTTCTTTATATGATGCACTGAGCTTCTGCAAAAATCTTCTTGTTCAGTTCGGCGGCCACACCCTTGCGGCAGGCTTTTCCGTGGAAAAGGATAATATTGAACCCTTCAGAAAAAAAATAAATGAATATGCCGCATCTCTCGGACCGTTTTATCCCTCACTTTCAATTGATCTTCGGTTGAATCCTGCAGGAATAAGCACGGATATTCTTGAATCCCTGGCACTTTTAGAGCCGTACGGTGCGGGAAATCCGTCACCGGTATTCGGACTTTTCGGTGTGGAAATCACAGGAATCCGTTCCATAGGAGCAGATAAGCATATAAGACTCACTCTTGCCAAAGGCTCTGACAGTGTGCCGGCAGTATATTTCGGTCAGCCTATGAGCACCTTCTTATATAATACCGGAGACAAGGTTGACGTTGCCTGCAGAATTGAAAAAAATGAATTCAGGGGAGAAACAAAGGTCAGTGTCCAGATAAAGGATATAAGACCTGCCTCTCAGGACGATAAAGCACTTTTTTATTCACTTTATCTCTACAGATGCTATCTTTCGGGAGAAAAGCTCAATGAAGAAGAGAAGAGAATTCTCTGCCCCGACAGAAATCTTGTAAGCGATGTGTACAGATTTATCAAAAAGCAGGGCTGCACTATAGTATCCTCGGAGATTATCTGCATGCGTCTTACTGTTCCGTTTATTAAAGCGGGTGCGGTTGAGGTGTGTCTGGATGCACTCGAAGATGTGGGTATTATCACAAGAAATGAATCGGGCGAATGCACTCTGAATGAATTTCAGGGGAAAGCAGATTTACATAACTGCAGTATATTAAAGAATTTAGGATATATATAACCGGAGAAAGGAGAAATTATTTTGAACACGGCATACGAATATTATTCAGATCTGAAGCCTTATGTTGATGCTGCGTTTTCTTTGGCAGAAGCGGAAAAAATCGAGCAGGCTTTTATGTATGCATATGAATCCCATAACGGACAGCTGAGAAAATCAGGTGAGCCGTATATTATTCATCCCATTGCCGTTGCGAAAATTCTCATTGGCTTCGGTATGGACTGGCAGTCGGTAACTGCCGCCCTTCTTCACGATGTGGTTGAGGATACACCTGTTACAAGCGAGGATGTAAGACGCCGCTTCGGAGGAGATGTGCAGTATCTTGTAGACGGAGTTACAAAGCTCGGTAAGGTACCCTTGCAGAATAAAGAGGAGCAGCAGGCTGAAAACCTCAGAAAGCTTCTTCTTGCTATGAGTGAGGACATAAGAGTTATTATCATCAAGCTTGCTGACCGTCTTCATAATATGAGAACACTCAAATATGTTCCCGAACAGAAAAGACGCGATACGGCAAAGGAAACCATAGAGATATATGCTCCCATCGCTCACCGTCTCGGTATAAGACCTGTCAAGGAAGAGCTTGAGGACCTTGCTATCAGCTATCTTGACCCTATAGCATATAAAGAAATTGAGGATGCGCTTGCCGACCAGGAGCCTCTGAGGAAGGAATTTCTTGACGCTATAAAAGAAAAAATAGCCGTAAGAATAAAAACTGTTGTATCTGATGCGGTGGTGCAGGGCAGAATCAAGTCTGTTCACGGTATATACCGTAAAATGTATATGCAGGGCAAGACCTTTGAGGAAATCTATGATATTTATGCCGTAAGAATAATTGTTGACACCGTGAGCGACTGCTATAACTGCCTCGGTGTAATACACGATATGTATAAGCCCATTCAGGGACGCTTCAAGGATTATATTTCCACTCCCAAGCCCAATATGTATCAGTCTCTTCACACAACTCTTATCGGAAAAGAGGGCATTCCCTTTGAGGTTCAGATAAGAACCGAGGAAATGCACAAAACTGCTGAATACGGTATTGCGGCTCATTGGAAGTATAAGCTGGGCTACAAGGATAAGGATGCGGATAAAAAGCTTGAAAAGGGCATCGGCTGGGTAAAGCATCTTCTGGAGGCACAGAGTGAATCAGGGGATGCGTCGGATCTTCTTAATACAATCAAGCACGACTTTGTCAGCGATGAGGTATATGTTTTCACTCCTAAGGGGGATGTTGTGTGCCTTCCCGTAGGTGCCACTGTTATTGACTTTGCCTATGCCATACATTCTGCTGTCGGTAATAAGATGACGGGCGCAAAGGTAGATAAGCGTATTGTTCAGCTGAATTATGTTGTTAAAACAGGCGAAATCGTAGAAGTTCTGACTTCCTCTCAGCCGGGCAAGGGGCCGTCAAGAGACTGGCTTAAGATAGTTACCACCAACGAAGCCAGAACAAAGATCCGTACCTGGTTCAAAAAAGAACGCAGAGACGAAAACATTGTTGAAGGCAAAAGCGAATATGAGAGTCAGCTGAGAAGAAACAATATGAATATGACTCCCGAGCAGGAGGAACAGCTTCTCAATATAATAATAGAAAAACAGAAGTTCTCTACATTTGACGATTTCTTTGCGGCTCTGGGCTACGGCGGTGTTATACTTTCAAAGATAATGCCCATGATAAAGGACGAATATAATAAGATCGTCAAGGTTACGGGTAACGAAACAGTAAAATACAAGCAGGCAAAAACCGTCAGCAGCGAGGGTGTTGTGGTGGAAGGTATTTCCAACTGCCTTATAAAGCTTTCCCGTTGCTGTAATCCTATACCCGGTGACGATATAATAGGCTTTATCACAAGAGGCCACGGGGTTTCGGTGCATAAACGGGACTGTCCCAATGTGCCGGCTGACACATATAACTGTAACGAGCCTCACCGTTGGATAAAGGTTTATTGGTCCGGCAGTACAAAGGCGGAATTCTCCGCTTCAATGCTTCTTACCTGTCTTCAGGGGAAGATGATCATGAACGATATTTTTACGGCTCTCAATGCCATTCATGTTACCGTTCAGAGCATAAATACAAGAGGTACAAAAGACGGCAGAGTGCTTGTAAATCTTACCATTGCGGCAAACAGCGTAGAGCATCTTAAGTCTGTTATGGCAAGACTCGGTAAGCTTTCGGGCGTTCTGAGTGTTGACCGTTCGGGCTCCGATATATAAGCATTCAAGGAGAAAATTACAATGAAAAAGAAATTGTACCGATCATCTCAGGACAAAAAAATATTAGGTGTATGCGGCGGTATTGCAGAGTATTTTGAAATAGATTCCACTATTGTAAGACTTGCATGGCTGCTTCTTACGGTTTTTGCGGGATTAAGCATATGGATATATATTATTGCTGCAATTATTATGCCGAACGACCCCGGATACACTCCTTATTCCGATGTGAATAACAAAAACGGCAGCAGCGATAATAACACATATAACGGTGAAAACAGATGAAAGCAGTAATTCAGAGAGTTTTAAGTGCAGACGTTAAGGTAGACGGAAATATCACGGGAGCAATTGACAAGGGACTTCTTGTGCTTCTCGGTGTTATGGACGGAGATACCGAAAAGGATGCCGAAATTATGGCATCAAAGATTGCAAAGCTGAGAATTTTTGAGGATGAGGATGAAAAGATGAATCTTTCCGTGCTTGATATCGGAGGCAGTATTCTCAGTGTTTCTCAGTTTACTCTGTGTGCAGACGTAAAAAAAGGAAACCGTCCTTCATTCACTCCCTCGGCACATCCCGACACTGCAAACGCTCTTTATGAAAGGTTCAATGCCTTTCTTCTCGAAAACGGTGTGAAGAGCGTTGAAAAAGGGATTTTTGCCGCGGATATGAAGGTAAGTCTTGTAAATGACGGTCCCGTAACAATTGTTTTTGATACGGATATATGGAATAAAAAGCAGTAAAAGAGGCTAAGAAAATGTTGGAAATTTATTCAGCCGCAACAGGCTTATATCAGACAAATACATATATTCTGCGGGACTGCGGAACCGGAAAAACGGCAGTGGTTGATCCTGCGGTATATGATGAAGGCTATGAAGCTTTTCTCGCCTCGCACGATGTGAATTCGGTGGATTATATTCTTCTTACCCACGGACATTTTGACCACATCTGCGGAGTTTATCATCTGAAGGAGAAAACAGGCGCAAAAGTGCTTA
Organism: Acutalibacteraceae bacterium; assembly: GCA_045536195.1. GTDB lineage: Bacteria > Bacillota > Clostridia > Oscillospirales > Acutalibacteraceae > RUG806. The sequence continues at coordinate 5,901 of JAZSNB010000028.1, forward strand.
TTCACGAAGAGGATGCGATGTGTCTTGAAAATATTGATTACAGCCTTACAAGTGCCGTGAAGGGATATTCTCAGATACCGATGTCTGCCGACAGAATTCTTTCTGACGGGGATGAAATAAGTCTCGGAGAAACCGTATTCAAAGTTATGCATACCCCGGGGCATACAAAGGGAAGTGTTATTTATATCACCGACGGACATATATTTTCAGGGGACACGCTTTTCAGATGCTCAATGGGAAGAACAGACCTTCCCGGAGGCAGTACAAAAACACTTTTTAAGTCCCTTCGTGCAATAGGTCAGATACAGGGAGAGTATAATATTTATCCCGGTCACGGTGAATTTTCCACACTTTCTTATGAAAAAAGAAATAACAGGTATTTAAGAGCAAATGATACTTCACACAATTAATCACACATATAAATATGAATGCGAAAAGGTCTGCAGACTGTTTTTTCGGGCGGAAAGGATTCTTTTTGCCTGCGACCTGAAGGATATCCCTGCAGATTCAAAAAATGTGTTCACCTGTATAGATGAAAAGGACGGAGAGCTTGTTTTTACCTGTAAGGCTTCCATCGACGGAAAAGAAGAAGAGTATGCTTTTTCAGTACCCCGTGAGGGAAACTTAAGTGACTCGAAAAAGGAAAGACTTCTTGCAAAGGCTATCTTTTATGTAATGAAAAAAATAACGGGTATAAATCCTCCATGGGGAATTCTTACGGGGATAAGACCTGCAAAGCTTATGCGTCAGTATATGAATTCTGACGGGGAAGAAAAGGCAAAAGAGATTTTTACTTCATTTTTTGAGGCAAATGAAGAGAAAACAATGCTTGCAATGAGTGTGGCACGGTATGAAAATACCTGCATTGCCCTGTCGGAAAAGAATTCTTTTTCTTTATATGTTTCTATTCCGTTCTGTCCCACAAGATGCTCCTACTGTTCTTTTGTTTCCCATTCCGTGGATAAGGCAAAAAAGCTTATTCCCGATTATGTAAAGAAGCTTTGTGACGAAATAAAGGAAACCGCCGCTTTATCGGAGGAATTGGGACTGAGACTTGAAACCGTGTATATCGGAGGCGGTACGCCCACTTCATTCACGGCTGAGAATCTGAGAATCATAACCGATGCATTAAAAGAGAGTTTTCCTATGGATAAAATCAGGGAGTTTACCGTTGAAGCAGGCAGACCCGATACTATAGATGAAGAAAAACTGAGAGTGCTTAAAAATGCGGGTGTTACAAGAATAAGTATAAATCCTCAGACCTTTTCGGATGAGGTGCTGAGGAATATAGGCAGACAGCATTCTTCAAAGGATACGGAAGAGAAATTTTTCCTTGCAAGAAAGGAAGGCTTCGATAATATCAATATGGATCTTATTGCAGGACTTCCCGGAGATACCGTTGATGGCTTTATTGACAGTCTCAATAAGGCAATCAGTCTTTCGCCTGAAAACATAACGGTACATACTCTTGCGCTTAAACGCTCGTCAAATATCGTTACGGAAAATGAAACGGAAAATCTCTGCTGCGATATATCGGAAATGGTGGATTATGCTAACAAAAAGCTTTATGAAAACGGCTATTTTCCTTATTATATGTACCGGCAGAGTAAATCCCTGGGTAATCTTGAAAATGTAGGCTGGTGCAGAAAAGATAAGCCCTGCCTTTATAATATTTATATGATGGAGGAAATCCATACTGTTATGGCTGTGGGTGCTTCTGCCGTAACAAGACTTAAAAGCGAAAGCTCCATTGAAAGGGTATATAACTTCAAATACCCCTATGAATATATTTCCCGCTTCGATGAAATTATCTTAAGAAAAGATGGGGTGCGCCGTTTTTACGGCGGGTATAATGCAAGTCCCGACGGCATAAATATAAATGAAACAATAAAGTCAGGAGAATAAGCTATGGCTGAAAGAAAAAAACAATCATTGCTGAACGGCGCTTTAGTACTGTCGCTCGCCATAATAATAGTTAAGATAACAGGTGTTTTCTTCAAGCTCTATGTAACTCAGAAAATCGGCTATACCGCAAGAGGATATTTCGCCACTGCATATAATATATATACTCCCATATATTCAATTGCACTTGCAGGACTCCCTACGGCTGTTTCAAAAATGGTTGCCGAAAAGGCTGCTCAGGGCAAATATAATGACGTAAAAAGTCTTTTCAATATATCAAAATGGCTGTTTACCATTATGGGACTGATAGGCACATTGGTTATTGTGCTGGTATCTTACCCCTATTCTCTTTCTGTAGGCTCTATAAATGCTCTTCCTGCCGTGCTTACCGTTGCTCCCTCGCTTTTGTTCTGCTGTATCATGAGCGGCTACAGGGGTTATTATCAGGGGCTTCGCAATATGAACCCTTCTGCAATTTCCCAGGTTATTGAAGCTGCAGGTAAGCTTATATTCGGCTTTGTATTTATGAATTTAGTGCTGGGTGCAGGTGTTGAATTTGCAGAGCACATTCCGATTCTCAATAATATTGTTACCGATGCCACCTCGGCATATGCCGCTGCTGCCGCTATTTCAGGTGTTACCATAGGCTCGGTAATGGCACTTGCATACATAGTTATAAAGCTTCGTTTTGATAAAAACACTATTTCAAAGGATCTTTACGAGGCTTCTCCCGAGGCACAGAGCAAAAAGGCTCTGAGAAAACAGCTTATTGCTCTGGCGCTTCCTATTGCACTAAGCTCTCTTGTTTTTAATCTTACTACTTTTATAGACAGCTGGACTATTCAGAACAGGCTTCAGTATGTCCTTGAAAATAATTTTGATATCGTTGCAAATATGTATCCGGGTATTATTGACGCAACGGGATATATAGCCTCTCAGGCTGCCGAATTCAAGTCTTATCTTTTCGGTGCATATGATACGGTACTTGAAATCAAGAATATTATACCTACATTTACAATTACTCTCGGTCTTTCTGCTATCCCCGTGCTCAGTGAAGCGTGGATAAAAAAGAACAAAGAGGCAGCCGGAAGAGCAATTTCTTCCGTTCTTCGTATCACAATGCTTTTATCCCTTCCTGCAGGAATCGGCCTTTTTACCCTTGCAAAGGAAATTCTTGTGCTTATCTACGGCAGAAATGCCAATACTGCTCCTGCAATAGAATATATCGCTCCTATTCTTATGGCATACGGCATTTCTGTATGCTTCCTTGCACTGGCACAGCCTGTCACAAATATGCTTCAGGCGGTGAACAGAACAGATATACCCGTTAAGAGTATGGCAATAGGTGCGGTTGTGAAAATAATTGCAAACTTCGTGCTTGTAAGCATTCCCTCTATAAACATACAGGGTGCTGTTGTCGGATCATTTCTGTGTAATATCGTAATGGTAGGCTACGGTCTCATAGTTCTTAAAAAGGAAACAGGAATGAAGTTCAACTGGAGCTCACTTCTTGTAAAGCCTCTTATAAGCTCGCTGCTTTCGGGGGCTGCCGCATATGCCGTAAACGGTATTCTCAATAGGCTTCTCGAAGGCTACAGTATCAATTCCGTGCTTACGGCAGGCAATATTTCAACCGTGATAGCAGTGTTTGCAGCTGTGGTTGTTTATGCAGTTTCTCTTCTTCTTACAGGTTCTCTTGAAAAAAGTGATATAACTATGCTTCCAAAAGGAGAAAAAATCGCAAAAGTACTTGAAAAATATGGACTTTTGGGGTAAAATAAGATTTAATGTGTATTCTGGCTTAAGGCGGTGAAAATATTGATAAATAATTTTCAGTTCAAGGATGTTTACGATTGTAATGACCTTCTGAATATTGTATCGATTCTCCGTGCCCCGGGCGGATGTCCGTGGGATGCAGAGCAGACACATGAGAGCATCCGTAAGGATTTTATTGAAGAAACCTATGAGGTTATTGAGGCTATAAATAAAAAAAGCCCCGAAATGCTCAGGGAAGAATTGGGCGATGTGCTTTTACAGGTTGTTTTTCATACTCTTATTGAAACGGAAAAAGGCAGCTTTACCTTCTCCGATGTGTGTGATGAAATCTGCAAAAAGCTTATTATCCGTCATCCCCATGTTTTCGGCGACGTAAATGTTTCTTCCACCGATGAGGTGCTTAAAAACTGGGATGCCATAAAAATGAATACAAAAAAACAGAAAACCACAACTGAAGCAATCGATTCGATACCCCGTGAGCTGCCTGCGCTTATGCGTGCAAACAAGGTGCAGAAAAAAGCAGCCAAGGCAGGCTTTGACTGGGATGATGTTTCAGGGGCATTTGATAAAATAAGCGAGGAAACCGCCGAGGTAAGGGAAGCGCTTTCCGGAGCAGATAAAGCTAAACTGCAGGATGAAATAGGCGATCTTCTGTTTGCTGTGGTAAATGTTGCCAGGTTTTCTGATATCGACCCCGAGGAGGCACTCACAGGTGCAACCGATAAGTTCAGCAGAAGGTTTTCCTATGTGGAAAAAGAGGCTGAAATAAGAGGATTGGATATGAAATCAGCTGAGCTTCCCGAAATAGATGCTCTCTGGGAGGAAGCAAAAACAAAGGAACAAATGCTTTGATAAAGCTTTTGAATAAATAAGGAGGAAATCATAATGAACAAGACAGATCTCGTAAATGCAGTTGCTGCTAAGGGTCTTGCTAAGAAGGATGCAGAACTTGCAGTTAAGGCAGTGCTTGAAAGCGTAACAGACGCTCTCAAGAACGGTGAAAAGGTTCAGCTTATCGGCTTCGGCACATTCGAAGTTCGTGAAAGAGCTGCTAAAGAAGCACGTAACCCCAGAACAGGCGAAACCATCAAGGTTGAAGCTACAAAGGTTCCTGCTTTCAAGGCAGGCCAGGCTCTCAAAGATGCCGTTAAATAATTGAAGCATATTCAGTAAATGAACCGCACCTTTCCCGGGTGCGGTTCATTATTTTACTTTATAGGAAATTCCTTCCTATAAAGTAAAAAGATTATATGTCCCGCCGAACGGGAAGTAAACTTCCCTCGGCGATGGACTATACGAAAGCGTTTCGCCGCAGGCGTACGGCGAAGCCGTTTTCTTGGGTGTGATAAAAGCAGAACAAAAAATGCGCATAAAAAATCCGGCTTCCTTTTCGGAATCCGGATTTTTATTACGGTTATTATTCGCTTCTCAGAGCTTCTACAGGGTCCTTCTTTGCTGCAAGTGAGGAGGGGATAAGACCTGCTATGAAGGTGAGAGTTACGCTGATTGCAATCAGGATAACAGCTGCAACAACGGGAAGCTGAGCGGCGGCACCTGTATGCGTAAGGTATTTGAGCAACAGATTAATGGGAATTTCCAGCAGAAGCGTTGTCAGTATACCGAACACACCGGCGCCCAAGCCAATGGTTACCGTTTCTGCGTTGAATACTCGTGAAATATCACCCTTTGATGCGCCGATACTTCTCAGAATACCTATTTCCTTGGTTCTTTCAAGAACTGAGATATAAGTGATGATACCTATCATAATTGAGGAAACAACAAGAGAAATTGCAACGAAAGCAACAAGCACAACAGTAACGATATTAAGAACGCTTGTAACGGTGCTCATAAGCATTCCGATGATGTCGGTGAGAGTAACGGTGTAGCCCAGGTGTCCCTGTTCTACCATCTGCTCGTTATAGTAATTAACCATATTATTTATCTCATCCTTGGCTTCAAATGACTTGGGATAGAGATAAATTGAAGAAGGTGAATCCTCTGTTGAGTAACCTATGGCTGCATAGGTCTTTTCAAGTGAGCATTCTGCATTGAGAGTATCAATATAAGCCTGCTTGAATGCCAGTACCTGTTCATCCGACAAGAAGCCTTCCATAAGCTTTTTCTTGAGATCAGACATATCGCTGAAGTCCATAAGATCTGCGATATTGAGATTCATAATATCTATCTGGGAAAGGTCGATGCCTTCCATAAGGCTCATAAAGGGAGTAAGGTCGAGATATTTGAAGTCAATAACATTAAGGTCAATATCAGCAAGGGAGAAGTCGTTAACAGTGAGATTTGTGAATTCAAGTCCTGAAAGAACGTCTGTTTCGGGATGGGAAAGCTGTTCCTGTACGATTTCGCTGTTGAGGGTTGCTTCAAGTGCGTAGTCCATAAGCTCTGTGGTATAGCCGATGCTGCCTGTACCTGTGGACATAACGTTGTTGGGGTCGGGTCTTAAAATACCTACAATATTGATCTGAACACCCTGCTCGATAAGCTGCTTTACATAGTAGATATTGCTGCTCTGGTCGTTCCAGAGACCTGTTTCCTTATCCTTTGTGAAATACTGATGATTGAGGACAAGACGGAACTTCATATTAAGGATGTCGTCATAGGTATACTGGTCAACTATTGTTGTTTCATCGGTTGCTTCACCCTGAGCACCCATCATAGCAACCATATCTTCCATAAATTTATCCTGATTTTTAAGACCGAGTGCATACATAACAAGCTCATTTATTTCGTTATTCTTGTCAACGATGAGCACAACCTCGTTATAGGCTTCGGGAAGTCTTCCGTGGATAATTTCATACTGCTGGCTGAGAAGCTCGTTGTCGCCTATAAGCTCTACCCAGGAGTTGGTTGCAGAGGATGAGAACATATTGGTCATTGAGTTTGTCATTGTTGCCATTGAAGATGATTGCTCTGTTGAACCCATAAGAGTGTCAAGCATTCCGTTGGGGTTAACCTTTACGATTCCGTCTGCAGTATCCTCTTTATAGATATTAAGAGGAGTTTCATATTTGAACTGTATGTCGTTGCAAAGCTCGTTGAATGCCTCTTCATTATCGCTTATATACTGCTTGAATGACTTCAGATTGTTTGCTGCGGACTGGGAAATGAAGGTGTTTATCATTTCCGTGAATGTGGAGTTAACATAAATATTGTCAAGGTCGTGATCCGTTTCAAGTATCGTGGAGCCTATGTCCATAAGCGCGCCCATAACGTTATTCATATCAATAGCTTCTTTTTCAACGGATACCGGCATTGCAAGAAGCAGGTCATTCTGCATTTTGTCGATATAGTTTTCAATACCGGTCGAAAGGGCAAGAACGAGAGAGATGCCGATGATACCGATACTTCCGGCAAAGGCTGTGAGGAAGGTACGGCCCTTCTTTGTAACGAGATTACGAAGAGAAAGAGAAAATGCGGTTGCCATTGACATGGACGGCTTTTTGCCTTTCTTTTCTTCTTCCTTGCGCTTGGTTTTTTCAGCTTCCTTGTCTTCTTCCGTGGGATAATAAGGATTTGTATCGTTTGTTACATTACCGTCAAGACAGCTGATGATTCTGTTGGCGTACTCATTTGCAAGGTCGGGGTTATGAGTAACCATTATAATAAGCTTATCCTTTGCGATTTCCTTGAGTATCTCCATGATCTGAACGCTGGTTTCAGTATCAAGAGCACCTGTGGGTTCGTCGGCAAGAAGAATATCGGGGTTGTTTATAAGAGCACGGGCAATTGCAACTCTCTGCATCTGACCGCCGGACATCTGGCTGGGCTTTTTGTATATCTGCTCGCCGAGTCCTACCTGCTTGAGTGCTTCAATTGCTCTTTCCCTTCTTTCCTTTTTGGAAACACCTGAAAGGGTAAGAGCAAGCTCAACGTTTGCAAGAACAGTCTGATGGGGGATAAGATTATAGCTCTGGAAAACGAAGCCTATAGAGTGGTTTCTGTAAGTATCCCAATCGCCGTCGGTGAAATCCTTTGTGGATTTTCCGTTGATTACAAGGTCGCCCGAAGTGTATCTGTCGAGACCGCCTATGATATTGAGCATTGTGGTTTTACCGCAGCCGGAGGGGCCGAGTATTGCCACGAATTCATTTTCTCTGAAGTTTATATCTACACCTTTGAGAGCTCTTACCGTAGTGTCGCCTGCAACGTAATCTTTAACTATTTTATTCAGTACAAGCATAAGTTTTCCTCCCTGGATTATTTCTTTTTAGTGGCCTGCTTAAGGACCTTAGCATATTGCTTCTGCATTTTGAGTTCATTTTTTGCGGCTCTTTTTATTGCCTGAGCCTGCCGTTTTTCGAGCTTCTTTTCTTCTTTCAAGTCAGGACGCTTTCTTTCGGCTGTCTGCTCATCTTTTACAAGAGCTCTGCGGTCGTTTTTATTATTCTTTTCCTTGGAGAGCTTTGCTTCCTTCTTTTTCTGTTCAAGTCTTGCTTTTGCAAGCATCTTTTCTTCATAAGAGGGAGGAGCGGGCATTGAGCCTGCGTCTGCGCCTGCTTTTATAAGTCTGTCGTATTCTTCCTTGCGGCGCTTGTATTCCTTTTTCTGGCTTCTCTTAAGCTTGAAGTTATCAAGCTTGCCGGAAACTGAGAGAATATAATAAATCAGAGCAGCAAGAGCTAAAACACCGAAGACAATGAGAAGCTTTGCTGTTGTTGAAAGTTCAAATTCCTTTTCGTATTTTATAGAAGGAATAACCTCTTCTTCGGGGGGAAGCTCAACAGTGGGTGAGTCGCTGAAAAGTATGTTGCAAAGCCATTCCAGTGTTTCATCGGGAGTCATTTCCTTGAGCTTTTCTGTGATGTTGCCCATATACATGGCAAACATATCAACCTCGCCTTCAGGTGCTGTACCGCCCATATCACCCATAAGACCCGAGAGCATATCACCGTTTTCTGGACTTGCCAGTGCACCTACAAAGGCACGGAGAATTGTAACAAGCACAGCAGGCTCATCGGCAGTAACATATGTGTACTGTGCGGGTGTGCCGTTTACTGTTCTTTTACTTGTGAGAGTAGTAGGTGTACCGTAGGAAGCGAGTGCTGCAATGTCCATTTCGGGAAGAGAAATGCCTAAGTCAGCGGATGAAGTAAGCTCCTTCATAAGGGTGTTGAGATCGGGAAGCTGCATGCTTCCTGTAAATGTAGTCATTATGCTACCGAAACCGGCTGTCTGGAACAGATAATCAACAGGGTAAAGAAGATTGGTGATGAGATTATTCATAAGACCGCTGTTGAAGAAATAAACAATATTGGGAAGAAGTGTACACAGCTTCTTTACGGGAGAGGCGCATATTTCATCAATAAGGCTGAATATGGGGTCGAGCATTCCCGTAATAACACCTGTGGTGCCTGCGCCCTTTTTATATTCATCATAGCTGAGTATTTTGTCGCCGGTACAGCCCAGAGCCTCAAGAAGAGGGATGATAGCCGTGTTGTAGCCGTTTGCACCCGGAATTGTGAGTGCATCAAGGAAGGTTACATTCTGACCTGCAAGAAGACAGGAGAGCACGGGAATCATAGGAGACATCACTTTTGTAAGAGCTGCTTTGAATTTGTCTGCATCGCCGTCATTGAAGCCCCAGTAGAGGTTTGCGGGATTCACACTTTCCCAGGAGGAATAACGTCTTAATGTGTTTGCGGCTCCGGGATAAGCTGAGGCTACCGATGAAGCCACGCCCGACGGAGTCATATCCATACCGATCATACCCATAAGACCTGCCGTTTCTTCGCTGCCCAGTAAGGAGAAAACTCCTGTAACAAGCTGAGAAAGAAGGGCGTTTGAATAAATTGTTTTTCTTAAGGTCTGCTCTATTGTTCCTTCGGGATCTTCTTCTTTTATGAAGTCGGTAAGAAGGGGATCAACCTTTTCGAGTATTTTTCTGTAATCCTCTGCGCCCATTGTGGGAGTGTAGGTTACCTGAGCGGGAGTGATAGCGGGATATGTCCAGGTGACATTATTTTCGGGAGCAGATACGGTACTGAAAAGTCTTATTATTGAAGCGATGATTTCATCGTTTGATTTTGCAAGAAGGGGATCGAGTATTCCGGTGAGGGCTGCTGCATCATCGCCGAGCAAAGAACCGATACTGTCTTTGTTGAGCTTGAGTGCTTCAACAAGGAAATTCATAAGAGTGATAAAAGAAGCACTTTCGTCTACAGTAAGCTTTCCGTCAGCTTCTGTTACGCAATCGGCAAAAACCTTGAGGTCAAGCTCGGGGAGCTTGAAGTTGACGTCTGAGCCTAAAAGAGAGCTCATATCCATATCAGCCAACATACTGCTTATATCAAGAGTTTCTTCCATATTTGCAATGCTTGATATCATATCCGAAATTCCGGGAATGGTGATAACGCCTGCAATTTTAACCGAAAGAGGCTCAAGAAGTGCTGTGAGTGAAGCTGAAAGCTTGCCGGATTCAAAATAATAAGCAATTTTGGGAAGTGTTACACACATTCCGTTCACGGGGTCTGCAAGAAGGTTATCTATTGCCGCAAAGAGCATATTGACGATGTTTACGATGATATTCTGATTGTTGCTGTCTGCAGATGCTTTGAAATCTGCTGAGCTCATAATTGAGGGACAGTCGAATGCCTCAAGAAGAGGAACGATTGCAGTTGAATATCCGTCGTCGCCCTTGATTGAAATGAGATCGTTTACCTTGAGCGTTCCCGAGCAGAGCACAACGTGAAGAAGTGAATTGAAGGGAAGAAGCACTGCAATAAGAGCATTTGTGAAATCAGTTTTATTGCTGATTCCCCAACGGAAATTCTTTGAAGCGGCAACCACGGCACCGAGATCCTGACACTCAGCTATTGAAATTGAAATTTCAGGGAAGGCGCTGAAATTTTTTGCAAGTGCAGAAGGCTCAAGATTGATGCCCAGCATTGAAAGGGAGCTTGCGTTTTCTCCCAATGCCGAATATATTGAGGAGAAAAGACCGTTTACAGTGGCATCTGAATAAAGTGCTGTATATACACTTGTTTTTATGTCACCCGTACCGGGCATTGATGAAAGAAGGCCCTTTGCCAGAGCTGAGAGCTTCGGTACGACTGAATCCACTTGCTCTTTTGTGACACCTGCAGGGTAGGTAACAGCCCCGGATGTTACTGACAGAACAGGTGAAAAAATAAGAATCAACGAAATAAAAAATGAAATAAACTTAGCTGAGCGTTTCAGATGAATCTCCTGCCTTTCGGATAATAATCTCATTTATGATAAAAACGGTTAATTTTCTTCAGTCTCTGAAAAACCGGCATTGTTTTTTAATATGCACAGTGCCGATTCTACAACAAGAGAACGGATTTCTTCTATGGGACAGGGCTTATTCTGCATAATCGCATCCGCACACACGGAGCCTGTCATATCAATTATGATAAAAACGGTTTTCATTGCATTGTCCTCGGAATATCCGAGAGATTCCATATAGCCGATAAAACGGTCATAGTACATCTTTATCTCACTGTCATAAATATCGGGCAGATGCTTTATGCACGAGGAGAGATTTTTTGTTACTACAGGAAGTATATCCTTATTTGCAATAAGAAAATCAATAAAGCTGTTAAGAAAGTTTTTTACAATCGCATAAAAATCCGTACTGTCATTGAGTGCAGGAAGAAAGGTCTGCTTGATTACTGTTTTTATGGATTCGGTGCTTTTGTAGATTATAATCTGCTCCAGCAGATCATTCTTATCCTTGAAATAAAGATAGAATGTGCCTCTTGCAATGCCTGCTGCCTTTACAATGTCGTCAATGGCTGTGGCATTTACTGATGAAGTCTTGAAAAGAGAAAAAGCCGTGTCCAGTATTTTCATCTTTTTTTCAAGCTTTTTTGTAGGCGAATCCATATTCTTCCTCCTTCCTCATTCTGACATTTTAGAAACATAATATTAAAAAAACATTAAAAAATGACACCTTGTCATTTTTAAGCTACTATAGAATACCAAAAAAATGACAAAGTGTCAATTGCTTATTAAGTTATATTATATAATTAACAAAATGTTAATATTTACTATGTGCAATGTGCCTGACACAACAGTGAATTCACAGAATTTTTATGCATATTGCTATGCTTATTTTTCTGTGTGAACATCAATCTGAGGGAATGGGATTTCAATGCCTTCTTTGTCAAAAGCAAGCTTTACATCTTTTATGAGATCGAAATAAACGGTCCAGTAATCATCTGCCTTACACCATGCTCTCACGGTGTATTCGAGAGCACTGTCTTTATGAGCGGAAAGGCGGGCAAAGGGTTCGGGATCGAAGTAAACGAGCTTGTGTGCATTGCATACATCAATAAGTGTTTTTTCAACCTTATCTATGTCTGCGTTATAGGAAGCGGTGAAGGTGAGATCCACTCTTCTGTCCTTGAGAGCCGTTACGTTTGTGAGAGTTGCGTTCGATACATTTCCGTTGGGGATGATAATTCTTCTGTTATCGTTTGTAATAATTCTGGTGTGGAAGATACCGATATCCTCAACAGTGCCTGATATGTCTGCTGTTGTGATATAGTCACCCACCGAGAAGGGCTTGAAAACAAGAAGAATAAAGCCGCCTGCAATATTTGAAAGCGAGCCCTGAAGAGCAAGACCTACAGCAAGACCGCAGGAACCGATAACTGCTACCATTGATGTCATAGGCACACCCATAACAGAAAGAGCGGTGATAGCAACCACTATTTTAAGACAGATTCCTACAAAGCTCTGGGCGAAGCCTTTTGTTGAGGCCTCAAGCTTATTTACCGCCTTGGTGTTAAATATCTTGTTTGTGATAAATTTTGAGAGTCTGAAGCCTGCAATGAGAATTACAAGTGCAAGAATAAGCTTACCGCCGTAGGTAACTGCAAATTCTTCAAGGAGATGAATAAGATTCTTTAAGTATTCATCCGTTTCCGAGACAGATGTGGGAAGATTTGTTATTTCGGAAATCCCTTCTTCGAGACTCTGCACTATTTCATTTGATGCTGTTGTGTCAATCTGTAAGCTGAGCATTTTGTGTCACTTCTTTCTTTTTTCTCTGTTAAAAAATATTATAGCATCTGAAAAAGCATTTTTCAACATTTTCCGACATCATCTGAAAGTTTTATAAGTGCAGGCACATTTGTAAGCACCATAAAGGTGTTGAAAATATCTGTAAGTGTCCACACAAGATTGCCGGGAAGACAAGAGCCGGCAAAAACAAAGAAAAGAGAAGCTGCAATATAAATAATTCTGCAGCTGTCTCCGAAAAGATACCTGCAAGACATCTGGCCGAAGGTACTCCAGCCGGTTACGGATGCAAAGGCAAAAAACAGCACGGAAATGGCTATAAAAGCTGCTGCGCCCCTATTACCGAATACGTCGGCAAATGCCAGACTCACTGCCTGAGAGCCCGATAATTCCGAATGCATAACGGGATTTTTTCCGTAAAGCACCATAATGACCGCCAGTGCCGTAAGGGTGAGCATCACAAAGGTGTCTGTAAAAACTCCCGCAATGCCAAGAGTTCCCTGAAAATGAGGCGAGGGCGCTTTTGCCAGAGCGTGAGCACAGGGTGTGGAGCCCATGCCTGCCTCATTTGTGAATAAGCCTCTTTTTACTCCCTGAGAAACAGCTTCCCGGATGCCTATTCCCGTAAGTGCTCCCGTTACTGCCTTAGGACAGAATGCTCCTTTTATTATGAGAAAAAAGGCAGAGGGAAGAAGATTTATATTTTTGATTATTACGGCAAGACAGCCTGCTATATATAAACCTGCCATCAGGGGAACGGCTTTTTCAGACAGGGATACCATGGCTTTTGTTCCCTTGAAAAGAATTATTCCTGCTGCAGCTGTGATGAAAATTGCAGTGATAAAAAGAGGAATGCCGAAGGCTTCATTTAAGGCAAAGGATATTGAATTCGCCTGCACCGCCACACCTGTGAAACCCAGAGCGGCTGTTGAAAATAAAGAAAATGCACCGCTTAATAAAATGCCGGCTTTTCCTGAAAATGCATATCTTATATAGTAAGCAGCACCGCCGGCTACTGAGCCGTCGGGCAGTACACACCTTGTTTTCTGGCTGAGCACGGCTTCACTGTAGGAGGTTGCCATTCCGAAAAATGCAGAGATCCACATCCAGAAAACAGCACCCGGTCCCCCTGCTATTATTGCTGAGCCGGCTCCTACGATATTCCCTGTTCCCAGCTGTGCCGCAAGGGAAGTCATAAGGGCTGCAAAGGGACTTATTTCCTCGGTTTTTTCTTTTGAAAAAAGTCCTCCGAAGGTGTTTTTCAATCCATCCTTAATAAATCTTATCTGAACAAATCTTCCTTTTACGGTAAGATAAATTCCGCTGAAAAGAAGCACCGAAACAAGAATTTTATCCGTGAAAAACGAGGCGCATTCCGTGAGAAAAGCCATTGCCATAAAAAAGAACCCCCTTCGGAACATAATATGCGTCCGAAGGAGGATTTATGGCTGAATTAACCGATTTCGGTAAGCTTTGACGTTGTTACCGTCTGAGTTGAATCGGCATTGAAGGTGCCTTCAAGAAGTATGTATTTTCCTGTTGCGGGAACTGTGTCTGAGTTTGTAAAATGCATAGTCCAGCTTTCATTGTAATAAGGATGCTGGATAGTGTTTCCGTTGAGAGCTCTGCCGAAAATTCTTACGGTTTTGTTCTCAAATTTTTCACTGTGCTGAAGCATATTGATAATCTGTACTCTTACAAGCGTGGGACTCATTGTGGTAAGGTCCATATCAAAGCCTGCGTTTTTGAATTCTTCCTTAACGGTGAGCTTCACATCTGTAAGATGATAGCCGTCGAGAGCCTTTTCGTCTTTTGTCATTGTGCCTTCAACCTCAATATATGAGCCGGGCTCGGGGATATCGGTGCCTTCGGGGAAAATAAACTCCCACTGATAATCACAGCACTTGGTGTTGTCTGCATAACCCCATACGTAGTAGCGATCGATGTCACTGTAAGCATCATGAAGTATTGCAAAGGTGCCGTCTTTTCTGTAGGTCTGACCTTCATAGTCGGCTGCATTGCCGTTATAGAAAATGTTAGTGTATGCAACATACTCCATCTGGTCAAATTTTTCTTTCATACCCGTGTTAAGCTCACCGTCGGATAACAGAGCATCTGCGGTGGGTGTTGTGGGGGAATCAGAATCGGAAGACTGAGAGGACGGGCTTTCCGAAGCATCGGTATTTTCTGCTGTATTTCCGCAGGCGCTGACAGCAAAAATCAGTGTGAGGATGAGAGCGAGAGAAATTAACTTTTTCATAATTTTATCCTTTCCTGCCTATCAAGGCAAATACTGCAAATACTGCTATATCAATAGCGACTATTGTGGAGCCTACGGGGGTGGAGGCAATTATTGAAACAATTATTCCCGTGAGTGAACAAAGGACAGATACAACTGCAGAGCATATAACAACCTTTCTGAAGCTTTTGAATACTCTCATTGCGGAAAGAGCAGGGAATATTACGAGAGCCGAAATAAGAAGTGAGCCCACAAGGTTCATGGCAAGCACGATTATGATTGCGGTTATAACAGCGATAATAAGATTGTAAAGAGAAGCCTTTGTGCCTGTAGCCTCTGCAAAGGTTTCGTCAAAGGTTACGGCAAAGATTCTGTTATAGAAAAATATGAATATGAGTATCACTATAACAGACATCACGATGCAGAGCTTTACATCAAAATCAGAAAGGGTGAGTATGGAGGTTGAGCCGAAAAGGGTTGTGCATACGTCACCGCTTATATTTCCCGACGAGGAAAATACGTTAAGAAGAAGATAGCCGATTCCGAGAGATGCCACCGACAGCATTGCAAGAGAAGCGTCTCCCTTGATTTTTGCATTTTTGCCTGTTGCAAGAAGCACCACTGCCGCTATAACGGTGATAGGCATAACAAGTATCATTTCATTGGTAAGACCTGCGATTCCCGCTACTGCCATAGCACCGAAGGCAACGTGGGAAAGTCCGTCACCGATAAAGGAAAAACGCTTGAGCACGAGGGTTACGCCGAGAAGTGAGGAGCAAAGAGCAATGAGCACGCCTACGATAAGAGCCTTCTGCACGAAGTCGTACTGCATATAATCTCCCAGCTTTGCGATAATATCCATCAGCCTTCACCTCCCGGGGAAACAGCAAATGCTTTGCCTGCATCTGATTTTATATAATCATCTTTTGTTCCGAAAAACAGGGGAGTGTGGCTTACATGAAGAATATGGGATGCATATTTTACCGCAGCCGATATATCATGGGAAACCATAATAACCGTGATTTTGTCTTCCTTGTTGAGGCGGTAAATAAGCTCATACATTTCATTTGTGACCTTGGGGTCAAGTCCTGCTACGGGCTCATCAAGAAGAAGCATTTTTCCTGTTGCGCAAAGTGCTCTTGCAAGAAGAACTCTCTGCTGCTGACCGCCCGAAAGCTCCCTGTAGCAACGTCCTGAAAGCTCTTTTATATTCATTCTTTCCAGCTGTTCATCGGCAAAGGCTTTTTGCTGCTTTGAATAAAAGGGATGCCAGGAGCATTTATTGAGAAGTCCCGATAAAACGATTTCCTTTACAGATGCGGGGAAATCCTTCTGAACCTCGGTCTGCTGGGGCAGATAGCCGATTTCCGCAGCTTTAAGTCCGTCGCCCGTTTCAATGCTTCCCGACATAGGACTTTTGAGACCGAGAAGAGCTTTTATGAGAGTGCTTTTACCTGCACCGTTTTCACCTACGATGCAAAGATAGTCGCCTTCTTTTACTTCAAAACTCAGATGCTCTGTTACGGCTTTTCCTTCATAGCCGAGCGTAACATCCGTACATTTCAGTTGTGCCATAATTAATTCCTTTCTTAAGAAAGTGCAGTTATTATTACCTTAAGATTCTCTTCCATAATTTCAATATAAGAAAGGCCTAGCTTGTCCTTGGTTACGGACTGCATAGCATTCAGAGTAAGAATCTCCTGATTTTTGTTCTTTGTTGCGTTTCTTACGGTTTCGGCAACAGAGCCGTCAGCGGTTTCCGTAATAACGATGTAAGAAAGACCCAGTTCGTCGGTTTTTTCCGCAAGTCTTGTTACCGTTTCAAAGCTTGCTTCGCTTTCTGCGGAACAGCCCGAAAAGGCGGCTGCGTACCGAAGTCCATAATCATTCATAAGATAGATAAACGGGAAACGGTCGGCAAAGATAACAGTATCCTTTGAGCATTTTCCGATTTCTTCGGTGAAGCTTTTGTCAAGGGAGTCAAGCTTTTTTCTGAAAACATCGAAATTTTCCTGATACTTATCCTTGTTGCCGGGGTCCTTGTCCTGAATTACATTCTTTATGATTTCAGAAAGCCTTACGGCATTTTTAATTGAAAGCCATATATGCTCGTCATGCTGATGGTTATGCTCTTCACCCTCGTGAATATGCTCCTCTTCTCCTATTGCCTCAACACAGAAAAGACTGTCTTCGGGGAGATTTTTCATCATTTCAAGAACTACCGTTTCTTCATTCTTCGAGGTCGCAAGCGCATCCTCTACCCAGCTGTCGCTTGTGCCGCCCGTGAAAATGAAAATATCTGCAGAGGAAATGGTAATAATATCCGCGGCAGAGGGCTGATAGGAATGAAGATCCGTGCCCGAATCAAGAAGAAGCGTTATGTTGATATTTTCGCTGTCCCCCGTGATATTTTTAACCCAGTCGTAATATGGAAAAACGGTGCAGACGATATTGAGCTTTCCGTCCTCAGACGGAGTGTCAGAGCAGGCTGAAAAAAGCCCGGCTGATAATAAAAGCACAAGTAAAAATGCCGTAAATTTCTTTATCATTTTTTTATCTCTCCTTTAGCTGACAGTCTTTGCAGAAGCCGAAAAGCGTTGTGCTGTCAGGCTTTACCGCAAATTCGCTTTCTCCGAGTATCTCGTTTAACACCTGCTCGCTGAATTTATGCCTCATATGAAGAAGCTTTCCGCATTCGGTGCATTTAAGATGCAGATGGTGGTGGCATTCATCCCCGCCTGCTATCTGATACACAAACTGTCTTGAATTTCCTTTTACAAATCTTTTAACCGTGCCCTTATCGACAAGCTGTCCGATAAGGCGGTAGACTGTGCTTTTTCCCGGTGCCTCGTCAGAAAGGCTCTCAAGCTCAGACGAAAGCTGTTCAACGGAAAACTGACGGTCAGGATGCTTACTGAGGAATTCAAGAAGCATTTCCTTCTGATGAGTTTTATATGTTGCCAATGTCTTACACCTCAATTTGAGAATTACTCTCAATTTATTATACATGGTTTTGCCGAAAAGTCAATAGTAAGAATCGATTGAAATGCATATATCTTTATGCTAATATATAAATATATTTCATTTGACGGAGAAAAATATGGCAAAGACAGAAATACTTGCTCCCGTAGGAGGGAGAGAGCAGCTTTTAGCAGCTGTAAGAAGCGGTGCGGATGCGGTATATTTCGGTGCTTCATCATTTAATGCAAGGCGAAATGCGGAAAATTTTACCGATGATGATTTTATCGGTGCCGTAAAGTATTGCCGTGAAAGAGGAGTTAAGGCATATATCACGCTCAATACCGTTTTTAAGGACAGCGAGACCGATGAGTTCTGCTGCACTCTGGAGCTTATTGTAAAAAGCGGTGCGGATGCGGTTATCCTGCAGGATATGGGAGCGGTTTCTCTTGTAAAGGAATGCTGTCCGGAGCTTCCCATGCATGCCTCTACTCAGATGGCTGTACATAACATTGCAGGGGCGAAGCTTCTTGAAGAGCTTGGTTTTTCAAGAATTGTGCTGGCAAGGGAGCTCAGCATCAGAGAAATTGCAGACATAGCTTCATCCGTAAAAGCAGAGATTGAGGTTTTCGTTCACGGTGCCCATTGCATGAGTGCATCGGGTATGTGTTATATGAGCTCGGTGCTTGGCGCAAGAAGCGGCAACAGAGGTCTTTGTGCGCAGCCCTGCAGACTGAATTTCAGACACAAAAAAAGAGAATATGCCTTGTCTCTGAAGGATATGTGCCTTGCCGACAGAGTGAATGAGCTGCTTGCGGCAGGAGTTACTTCCCTTAAAATAGAAGGCAGAATGAAGCGTCCCGAGTATGTTGCCCAGGCAGTGATCACATATAAAAAAGCGGCATCGGGCGAAAAGACCGATACCGCACTTCTGCAGAGCGTATTTTCAAGAAGCGGTTTTACATCAGGCTATGCTGACGGAAAAAGAGACCTTTCCATGTTCGGCTACAGAACAAAAGAGGATGTGCTTTCTGCAGCTGATGTTCTGCCGTCTGTTGCCAATACCTACAGAAGCGAAAATCCTCTTGTTAAAATCAATATGGATTTTACCGTGAAGGCAGAAGAACGGTGCTGTCTCAGGGTTTCTGACGGCGAAAATACCGTGTGTGCTTACGGTGAAATACCCGAAAAGGCAATAAAGGCTCCTTTAAGTGAGGAAAGTGTGCAGAAGTCACTTATGAAGCTGGGCTCAACCTTTTACTATGCAGAAAAAATAAGCTGCAGTATTGAAGACGGGCTGATGCTCAGAGCTTCCGATATAAATGCCGTAAGGCGTCTTGCAACGGAGAAGCTGACTGCGGTGAGAGGAGAAAAAGCTGCAAGCCCATTCAATCCTCCCGAAAAAGTATTTGTATCTTCTCCCTTATGCAGTGAGCCTGAATTGAGACTTATGTTCAGAAAGGCTTCTCACATTCCCGATAGTGTAAGCGCCGGGATGATAATTCTCCCTTACAGAGAAATTGAAGAAAATATGTGGCTTATCGAAAGCTTCGGCAGCTCATTGTGTGCACAGCTTCCGGCTCTTATATATCCTTCGCAGGAGGAAAAAATACGAAAAAGTCTTTCGCTTCTTTCTGCTTCGGGTGTAAAATGTGCATATTGCGACAATATCGGAGCTGTTGCTTTGGCAAAGGAGGCGGGAATGCGAATTGTCGGAGGTACACTTCTTAATGTTCTGAATTCCCGTGCTCTCAGAATGTATGAAAAGCTTGGTGTTGAGGAAATGACTCTTTCTTCAGAGCTTTCTTTTAAGGAGATGCAGAAGCTTTCATACCGGGGAAGAGCAGGAATCACGGTATATGGCTTTTTGCCTCTTATGCATTTCAGATGCTGTCCCTTGCAGAGTGAAAATGGCTGCGGTGACTGTCCGGGCAGGGGAGAGCTTTCTGACAGAAAGGGTGAAAATTTTACTGTTCTTTGTGAAAACAGACAGTATTCCGTGCTTTATAATACAGTGCCTTTATATGTCGGCGACAAAAAGCTTCCCCCGGTATCTTTTGTTCTTCTTAAATTTACTCAGGAGAGTAAAAGGGAAGCCGAAAGGATAATAAATGCGGTAAACGCAAAAAAAGCCCTGCCGGGCAGAAAAACGGCGGGACTTTATGAAAGAGAGCTTATCTGAATCAGGGAATTCCGTTTACGGGAGAGGGATTGCAAAATGTCATCACTTCACCCGAAAGAGGCTCTCTGAATGTGAGAGAGTGACATACAAGACCGATATAAGATACATTATCGGATGCACCGTATTTACCGTCACCGAAAACGGGATGCTTTCTTGAGGCAAACTGAACTCTTATCTGATGGGTTCTTCCCGTGTGAAGCTTTATTCTGACGAGAGATAATCCCTCTTTTGCTTCAAGCACCTTATATTCGAGAGAAGCTTTTTTGACCCCTTTTCTCTCTCTTTTTACAACAAAGGATTTGTTCTTTTTGGAATCCTTGAAAAGAAGATCCTCCATTATACCCTCTTCGGGCGTAATTTCACCGTGAACAAGGGCATGATAAATCTTTTCAACACGGTTTTCCTGTATCTGCTTTGTCAGAAAAGCCGCTGCGGATTTTGTTTTTGCATATACCATCACACCTGCCGTGACTGTATCAAGGCGGTGAACGGGATAAATCTCCCGTGAGCCTGTAAGAGCCTTCAGGATTTCTACGGCACTGTTTTCTCCGCCGCCCTGAGAGGATATGCCCGAGGGCTTTATGCACACTGCAATTTCACTGTTTTCGTATAAAATCTTCATTTTTTCTCCGAAAATTAATTGATTATTAAAAATACATAAACATTGTATAGCAGAGATTCCCTCGAATTATGATATAAATGTGACATTTGTGTTAATCTTCAAAAAAAGGATGAATTATGCTTGCAATAGTCTTTCGCGGATGTTATTATTAGTATGCAAGATATTGTAACGTGTGTAAATGTCTGTAGTTTTTTTTCAGAAAGGAGCAATTTATATGGCAAATTATCAACCCGTTCCCGATGATACAATGGATGAAATCATCGCCGGTGCAGGCGGAAATGTTGAAAACAAGGCAGAAAATGCTGTTTCTTTCCTTGAAGAGTGGTCAATGTGGATTGTAGAGCTTATCAACATTTTCAAAAATTTCTTTGAAAGAATTTCAGAAGCTTTTAAAACAGAAGAATAATTATTAATTAATTATATCTATACAAAAAATTATGAAAAGAGGTGCAGCTAATGGAAGGCGTAACTGATTACATCGCAATGTTTGCAGAATATTTAGTAATGTTCATCAACATGATCAAGGAATTCTTTGCAAACTTAGGCGGAGGCTCAACTGAAGGAGAAGCTGAATAATTTTCCTTATCAAAGCTCTTTCGGGAGCAGAAATAGCGTATGCTAAAAAGCCGACGGGGTTCCGTCGGTTTTTTCTTATGCGAAAAAACGGGCTGTATCACACAATATCATTAACTTCGGTTTTTATGCTGAAAATTTTAACAAAAACTAAACAAAGCCGTGAAATATTGAATAAATGTTGTTTTATTTCACAAAAAGTATTAAAATTTCAAAAAAAATTAATCAAAGTGTTGAAATATAAAATTGATTGTGATAATATAAAGATGCATTTATGCAATTATTTTTATTGTGCGAGGTGAAAACATAATGACATGGGATAACGATTACGCTTACATCCAGGTATTCATCGACTTCCTTAAGCAGATCATTGAAATTATCATGAGTCTTTTCAGCGGCGGTGCTAAGAAGGAAGAAGCAGAAGACGAAGGTGCTGCTGCATAAGCATCAAAAATGTTTTATTAACACAGATCTGTATTAAAGAAAAGCGTTCGGTTATCGGACGCTTTCCTTTTTTATTATATAGGAAATTGCTCGCGTTGTGAGCAATTTAGCTTATAACAAGAAACACCTACAGCCCCCAAGATTGGGGGTAGGGGGTTGATAAATCGTAAGATTTTTTCTTACTTTATAGGAAATTCCTCGAAAACAAAAGAAGCAAAAAAATAAGCCTGCGGAAAAAGCAGGCATAGAAAAATAGGCGAAAAATAATCAGAAGATATAAAAGCCTTCAGCACCGAAGAAATCTTCATCATCGTCATCGCCTTCATGGAGAAAATAGTCCATATCGAGAAGTTCGTCGTCGGACATATTTTTAATTTCTCTTTTAGATATACCCTCAGGGGGATTTTTTAAGTATTTAAGTCTGAGTTCCTCAATTTCTTTTTTAGACATAGTATCCTCCGTTTTTTCTTTAGTGTAACATAAACGGAGCAAGATGTGAACAGGAATTCGGATGAGATCTCCGATATTTTTCAATAGCCTTTCTGAATAAATCTTCAAGAGGAACTCTTTTGTGATTATGAAAAAGCTCAAGAAGAACCATCATATTACCGCAAGAACATTTCAGGGGATCGTAACCGAAAGTCAAACTAATAGATAAACGCCACTTGTTGCAAGAGAGAAGAAAAGATCTTTTATTCAGAGGAACAGCAGGAATGAGTTTACTGTCGGAAGATCTGTGTCTTGCATAGATGCCGTAATAGCGAATCATTTTGAAGTGCTTTTCGGGAATATGTTGAATAAGCCTTTCCATAAAGTCTAATACGGGTACAGTTTCATAAATCAAAGCATTATCTTCATGTCTGTTGTAATGGAAAGTTACATTGTCACCGTCATAGTTATCAATGCGAGAAGTTGCGATTACAGGTCTGCCGAGGTAACGCCCGATGTATTTAAGAACATCTTTGGGTTGAGATAAGGCAGGTTTAGCATAAACATAGAAGCCGTGTTTATGTTCACGATAACATATACCTTTAACTGTTTTGAAAGAATTACCGATTTTATCTTCAAGTAAATTAAGCAGAGAGGTACGAAAAGCATTACGGAGAAATATATAGCTGAAATGTTTAACATGTCGCCATAAGCCGGAATTGCCAATGCCACCTTCAGAGATGAGACAATGAATATGGGGATTCCATTTAAGGTCTCTGCCGAAAGTGTGAAGAACACAGATAAAACCGGGCGTAAACTGTTGAGACTTGTTCATATTGTGAAACAATCTCAAGATGGTAGAACGGACAGCAGCGAAAAGACAATTCAACAAAGAACGGTCTTCATAGAAGAATATACGGAGATTTTCATCAATAGTGAAAACACAATGACGATGAATGCAATTTACAAGCTTAAAGGACATAGCAGTGGTACGGTCAATTG
>JAZSNB010000157.1:0-14385 GCA_045536195.1 Acutalibacteraceae bacterium
TCTTTTTTATTCTGTTACAGGTAATCTTTATTGTGATACAGGTGCTTCGCACGTTCCTGTGCCGGGACGCCGGGGGCGTCGTCCCCTACAGGATAAATAGGCAACAAACATTAGCAATACTGATTTTTATGCAACCGGCACATCGATAAATTATGATTTTTCGTTATGCCTAAAACTGTTTAAGAATGCAGGCACTTTTATATCCGTTCATTCTATTGAAAAAAATGATGTGCTCTGATATAATCCGATTATAAAGCACAAGGGTGGTTTTTATTATGAGTAAGTTCTTAGAGGATTTTGCGGAATTTATAAAAAGCAACAACGGCAGGGTATTTTCAATTGCCGAAATGGCGGGCGACTCAGATCCCGAAAGAGTTGAAATTGCCGAGAACAATGCCTGTCAGAATATTTATTCCGTATCAAAGGTATACACCGTAACCGCAGTGGGAATCTTATGCGACTCAAATCTTCTCAGCGTAAATGAAACAGTTACGGATATTTTAGGGGATGAATGTCCCGAAGGCTATGACCCTTATTGGGAGCAGACCACCGTGGATATGCTTATGCGCCATATGATCGGATTTCCCGGCGGCTTCGACACCGATGTTTTTGATGCTTCGGAATATGATCCCGATTATCTTAAGGAAATAATGCTGAAAAAATGGACCTGTCCTCCCGACACTGAAAGACACTACAGCGATGCGGGCTATTATATTCTCTCCCGCATAGTAAACAAACGCGCAGGTAAACCCTTATTCGCTTTTTGCTGGGAAAAAATCTTCCTGCCGTTAGGCTTCAGAGAAGCAGCCTGGAGCTGCTGCCCGCAGGGTCACGCCATAGGTGCCACCGCACTTTACATAAGATGCGATGATATGGTAAAAATAGGCGGAGTGTATCTCAACGGCGGTATGTATCACGGAAAACGCATAGTTTCGGAGAAATGGGTCAGACAAGTGCTTGACAGACAATATGAGCTTGCACCCAACGGCATAAGAGATTCCTATAGTAAGGGCGGAATGAACGGTCAGAATCTTCTTGTGATTCCCTCGGAAAACAGAGTGGTCGGCTGGCAGGGCTACGACATTCACCCCGGCGGACCCGATCTCACCAAATACGCAGCAGAATATAAGACGCAAGAGGCGTAAAAATCACCATATTTGCCGCGCAGATAATATAAAAGTGCCGGCGGCTATACAAGTGTAGTGCAAATAATTGGGATAGTGGCTCATATTCAGTGGGGAAAGCGCTCTGTTTTCGCCGCTTCGCAGTACCAATGTACAGCTCGCCAGCGGCGAAAACAGCAACTATGGCAATTTTTATCCTCTTGCTACCGCCTGCCTCTTTGATAGTTTGTGCGGGACAGGTTCGTCGTTCCGACGAATTCCGGTTTTTTTGTTTTGTTGAAAAGGTTGGTATGGTCGGCGGTTCATAAATGCCCATATTTCACGCCATTGCATCCGTTTTTCCAAAACGGCGCACTGACACAAAATCTGAGCATTTCTGAATCGCTCTCCCGAGGGGGATATTTTGGTTTTATTCTTTTCTTGGTTTGTGCGGGGATGTATGCTCGTGCATTGCACATCGCTGATATTTGTTTTATTTGAGATTTCGGACGCTCGTGCGTTGCACATCGCTAAAGTTAGTTTATTTGAAATTTTTTTGGGCTCGTGCCGTTGGCGCTCGTGCTTCGCACATTGCTGAATTTTAGCTTCAGGAGGTTTTTTATATGAATACAGCTCATCTTCCGCCGCTTCTTTCTCCCGAAGAGGTAAAGGAAATAATTCAGAGGGAGGAATACGGATATTATCCCGGCTTGCCCGAAAGCATCAGCTTTGAAAAAAAGCAGCTTCGTAATGACAATGTTTTTGCCGGAAAGGGAAAGCTCTGGGAAATCACAATAACCGTTACCGTAAACGGCAAGGATTTTTCCTTCCCCGTTTCCTATATGGTGCCTGAAGGAGAGGGGCCCTTCCCGTTTTTCGTTAATCTCAATTTTGAAAAAAATGTTCCCGATTTCTACTATCCCGCTGAGGAAATTCTTGATAACGGCTTTGCTGCCTTTAATCTTTATTTCAAGGATGTTACCTCTGATGACGGTGATTTCACCGACGGTCTTGCGGGACTATTCTTCCCCGACGGAAAAAGAGGGCCTGCCGACTGCGGAAAGCTTATCATATGGGCGTGGGCTGCATCCCGTGTGCTTGACTTCGCCTCTGAGGATTCACGGCTGGATATGACAAAGGCCGCTGTATGCGGTCATTCAAGACTTGGAAAAACCGCTCTGGTTGCAGGTGCCTTTGACCACCGCTTCCGATATGTTCATTCCAACTGCTCCGGCTGCGGCGGTGCGGCAATTGCAAGAGGAAATACAGGAGAAAGGGTTGACGATATCTGCCGCAGCTTCTATTATTGGTTCTGTGAAAACTACCAAAAATACAGAAGCAATGAAGAAAATATGCCCTTTGACCAGCACTATCTGCTGTCACTTATTGCACCGAATTTTCTTTCGGTCACCTCTGCCACGGAGGATGCCTGGGCGTGTCCGGAGAATGAGCTTCTCTCATGCTTCGCAGCCTCACCCGCCTTTGAAAATGCAGGTGTGACAGGCTTTATTTGTGACAAAGAAGTGAAGCCGGGGGAAAAATTCTTTGACGGAACCGTAGGATATTTCCTCAGAAAAGGAACCCACTTTTTCTCCCGTGAGGACTGGAACGGTCTGATGGAATTCATTAAAATGCATTAAGCAAGAAAACGGATTCGCCGTACACCTGCGGCGAAACGTTTTCGTATAGTCCATCGCCGAGGGAAGTTTACTTCCCGTTCGGCGGGACATATAATCTTTTTACTTTATAGGAAAGAAATTTCCTATAAAGTAAAAAAGCAGCAGCTCCGCATTATACGGGTTTGCTGCTTTTATTATTATATAAACCGGGGAAGTATGAGACAAAGAAGCATATAAGCTGCCGTCAGTACATAGGCTGAAAGGCGAAGCGGCTTTTTCAGTTTTGTGAATTTTTCCGTAAGCTCTTCCGCTTCCGGAGCCTTCATAAGAATAAGGGCAAACATCACGGTGAAAAGACACAGCACGGTGCTTGTTATCCAGCGAAGAGAATCCGATGAAAGAATAAGCTCGGGCACAAGAGCAAGAGGCATTGCCGCCATAGCGATAAAGGGAAGACGTTTTTTTCCCTTTGCTCCTTTTATAAGAAGAACGCACACGGCATAGTAGAGAACAAACAAAGGTGCTGTAAGAAGCAGATACTTTATGCACACATCAGGCTTTACAAGCTCCATATTTATATTCACAAGTGCCGAAAGGGATGAGCCTGTGTCATAAATCTGCTCACCTCTAAATATATCGTAAAGATAATAGTTGAGATAGTCTCCGTAAATAAATAAGCTCTTGTCTGCCTTGGAATTAACATACGCCAGCATTTCGTCGGAGGTCATAATAAGGCAGTTTTTCGCAAAAACCGTGAGATAGAAAAACATTCCCGTGCTTAAAACGGAGTGCACACCGAGAGCGGCGACTTCCTTTAAGGAGTCCTTTTTCTCTGCATTGACCGTTCTGCAAAGTCCCATCACGAAAAGTGAGGGAAAGAATGCAAGGAAGTATGCATAATGAATAAGAAGTCCCGCAATACTTAAAGCCGCAACAAAAAACTGAAGCGTGCCCCGGCCCTTTATCTGAATGATAACGGCAAACAGGAAAACAACATAAATAAACAGATCGAGAACTCCGAAATAACGTGCATATGTGCACACACTCACAGGGTTCATAACAAATAATACTGCGAGAAGGGTCAGGAAAATATTTTTATCCCGAAGGTCTTTTTTTATTATACAGGCAGAAAGAAGGGATTGGAGAACAAAGGAAAGATACAAAAACACCTTTGCAAAAATATCTATCATATCTGCCGTGACAGTATCGGAAAACAGGGACAGAACACTTCCCACAAGAAGTCTTGAGCTGAGACCTATGGAAAAATCTCCTATATAAAGACAGTGAAAAAGTCCGTCAACACCGAAAGAGGGAGAAAAAATACTGTAGCCGCAAATGTAGCAGACTGCCGAGCAAAGCATAAAGCCAGCAATGGTCATCAGCGGAACAAACAGCGGAAAGGACACCGCCCTCGCGGCAAAATCCCCCGCACCGTCTTTTACTGCCGGCTTTTCGTTTTTTTCCTTCTCTTTGTTTTCAGCCTTATAAGAAGATCCGGACTTCATTTTTTCCTGCCTTCTTTTTTCAGGAGCCTTACTGTTTTTTTCAAGCTCCTTTTCCTTCTGATTTTTTATATTTCCGCTTTTTTCAGGCATAATACTCAGCCTTTCATAAATTGATATTGTAAAAAACTTTTTTCTTTGTTATAATATTATAATAAGTTACAGACTTTGTCAACTTCAGTGATATTCAGACGGCAGGTGAGATTTTGAACGGCTTTACGGGGCTTTCGGTGGTTATCCCCACTATAGATGAAACAGAAGATGTAAAGGAAGTCATAAGCACTATTCTCAGCACCTGCAAAAAAGAAGACATCTGCGATATTGCACTCATATATTCTCCTTTGTCGGATAAGGAATTTATAAAACAGCTTCATTCCGTTAAAGAAATTTATCCCGATACAGTATTCAACATAGCCTGTCAGCCGGGCAAGGGTGTGGGCGATGCCGTAAGATACGGTATTTCCATGAGCCGCGGCTCCCATATTACAATGATCGGTGCGGATATGGAAAATGATCCCGCTGATATTGCACTTATGGCAGAGCTTTCAAAAAAATATCCCGAATGTATAATCACAGGCTCAAGAAGATTGAGAAAAGACGGCTTCAGCGAATATCCGAAGATAAAAATACTGGCAAATCTTGCCTTTCAGCTTGTGCTGAAAATTCTGTTCGGAACAAAAGGCAGCGATGTTACATATCTTTTTCAGTCAACTCCCGCACATATAATAAAAAATCACGAATTTCTGTGTCCCGGCGCCTTTGTGCTTGAGCTTGCTCTTCTGGCGGAAACAAATAATCTGCCCTTCAGAGAATTCCCGTCAAAGGTTTACCGCCGCAGACACGGTTCGTCCCATCTCACATTCAGATATCATATGGGCTTTATAAAAGCCACATTCAAAATATTTCTCGAAACGAAAAAGAGGAGAAAGAAATGAAAAACATATATTTTGTTCAGGCTTGCGAGCTTCACGGTGAAGGCAAAAACAAATCGGCATATCTCCCCTATGCAACGGGGCTTCTTGCCGCATACTCATTTACGGATGAAACAATAAAAGAAAACTATACCGTAAAAAGATTTCTCTATCAGAGAGAGGATATCGATGAAGCACTGGCTTCTATGGAAGAGCCTTCGGTTGTGGGCTTCTCATGCTACATCTGGAATTTTGAATACAACAAAATTTTTGCCCGCAAATTAAAGGAAAAATATCCCCTGTGCACTGTTATCTTCGGCGGTCACAACGTGGATAATGATTCCTGTGAACAGCTGAACGAATTTCCCTATGTGGATTTTCTCATTCACGGCGAGGGCGAAATTGCTTTTCACGATATACTTCTGCATCTTGTTACCGACAATGATTTTTCGGAAATTCCCAATATTTCCTACAGAAGCGAATCCGGACCTGTTCTCAACCCCTTTAAGGAAATAACCACACTCGACTATCCCTCACCCTATCTTGAGGGCTGGTTTGATGACATATTAAAGAATGACAACATAACCTTCTCGGCACTTTTTGAAACCATAAGAGGCTGTCCCTTCAGATGTGCATACTGCGACTGGGGAAGCTTCAATCTCAAGGTCCGCCACTTCCCTCTCGAAAGAGTTATTGCGGAAATTCAGTGGTTTGCCGACAATAAAATTGCCTTCTGCTTCTGCATCGACTCAAACTTCGGTATGTTCCCCCGCGACTACGATATAGTTGATGCATTCCTGAAAATCAAGGAAAAGACAGGCTATCCCGAGGCATTCAAGTGCTGCACCACCGAGGGCGGCGGAATTCAGGAATTCAATATAAATAAAAAGCTCAACGACTGCGGTATTCTCAAGGGTGCTTCCCTTGCACTCCAGACTCTTTGCCCCGAGGCACTTAAAAATATCGGCAGACGCAATATGACTCTTGAAAAATACGGCAAGCTTACCGAAATGTATAACGAGGCAGGTATTCCCGCTTATTCCGAATTCATTTACGGTCTTCCCGGAGAAACCTATGATTCATTTGCAGACAATCTCGATGTTATGATGCATTCTGCAACTACAAAAAGCTGTTTTATGCACTACTGCGAGCTTCTTATGAATTCAAAGCTCGGTCAGGAAGAAATAATAGAAAAGTATAAAATCGAAACTGCAAAAATCCCCTATGCACAGCTTCACACAAAGCCTCAGGAGGGCATAATAGAATATTCAAATATCATAATTTCCACTTATTCCATGAACTATGATATGTGGGTTAAAACCTGTACCTTCGGTGCTTTCATAAACTGCTTCCACTATATGGGAATCATGCAGTTTGCCGCACGCTATATGAATTATGAGCACGGTCTTTCCTTCAGAAATTTCTATGAAAAATTCATAGACTGGGCAAAGGAAAACCCGGATACAATTGCAGGAAAGCACTATCACGATATAACAAGAAAGCTGGGGGCAAAAAAATACGGAAAAACCATTGAAAGAGTTTATATGAATCCTGCCTTCGGCAACATAGAATGGCCTCTTGAAGAGGGCATCTGCCTTGAGGTCATAAGAGAACCCGAGCGTTTTTATGAGGAAACAATGTCTTTCATAAATGAGCTCGGTGCCGACAATAATATTATGAAGGAGCTTATAAGCTTCCAGTATTCAATGCTGAGAAAGCCCTTTGACAGCACCAGGGAAAACACCTTCTCCTATGATTTCTACAGCTATTTCAGAGGTGCGGATATAGGAAAATATGCTCCCCTTGAAAAGAAAGAAAACACTCTTGTTTTCAACAACACCTATCCCACCTCATCCCTTGAGGACTACGGAAGAAGAATTGTATGGTTTGACAGAAAAAATGCAAGAGTGATGTATGATACCCCCGAAATCTCCCGTAAATAAGACTCATTTGTGCCTTTTGCGGCAAATACCTTTATCTTATCAATCAGAAATATCCTCACAGGTCTCTTCCTAAGGTACCTTGTGAGGATTTTCGTTTTTTCACCCTTTATCCTTGATTTCTTCCCCCGATACCGCCGTTACGCATAAGACTGCAATTTTTTTCCTCATAAGGCTCAATAAGACATTTATCTCCTGCAGTAAATGACAGTTTTTTTCTTTATACGGATATATCATACAAAGGTGAAGAAAAAAACAAGGAATGAAAAATAATGGAAAAACTGTCAGAACTGCTCACTTCAGGTAAAAAGCTGAGAAACCTGTCCGTCATAAAATCCGCTATGGGACAGACAGTATTCTTTTCGGTCAGCTTTCTTATGAGTGCCGTTTCCTTTGCAGGGGGACTTTCTCCCTTTGCGGCAGCATTCACCTCGGGAGTGTCAACACAATATTTTCTTGCAAGTGCTTTAGGAAGTGCCGCAGGCTACGCAATTTTCTTTGGTCTGTTTGATTCTCTGAGATTCATTTCAGCCATATGCCTGCTTGCTCTTATAAGACTGGGAGTATATGATAAAATAATAAAAAAAAGACGGATTTTCTTTGTGCCTCTGTTTACCTTCTCCTCTTTGTTTTTATCCTCCGCTGCCGTTGCAGCGGCAACATCAGAGGGTGCTGCATATATAATTCTATGCTTTTCTGAGGCACTGATTGCAGCCGCCTACTCTGCCTTTACAATGAAGCTTACGGAAATTGCGGCACTCAATAAAAAAGGGGCATTTTTTGCTCCCACAGACACGGTTTCCGTTATATTCTTCAGCTGTGTACTGCTCCTTTCTCTCGACCGCTTTTCCGTTTTCGGCTTTTCACCTGCCAGATGCACGGGATATTTTGCAATTATGCTTTTTGCATTATGCGGCAAAGAATCTGCCTCCTCGGTTGCGGGAATAAGCTGTGCACTGACCTTGGGCTTCAATGAAAATCAGCCGCATCTTATGGCTTCATACATACTTACGGGACTTTTCACGGGACTTACGGGAGTATACGGAAAAATTCCCGTAGCACTGAGCCTTGTGATTTCCTCTTCATTATCTCTGATTTTATCAGGAAGCAGCGAAAGTGCCGTCACGGCAATTGCGGAAACCGTAACTGCAGGCATTATATTTGTTTTCATTCCCGAAAAATATCTTTTTCGCATGGCTCAAAGGGTAATTCCCTTAAGCCGGGACGCATATTCCGAGGAAAAAGGAAGAAATCTGCGCTTTACCCTTAAACGCTCGGCAAAGGCAGTAAAGGATATTTCTTCCTCTGTGAATGCGGTTTCTGCCCTTTTACAGAAATCGGACAAGCCGTCAACAAAGGGATTTTCGGACTTTGTAAGAGAGGATGTGTGCCGCGGCTGTATCAAATATGATTTCTGCTGGGATAAATGCACTGCTCTTTCTCAGGATGCCTTTGAAAAAGCCAGAAAAACACTTCTTACCGACGGAAAGCTTATTACGGAAAAGCTCCCGCAAAGACTTTCCGTAACCTGCCGTTTCCCCGACAGAATAGCCGACAGCTTCAATATGGCATTATGCCGTCACAATGCCTTTCTTGTGGCAAAAAAGGATATATTCAACGCAAAAAAGGCAGCTGCGGAGCAATTCTTTCTGTTGGGAAGCATTCTTGATGATGCGGCAGAAAATCTTTGCAGCATTCCCGAATCCGATCCCGTGCTGGCAAATGCACTTATGCCCGTATTTTCGGAATCGGGATTTTCCCTGCTGGGACTCAGTGCCTTTACATCAGTATCGGGGAAAAAATGTGTGCAGGCATATTGCTCCCATATCCCCCCTATGACAGATATTTCTCTTCTCAGGGAAAAGCTTTTTGAGGCAACGGGAATAAGCTTTTCTGCTCCCGTGGCAGACGAATACACCGAAGAGGGCACGGTGCTGAGCTTCTGTGAGGAATTGAAATTCTCCGTAAAATACCACACAAGCCAGCACACGGGTGCAGGAGAAGAATTTCCGGGCGACACCGCAGAATGCTTTTTTGACGGAAACGGCTTTTTCTATGCCGTATTAAGCGACGGTATGGGCTCGGGCACCCGTGCCGCCCTTGATTCGGTTATGACCTGCTCATTGGTATCACGTCTTATGCGCACCGGCTTTTCCCCCGAATGTGCCATAGAAGCCGTAAACTGCGCACTTCTGATAAAATCCGCCGATGAAACCCTTTCAACTCTCGATATTCTTAAAATTAATCTTGAAACAGGACTTTGCGAATTCTACAAGGCAGGTGCGGCGGCATCTATCATAAAAAAGGCAGACAAAACCCTTGCCGTTGAAAAAAGCTCTCTGCCGCTGGGCATTTTGAGGGAAACAGGCTTCGAAAAAAGTGAAATAAGTCTTTCAGACGGGGATATGATTCTGCTTATGTCTGACGGTGCGGGAGTGATACCCCACATACGCTTCAAGGATATGATAAGAGAAAATAAAAATAACAGCGTAAGCCGTCTTTCCGAAACAGCGGTTAAAACGGCGCTTGAGCTGTCACCTGCGGGAAAGCACGACGATATCACGGTCACCTGCATTAAAATAACTGAAAACAAAGTCTGATTTTAGGTATTTTTTAAGTCAGTTTTTTATGCTATAATTGTTATAATACATAATAATATGCCGCGCCCCCTCAGTATTATAGCAAAAAAACTGCGAGGTGAAAGCTTATGAGAATACTGCTTGCCGAAGATGAAAAAGACCTTTGCGAGGCACTGAAAGTGATACTGAAGCATTCAAATTATTCCGTGGACACGGTGCATAACGGTGAGGATGCCGAGGCTTATCTTATGACGGGTATTTATGATGCGGCAATTCTTGATATAATGATGCCTGAAAAAGACGGCTTCACAGTGCTTAAAAATATCAGAGAAAAGCGTATAGACACCCCTGTTCTCATTCTTACTGCAAAAAGCGGAATAAATGACCGTGTAAAAGGGCTTGATATGGGTGCAGATGACTATCTCACAAAGCCCTTTGCAACAAAGGAGCTCCTTGCAAGGCTCAGGGCCATAATAAGAAGAAAAACAGACAATGCCGACAACACTCTGCGCTTCGGCAACACCGTGCTTGATCCTCTTACCTTTGAAATAAGAGCAAACGATAAAAAAGAACAGCTGTCAAACAGGGAATTCCAGATGCTTCAGATGCTTATGGTAAACCCCGGAAACATTATTTCCGTTGAAAGATTTATGGAAAAAATATGGGGCTATGATTCCGATGCCCAGATAAACGTGGTATGGGTATATATATCATACCTGAGAAAGAAGCTTACAGCCATAGACGCCGATTTCAGAATAAGCGTTGTGCGTAATATCGGCTACAGATTACAGGAAAATAAAAAATGATAAAAAAACTACAGAAACGCTTTATTATCATAGCAATGTGCAGCGTTGCTCTTACCTTGTTTTTAATTATCGGCTCAATAAACTATGCCAATTATTCGGATGTGCTCTCTTCTGCCGAGATGAGACTTAATATGCTTGAAAACGGTGCTGCGGGAATGCCCCCCTTTGAGAATGTTTACGGTAAGGATTTTTCAAGGCCCGGAAAAAAAGTACCGCTTTCTCCCGAAGCACCCTTTGATTCAAGATACTTTACAGTGCTTACGGATAAAAACGGAAATATTCTCGGCAGCAACACAAAAAACATTGCCGCCATTGATGACACCGAGGCAGCAAAAATTGCTCTCAGCCTTCTGAAAAAAGGAAAAATCGAGGGTATCACAGGCTCTTATGCCTTCCGTATGCTTGAAACAGAAGAAAATATTACGTTTGTTTTTCTTGACCATTCAAGAGAGCTTAATACCTTTTATTCCTTTCTGTCCTCAAGTCTTATAATAAGCTTCTGCGCCTTTGTTTTTACCTTTATCCTCGTTGCAGTCTTTTCAAAGCAGGCTATAAAGCCCATTACCGAAAGCTATGAAAAGCAGAAAAGATTCATCACCGATGCCGGGCACGAATTAAAAACTCCCCTCACGGTGATAAATGCGGCAAATGATGTGCTTGAGCTTGAATACGGAGAAAGCAAATGGACCAAAAGCATAAGCAGTCAGGTGCAGCGCCTTACGGAGCTTACAAACAAGCTTGTCGTACTCTCAAGAATGACAGAGGAAAGCGGTCTTAATTTCTCAGCCTTTTCCTTGGGTGAAATCCTGGAAGATTGTGTTTCATATTTCGAGGCTGTTGAAATTTCCAGAGATAAAGAAATTGTTCTTTCAATTGAAGACAGCACGGAATTTATCGGAGACGAAAAGGCAATTGCACAGCTTTTTACTCTTCTTACCGACAATGCGCTTAAATACTCCCCCGAGGGAAGTAAGATACATATCAGCCTTTGCCGTCAGGGCAAAAACAGAATTATCACATTCCGTAATCCTGCCGAAAATATTGAGAAAGGCAACAATGATATTCTTTTTGAACGTTTTTACCGTCCCGACAAATCAAGAGAAAAAGAAAAGGGCGGTCACGGAATAGGTCTTGCCGTAGCAAAAGCCATCACCGATGCCCACAAAGGAAAAATCACCGCGGAAAGCCCCGACGGAAGAAGCTTTATTGTTACGGTGATTCTGTAAATTTTATTCAAAAAACCTGCAGAAAACAGATGCTCCGCACATCTGCCTTCAGCAGGTTATTTTTATGCTTTGGTTTTGTCTTCTGTTTTTTCCGCTATGATAAATCTGGGTCTGCCCTTGGTTTCAAGATAAATCTTTCCTATATATTCACCTATGATGCCGAGGCTCACAAGCTGTACACCGCCTAAAAAACAGAGGATGCTTGTGATCGATGCCCAGCCTGCCACAGACTTTCCCGTAAGCTGAACCGCAACCGACCATATTATTCCCACAAAGCTCAAAAGCGCCACAAGACAGCCGAAAATAGTTATTATTCTTATGGGCTTTACAGATAGACTTGTGATACCGTCGAGAGCAAGGGCAAGCATCTTTGCGGGGGAATATTTGCTTTTGCCCGCAAGTCTTTCTTTGCGCTCATAATACACGGATGTGCTCTTGAAGCCCACAAGGGGAAACATTCCCCTGAGAAAAACATTCACCTCAGTGAATTCCTCAAAGCTTTTAAGCACTTTTGAGGAAACAAGACGGTAATCCGCATGGTCATAAACGGTTTCCACACCCATAAAGGACATCAGCTTATAAAACAGACGTGCGGTGCTTCTTTTTAAGAAGGAATCCGTTTTTCTGCTGCTTCTGACACCGTATACTATTTCACAGCCGCCGAGATATTCCTCTATCATTTTGTCAATTGCATTTATATCGTCCTGCCCGTCACAGTCAATGCTCACGGTGATATCGCACTTGTCCTTTGCCTCGCAAAGACCTGCAAGAAGTGCATTCTGATGGCCGCGGTTACGGCTGAGAGATATCCCCTCAACAAGAGAGCATTCCTTCGATTTTTCTTTTATAATATTCCAGGTATTGTCACGGCTGCCGTCATCCACAAAAAGAACACGGCTTTCGGGGGCTATTTTCCC
Source organism: Acutalibacteraceae bacterium (assembly GCA_045536195.1). Taxonomy (GTDB): domain Bacteria; phylum Bacillota; class Clostridia; order Oscillospirales; family Acutalibacteraceae; genus RUG806. Next base: position 12,604 of record JAZSNB010000157.1, read on the forward strand.
CGCACCGATAAGCTCTTTTATTTTTTCAACAAATATAGGACAGGTTATCCCGATAACCTCCTCTTCGTTGAAGCAGGGAACAACCAGGTAAAGCACAGGCTTCATCTTAACACTTCCTTTTTTATATCATCCATATAGGTATGATGTAGTTTTCCGAATTAATGGCTGAAAGCGTGGGGCGCATACAAAGAAGTGCACCGTTTCCTCTGGGAACAGAAGCTTTATCAAGAAGACTGAATGTGCCGATAAGCTCTTTACCGGGGTTTACGGAGCGTTTGATTTCCAGGGGATGAAGCTTTCCGTCACTTTCAATAACCATATCTATTTCATTTGAGTTGCTGTCACGGTAATACCAGAGAAGACAGTCCTTTGCATTATTGTGATAGGATTTCAGAAGCTCGGTTACTACAAAATTTTCTAAAACAGCCCCTGCAATTGCACCGTTTGCCAGTATCTCAGGGGAAGAATATCTGGTCAGATATGCCACAAGCCCCGTGTCAAAGAAATACATTTTAGGAGTTTTGACCGTACGCTTCAGAAGATTATTTGAATAGGGGCGAAGCAGAAAAATCACATCGGATTTTTCAAGCACTCTGATCCACCTTTTTGCTGTATCGTCTGATACTCCCACATCCTGTGCAATATCGTGAATATTGAGCATCTGCCCCGCACGGCAGGCAGCGGCACGCACAAAATCACGGAACATAAGAGGATCTGACAACTGTATCTGTTCCTTGATATCACGCTCTATATATGTCTGAATATAGCCCGAATAAAACACATCCCGATCAGTAAATTTTCCGCTTGCAAGACCGGGCATTGAGCCCTTCCATATTCTTTCATATATTTCCCCTATATCAGCGGGGGCATTGGTTTTTTCTCTTGCTTTAAGGCTGTTTATTTCTGTGGTGAACGGGGTGCATTCTCCGCTGCCGTATATCTCATGCTGAGAAAGACTTGACATATGAAGAATTGCAACACGGCCTGCAAGAGATTCCTGTGCCAATTCAAGAAGGGAAAATGCCTGTGAGCCTGTAAGCCAATAGGTTCCCGGGGCTGCACCCTTATCAATTTCCATTTTGATATAGGAAAAAAGCTCAGGTGCATATTGAACCTCATCAATCATAATCGGAACAGAGTGTATCTGCAGAAACATCGCAGGATCACGTTTAGCAAGAGCTCGCTCTTCCAGATCATCAAGTGTTACATATTCGCGATCCTCCGACATAAGACGGCGTAAAACCGTAGTTTTTCCGACCTGACGGGGTCCTGTTACCAGAATACAGGAATATTCCTCCGACAACGAGAGGATTTTATCCTCGATATCTCTTTTTATATAAACCATATTAACCTCCCCTGACGCTAAAATACGATACAATCGTATTTTAGCGTTAAATTACAAATCTGTCAAGGCAAATATACGATACAATCTTATTTTTGCTTTAAATCTGATAAAAATACTTCTCTGATAATAAATTTTTCATCTGTTCCTATTTAATTCTTGAATTTACAGAAGCTTCGTAGTATATTGTATTTGTGAGCAAAAAACCGAATATATCATTATAGGCGCGTATATTTTTCCGGCAGACACTGTCTTCCCTTTTTCTTTTTTCTTGTGGCTGTAATTATTTTTTTCGCACACTTTTTTTATTATATAGGAAATTGCTCGCGTTGTGAGCAATTTAGCTTATAATTCGCCTGCAGGCTCATTGAATAACGCAAGCTTATTGAACAAGAAACACCTACAGCCCCCAAGATTGGGGGTAGGGGGTTGATAAATCG
>JAZSNB010000048.1:0-120968 GCA_045536195.1 Acutalibacteraceae bacterium
CTGAAATTTCATTTACTCTGTCAAAACGTGACTTTGCTTTCTTCAATGTTTACTCCGGTGAATTTCAGGTAGAAAGCGGCGAGTTTTATGTTCTTGTCGGTGCTTCCTCGAGAGACATCAAGCTTTCCTCATGTATCACAATCACTTCTACTGATAATGCAATCATTCCGGATTATTCAGTAAGCGCACCTGCTTACTACTCTGCCGATATTGAAGGCATGGCAGGTTCGCAGTTTGAAGCAGTGCTCGGAAGACCTATCCCCGGCTGCGAACGTGACACAACTAAGCCTGTTGATATTTACTGCTGTCTTGATGATGCCCGTCATACAAAGTGGGGCGGAAAAATCTGCAGGCTCATTGAAGGAATTATGTCCAAAATGGGCTCGGACGCAAACGGAGACGGTAAAATGCTTTCTGCAATGGCAACACAGATTCCTATCAGAAACTTTATCGCAATGAGTATGGGCGTGTTCTCTGTTGAAATGGCTGACGGACTTCTTATGATTCTTAACGATGACAAATCAAGCTTCAAAGGACTTATGAAGATTATTCTTCGTATCGGCCCTGCAATTACAAAATTGCCCGCTCTTCTTAAATCAATCTGACAGAACTAAGATACAACTGACAGTCTCATTAATGCTCAATATTTTAATCAGCCTGCCGAAAATATTCCGGCAGGCTTTAGTATATCAGTTCAATCGGGTAATGATAAATATTAAGCCTAAACATTAAATTAACAATTCAATGTTATACTTAGTAAAACTGAATTCGGAGGTAAAATAATGTTTAATATACTCATCGTTGAAGATGACAAAGCACTTAATAAATCATTTTGCTCTTTTCTGAGTCACCACGGTTATAATACTGTAGGATGTCTCAATGCAGAGGATGCCTATATAGCTCTTTATGAAACAGTTTTTGATATTATTATTTCGGACATAATGATGCCCGTTACTGACGGATTCGAATTTGCTAAAAATGTCAGAAATATAAATGAAACCATACCGATACTTTTTGTCACAGCACGGGATGATTTCGCCTCTAAAGAAAAAGGCTACAAAGCCGGAATAGATGATTATATGGTAAAGCCAATAGATCTTGATGAACTTCTTTTGAAAATCGGTGCAATTCTCAGACGAGCCGGAATAAATAACAGTAAAATTCTTACAATCGGTAATTTTACCATGAATATCAATGAATATACGGCATATCTCAACGACCGGGAAATCAGTCTCACTGCCCGTGAATTCAGTTTGCTGTATAAGCTTTTATCTTATCCGAAAAAGGCTTTTACCCGCTCGCAGCTTATGGACGAATTCTGGGAATCTGATACAGACTCAGGCACAAGAACAGTTGATGTTTATATGACTAAGCTCAGAGCAAAACTTGCTGATTGTGATTCTTTTGAAATTGTTACAGTAAGAGGTCTCGGCTACAAGGCGGTATTAAAAAATGAGAAAAAGATCTAAACGAAGATTAATATGGAATTATATAGTTACATTCCTTGGTTTCTTTTTGCTGTCCGGCTTCACTACAACTGTTTCGTTTTTGATTTTTCTTCATTCCCTGGCGTTACCGATAGAACACATTAAACAGGCAGCTCCCATTACTTTTTTCAATCTTGTTTTTGTTGCAAGTCTTTTTGCTCTTATCGGAACCGCGTGGAAAAAGTTATCAGTTGAAAAACCAATAGACGAAATCAATTCAGTACTGCTCAAAATAAAAAAAGGCGACTTTTCGGCAAAACTGAAACGAAGATATTACACATCACGCTACTCTACAATGGTTAATATAATTAACATTCTTTCCACTGAGCTTTCCAGCATTGACAATCTGAAGGTTTCTCTGATGTCAAACATTTCACATGAATTAAAAACACCTATCAGCATTATCAGCAATTATGCAACTCTGTTACAGGATACAAATCTTTCCCCTGAAAAACAATCAGAGTATGCCAAAGCAATAACGGAATCTTCAAAAAAGATGACTGAACTCATAACAAATATCCTTAAAATAAATCAACTTGAAAATCAGAAAATTCCCACAGAAATGATTGATTTTGACCTTAGTGAGCAGTTGTGTGAGTGTCTTTTGAATTTTGAAGAAATATGGGAAGAAAAGAATATTGAGGTTGAAACCAATATTGAAGACAGTATTCATGTAAAATCCGACATGAATCTTCTTAATATTGTATGGAATAATCTTTTTTCAAATGCTTTCAAATTCACTCCGGAAGAAGGAAAGGTTTCGGTTGAGGTTTCCCAGTCATCAAAATATGTTACAGTTATTATTTCAGACTCAGGTTGCGGCATACCAAAGGAAGAAATAGAAAATATATTTGAAAAATTCTACCAATGCGACACTTCCCGCGCAACTGACGGAAACGGTCTCGGGCTAGCTCTTGTGAAAAGAATTATTAATATAATCAACAGCTATATCAGTGTTGACAGCACTCCCGGGAAAGGCTCTGTTTTCAAAGTTAAAATTCCCAAGAACTAAGAAGTTCAAACATAGAGCAGCAAAAAAACTCCGTTGAAAAACGGAGTTTTTAATACCTGTTACACACAGATTAATATATAGTTATAATAAAACTGACTTTATAACTGTTATACATTACAGTTTGAATTTTACGGTAAATACAGTACCGACAGTTTCATTGCTGACAACAGAAATATCAGCATTGTGCAAACCTGCAAGATTTTTGCAAATTGACAAGCCGAGACCGTAGCCGTTGCCGGAAGTTCTTGCTTTATCCGACCGATAAAAGCGATCAAAAATATAAGGAATATCCTCTTCGGGAATCGGTGCTCCGGTATTATGAGTTGATAAATAGACATAGCCGTTTCTGTTTTTTAAATAATACGACTGCTTTCTTTTCAATGAAAGAGTGACTACTCCGTTTTCGCCTGCATATTTTATCGCATTATCAAGAAGAATATGAATAATCTGATTTAATGCTACACTGTCACCGTTCAGATGAATATCCTTATCTATATCAGAATTCAGCAATATACCCTTTTCAAAAGCTACCGGTTCATACTGCAGAGCCAATTGCATCGACAGCTCCGACAAATCCACATCTGCAAACATATTCTTCTGACTCATATTATCCGTCTTCGCAAGAAGAAGAAGCTTATCAACCAATTCTTTCATATGATTTGCCTCTTCATATGTACTGTCGATCCACTTAATCTGATTTTCAACCGTATCTTCACTATGAGATTTAAGAATTCCGCTATTGGTAAGAATAACGGTGAGAGGAGTTTTGAGTTCATGAGACGCATCTGCAATAAAGTTTTTTTGCTGTGCCCAGGCCTTTTCAACAGGACGCAGACACATTTTTGCAAGAAATCTCATTATCCCCCAGAAAAACAGAGAAGTTAAAACAATAAGAATCGTTCCGTCCACAAAAAAGGTTTCCATATAAGCGTAATACTGCGTGGAATCAGCAAAAGCAATACGATACCCCATGTCAACTTTTGATTTGCTGTAAAATAGATTCACAGATGTGATATGGCCAAATTCAGCGTCTGAATTAAGAACATAAGGAACAGCCTTGGCAAGAATAGCCTCATCAATATTTGCTCGGCTGAATTCAAGTACAGCAACAGATCCGAGATCTTTCACCTCAACAACACATATACCGCCTGAATACAATGCAAAAACAGAGTCATTTTCATCGTTTTCACCGATAACAGGAATACTGTCAAGTTGATGTGCAGCCGAATACTGCTGAAGAACCGCTCTCAGATCAAAAGTCATTGTAAGAAAAAACAGGGCAACTGTAATCAGATAAAACGTCATCAGAACTAAGCAGATTATAGACATTGATATAGCAACAAAACGTCTTCTCAGTTTTTTAAGCACCTGTTTTCACCTCAAGACGATATCCGATTTTACGAAGAGAAGAAATCTCAACATTGCTTGAGATAAAATCAAGCTTTTTTCTTAAGAATGAAATATAAACCTCAACATTATTATCAACTGCATTTGAATCGTATCCCCATACTTTTACAATCAGATCTTCTTTTGTTGTTACAATCTGAGGATTTTGCATCAGAATTTTCATAATCTCAAACTCTTTGAAATTAAGATGAACACTTTTGACATTACAGATGAGATCACACGTTGACAGATTCAGAACCAGATCATCATATTTCAGTTCATCAATCACAACTTCTCCCTGACGTCTGGTCAGAGCTCTGATACGTGCAAGAAGCTCTTCAGGGGCAAACGGCTTGGTCATATAATCATCAGCTCCCGAATCAAGCCCTTTTACTTTGTCAGATATCTGATCCTTCGCAGTAAGCATCAGAATCGGTGTGTCAATCTTTTCTTTTCGAAGCTGTGAAGCAACCTCATAGCCGTTAAGCTTCGGAAGCATTACGTCAAGTATTATAACATCATAAATACCGCTTAACGCATAATCAAGACCGTCTCTTCCGTCAAAAGCAAGATCAACCATATATTTCTGCTCGCCCAGAATATGCTGAAGTGCTTCAGCAAGGCGTTTTTCATCTTCAACTACCAATATCTGCATATAATTACCTCCCGATTGATTATATCATAATATTTTTACATATTAAAGACTTTATTTTAATCAACTTAAAAATGTCTTAAACAAAAAATATATTTACATAATTACTAAATAATATTATAATTACAATAAAGGATGGCGACAAAATGACTGATTTACCCGATTACATAAAAGAGGCTTCAATCACACCGTATATTAAACACAATTCAATTGAATTGACTTCATACGGCAAAGGATTCTGTGAAGCAAAAATAAGAATCGAACCATATCATAAGAATCTGCACGGCTCCGTTCACGGAGGTTGTGTTTTCACTCTGGCAGACACGGTAGCAGGATACACCGCAATGACAGAAGGAACAATCATTTCCACATTGAACGCATCTGTTAATTATCTGCATCCGGTAATTAATACAGAATATCTTTTTTGCAGAGGAGAAATAATCAAAAGCGGGAAAACTGTCTGCGTAGTAAGAACTGAACTTACTGATGATAACGGAAAGCTGCTTGCAGACGGCAGTTTTTCCTGTTACATACTTGGCAAAAGATAATAATCAGCAGAGACACCCGGTGCCTCTGCTGATTCTATGTTCTGCTGAAAATAAATATTTTACCGGACGTATTTAATTTTAAAACTAATTCGTGCTTTATATCGGAAATACAGCAACTTACATATTAATTATTTAAGTTTATAATTATTAATAATAATCTTTGATTGTATTGACTTAAACACTAAAAAATGTTAAATTATATTTTATTGTATCTTCAATCTAAGAATATACGCGACACTTTTCATAACCGATAATTATGGTTGACAGAAAGGAAATCAATTTATGCCAATCACAGAAATATTGCAGAAAAATGCCGACTTTTATCCGAATGATGTTGCACTTGTTGAAATAAATCCTCAGCTAGACAATAAGAGTAAGATGACATGGCGTGAATATTCACTTATTGTCACTGACCCCTCTCAGGCTTACCGCAGAGAAATGACCTGGGGAGAATTCAATAAAACAGCTAACAGATTTGCTAATCTTCTTCTTACCAGAGGAATTAAAAAGGGAGACAAGGTAGCAGTACTGATGATGAACTGTATTGAATGGCTACCGGTTTATTTCGGTGTATTAAAAACCGGAGCTGTAGTTGTTCCCTTGAATTACAGATATACCGCAGATGAAATAAAGTATTGTATCAACAAAGCTGATGTTGATTTTATTGTATTCGGGCCTGAATTCACAGGAAGAATCGAAGAAATCTGTCACAGAGTTCCCCGCGTTAAAATGTGGCTTTACTGCGGAGAGGATTGCCCATCATTTGCAGACAGCTTTAATGATTTGATTTTTTATTGTTCTTCAAGAACTCCTAAAATCAAATTGAACGACTGCGATGACGCTGCAATTTATTATTCATCCGGTACAACCGGTTTTCCCAAAGCAATTCTTCATTCGCACAAAGCTCTTATGCATTCATGTATGACCGAACAGGCACATCACTCCCAGACAAAAGATGATGTTTTTCTCCTTATCCCCCCTCTTTATCACACAGGAGCTAAAATGCATTGGTTCGGCTCTTTCCTTGTCGGAGCAAAATCTGTTATCCTCAAAGGCATAAAACCCGAATGGATCATAAATACAGCCAGTGAAGAAAAATGTTCTATTGTATGGCTTCTTGTGCCTTGGGCACAGGATATTCTTGATGCTATTGACTCAGGTGAAATTGATCTCTCTCAATACGATCTTTCAGCATGGCGACTCATGCACATCGGTGCACAACCCGTGCCCCCATCACTTATTAAAAGATGGCAGAATATATTCCCTCATCACCAATATGATACAAACTACGGTTTAAGTGAATCAATAGGTCCCGGATGCGTTCATCTGGGAGTCGAGAATATACATAAAGTCGGCGCTATCGGAAAAGCCGGTTTCGGCTGGGAAGTAATGATTGCCGATGAAAACGGAAACAGCGTTCCTCAGGGTGAAGTTGGTGAGCTCGCAGTCAAAGGCCCCGGAGTTATGAAATGTTATTATAAAGATGAAAAAGCAACTGACGAGATTCTCAAGAATGATTGGCTTTATACAGGTGATATGGCGATGTGTGACATCGACGGCTTTATCTACCTTGTTGATCGTAAAAAAGATGTTATTATATCCGGCGGAGAAAACATATATCCCGTACAGATAGAAGATTTTCTGAGAAAACACGACAGCATTAAAGACGTTGCAGTAATCGGAATTGCGCATCCGAGATTAGGTGAAATTGCAGCAGCTATAATAGAAATCAAAGAAGGCTATTCTCTTACTGAAGATGAAATAAATGATTTCTGTCTTGATCTTCCGAAATACAAGCGTCCGCGCAAGATAATTTTTGCAGATGTCCCCAGAAATCCTACAGGCAAAATAGAGAAACCGGCGCTCAGGAAAAAATATCAAAGTGAAAATCTTATAAAAATGCAGAATGAAATCAAATAAGGTGATAAAATGAAACAATTAATGTTAGGAAATGCTGCAGTAGCCCGCGGATGTTATGAAGCAGGTGCAAGAGTAGTTTCTTCATACCCCGGTACACCCAGCACGGAAATCACAGAAAATGCAGTAAAATACGATGAAATTTACTGTGAATGGGCTCCGAATGAAAAAGTTGGCGCAGAGGTTGCCATAGGAGCTTCAATAGCCGGTGCAAGGGCTATGACATGTTGTAAGCATGTCGGACTCAATGTTATGGCTGACCCCGTATTCACAGCTTCATATACAGGTGTAAACGGCGGTCTTATTATTGCAGTCGCCGATGATCCCGGGATGCATTCTTCTCAGAATGAGCAAGATTCCCGTCATTATGCAAAAGCTTCAAAAATATTGATGCTTGAGCCCTCTGACTCCGGTGAATGTAAGGAGTTTACAAAACTTGGTTTTGAACTTAGTGAAAAATTTGATACTCCTGTATTTCTTCGTCTTTCTACACGAGTTTCTCACTCTCAGAGCCTTGTTGAGCTTGAAGACAGAAAGAATGATGAACTTAAGTCTTACGAGAAGAACCCCGCAAAATATGTTATGATGCCAGGAAATGCCATCAAAAGACATGTGGACGTAGAAAAAAGAATGTCTGCAATTGCAGAATATGCCGAATCTGCTGTTATCAACACTGTTGAAGATAACAATTCAGATATCGGAATAATCACAGCAGGTATTACATATCAGTACGCAAAAGAGGCTCTCGGTAATAAGGTAAATTATCTTAAGCTCGGTATGGCTTATCCTATGCCTGTAAAACTTATAAGAAATTTTGCAGACAAATGTAAAAAGGTTTATGTTTTAGAAGAACTTGATCCTTTTATTGAAGAGCATTGCAAGGCAAACGGTATTGATGTAATCGGAAAAGAAGTATTTTCTCTTTTAGGAGAATACAGCGTTAACCTGATCAAAAAGGTTGTACTCGGAGAAACCGTATCTGAATTACCCGCTGATCCGATTCCCGTTCGTCCTCCTGTTATGTGTGCGGGATGTCCTCACAGAGGAACCTTCTACGTGCTTAAAAAACTCGGTCTTACGGTATCAGGCGACATAGGCTGCTATACACTCGGTGCAGCGGCTCCTCTTTCTGCAATTGATACTACCATCTGCATGGGAGCATCTGTAAGTGCTGCACACGGTATGGCAAAAGCAAGAGGAAAGGAATTCAACAAGAAATTGGTTTCCGTTATCGGAGACTCTACTTTCATTCATTCCGGAATTACAGGTCTTATTGATATTGTCTACAATAAGGGCGCAAACACTGTTATTATTCTTGATAATTCTATTACAGGTATGACCGGACATCAGGATAATCCTACAACAGGAAAAACCATACGTGGAGAAGCTACGAAACAGATTGATTTAGAGCTTCTTTGTAAAGCAGTAGGTGTTGACAGTGTAAGAATAGCGGATCCCTTTGACGTCAAAAATTTTGAAAAAGTTGTTAAAGAAGAAACCGATAAAGATGAGCCCTCAGTAATTATTGCTCAGCGTCCTTGTGCTCTTCTTAAAACAGTTAAATACTCAGGCAGCTGTGTAATTACCGATAAATGCAAAAATTGCAAAATGTGCCTTAAAGCAGGATGTCCCGCGATAACCGTGAAAAACGGAAGACCTGTAATTGACCCAACACAATGCAACGGCTGCGGACTTTGCATCAATATCTGTCCCTTTGAAGCTATAGAAAAGGAGGATGCTTAAATGGATACAAAAAGCATAATGATCGTCGGCGTAGGCGGACAAGGAACATTACTTGCAAGCAGAATCCTCGGAAACGCTGTTATAAGCCAGGGATACGATGTAAAAGTATCCGAGGTTCACGGTATGAGCCAGCGCGGCGGCTCTGTTGTTACATATGTTCGCTATTCAGATAAAGTCAGCTCACCGATAATTGATAAGAGCGGCGCTGATATGATTCTTGCTTTTGAACTATTGGAAGCAAAAAGAGCACTTCCCTACCTGAAAAAAGGCGGTAAAATTATAGTAAACAATCAACAGATTGATCCTATGCCTGTTATTGTCGGTGCTTGCGAATATCCCAAGGATATTGATTTAGAGCTTCAAGAAAAAGCTGATACCACGGTTGTTGACGCCCTTTCACTCGCAAAAGAAGCCGGTAATCAGAAGGCTGTTAATGTCGTTCTTATTGGTGTTATGGCAAAAAACTGGGATATTCCCTATGAAGTATGGACTCAGACAATAAAAAATACAGTACCCGAAAAATTCCTCGAAGTTAATCTCAAGGCATTCGAACTCGGATACAACTCTTAAGGAGAAATTAAAATGAAAGAATTAAACACAAAAATCGAACATCTTTCCGATTCCGTTATCCGCAGAATGACAAGAATTTCTATGGAATGCGGTGCAATTAACCTTTCCCAGGGATTCCCTGATTTTGATCCGCCTCAGTTTATTATGGATGCACTTGCAAAGGTTGCAACTGCAGGCCCTCATCAGTATTCTCCTACCTGGGGTGCTTATAATTATCGTGCTGCTGTTGCAAAAAAAGTCGGAACTTTCATGGGGATTGAGCTTGATCCGGATAAAAATGTTATCGGAACAATAGGCAGTACTGAAGCTATGATGGCTACTATGATGGCAATTTCAAATCCCGGAGACAAAATAGTAATATTCTCCCCTTATTTTGAAAACTATGCGGCTCAGAGCCTTTTTAATTCAATGGAACCCATCTTTGTTCCTCTTAATCCGCCCGCTTTTACTTTTGATGCTAATCAGCTTGAAGATGCGTTTAAGGATCCGAAAACTAAAGCAATGCTGCTTTGTAATCCTTCAAATCCTTCAGGCAGAGTATTTACAAAAGAAGAGCTTCAGGTAATTGCAGATCTTGCAATTAAATATGATGTTATCGTTATCACCGACGAGGTATATGAACACATAATTTTTGAACCCCATAAGCATACATATATTGCCTCTCTTCCCGGCATGTGGGAAAGAACAATCTGTTGCTCTTCACTTTCAAAAACATATTCCATCACCGGATGGAGACTTGGCTACATCGTAGCATGTGAAGAACTTATGGACAGATGCAAAAAGATACATGATTTCCTTACAGTATGTGCTCCCTCTCCCTTACAGGAAGCAATTGTAGCAGGACTTGAAGCTCCCATGTCATATTATAAGGAGCTTCAGGATCACTATACACATATGAGAGACATCTTTGTTGGCGGTCTTAGAGATCTCGGCTGGAAATTCTCTGAGCCTGAAGGTTCTTACTTCATGATGGTTGATATTTCAGAATTCCAGAAAGGAAGAACTGATATTGAATTCTGTGAAGAACTTGCTTATAAAGTCGGTGTCGCAGCTGTACCCGGTTCTTCATTCTTCAAAGAAGATGTTAATCACCTTGCACGTTTCCACTTTGCAAAGAAAGATGAAACTCTTTACGAAGCACTTGAAAGACTTTCAAAAATTAAAAATATTATGTAAAATATTAAAAAAATCATTAAGGCACTCCATTTGGAGTGCCTTAATTTTACATTATTTTTTAAGCGTCGGAGGCACGGACGGAAGTCCCAAAGAAGCAACTGAATCCAAGTTTACTGACATTCTAAGAATAATTCTTGCGTCTGCCGCTGTAATTTTATTGTCTTTATAGTTTACATCAGCCCAATAAAAAGCTTTACCTGTAATTTTCTCAAGCGAAACAGAATGTCTGAGAGCAATTCGGGCGTCTGCAGCAGTTACCTTGCCGTCAAGGTTAACATCACCCCACTGATATACAAACCATTTTGCATATAATGTTGTATGCTCAGCCCGGTTTGCCGGTATTTCTGTTATTTTATCACCCTGGAAATTAACATTATTATACCAACCTAAAAATTCAAAAATTCCGTCTCCGGTATAGGGATCAGTAAGAGCTATTTTCTGAGTATATTTTCTTGTCGCCGGATTGGAATTGTTAATTTTATCCTTAGGAGGAGCAAGCTCTGCTATGGTATCATGAACATAGATAATATTATAAACATTTTCTGTCCACTTTGCATAGAAGGTTCTTGCGCCCTCATCCGTTGCGGTAATATCGGCAGCCTTTTTGGTAAATGCGGCATCGGTGTACCATCCGCCGAAGGTATAACCCGTGTCTGATAAAGCCTGAAGCTTCACCGTATCACCATATGTATACTGTGAGGGATTGGGGTTATATACATTCTTCTGAGCCGCAGGCTGAACATATGTTATGTCATATCTTGCCTTGATCCATTTTGCATAAAGGGTGATATTATGTCCGTAGCGGTGCATATTGTAGCCGTTATCGGTTTTTGTAAGTGCGCTTGAGAAATCTTCATAATAATACCAGCCGTCAAAAATCATACCCTTCATTGTGGGTGCCTTTATGTTGATATAATCATCTTCATCCTCAATATCAACAGTAAAGCTTGTGGGATTTTCAGGGGCATTCGTTCCGCCGTTCAATACATAAGTAACGGTATATGTAGGAATATTCCACTTCATATATAATGTTATGTCGCCTGTAAGCTCCGAACACTTGATTTCGGTTATTTCAGTTCCTTCCTTGTAGTCGGGAGTTGTATACCAGCCGAGGAAGGTAAGTCCCGAGCAGGAGGGGTCTTCAAGCACCTCGTTATCCATATAGGTTGTTACAAGGGTAGGATTGTAATTATTTACATATCTCTTCGTACCGGGAACATAGGTTATGTTATATTCCGTTGCAGACCACCTTGCATAAATCTTGTGGTTCGTTTCAGCAGTCGTATCAATGCTTGTTACCTTTGTGCCGTTCTGGAAATCCTCGGTTGTGTACCAACCCTCAAATTTATAGCCGTAACGGGTGGGAGTATAATCGGCACTTGTAAGGTCAATTACAACGGTTGATTCTTCGGTAAACTGCCATAAAATATCAGCACCGTAATCAAAGTTACCGCCGTTAAGGTCATAATTAATTCTGTAATAACCGTCAAGAGGAATTACAATGGGCTCACTGTACTGCGATACCCAATAGCACTCATCACCGGGCACTATGCCGTAGTCACCGTAATCATAATCACCGATAATAACTCTTGCACGAAGATAAACGGTATCACCCTGCTCATAGGCAATTCCTTCATCCTCAAAGAAATCGGATATTAAATAATTAACAAATTCATAATCAGAATCACCGGGCCACGTGGATGTATATTCATACCACTGACCGTCATTCACCCTGAATTCATACTGTACATTTCTGTACCAGTAGTAATCCTCATCAAGGAAAATCTCATACTCATCATCATAATTACGGTAAGCAGCATCAGCGGCTGCACCGGCTTTTAATAAGGTATCGGGATAGTTTATTGATATAAGGTAGTATGATGTATCGCCTGATTTTTTTGTCCTGATATGCTTAATCACAGGAGCCTCATTGATATTTCCTTCAGCAGGCATTTCATAGGTAAGCCCCTTGGAGGTATTGTTGTAGGAAACAGTCTCAGACCAGGGAGAATAAAATACGTGGTAGCTTCCAACTCCGTCAACGCGGGTATAATACCACAGACGGTATCTTGCTTTAACATAAAGAGTTTCATTGTTGAAGTTTACGCTGTAGCCTGTATCCTCGTCATTGATATTTGTTCTGAAGGCTCTTCCCTGAGTCATATTTGAAGCAAGCTGTGCATGATAACCCTCATAATACCACTCAATTATGTTTGTGAGATCAAAAATAGTTTTATAATCAAACCAGTTGAATGAGCAGGATATATTAGGCAGATCACGATATGTATACTGTGAGCTGTCGTAATCATATATACTGGAAGGAAGGAAGTAGGTATCGTCTTCATCCGCATAGTCGCTGTCGTTTATCCAGTTCACATTATCAAAGGAATAAGCAAACTGAACATAAGTTTCAATTGAAGCAGAATCATATGAATCTTCCTCAGTGCTTATATTGAAGCCGTGTTTTTTAAGATACGCTTTTTCACCAAGCACTGATACTTCCCTTGACATTTCTATAATTTCTTCGGAATTGATATAGTTCGCAATTACCCGATCTCCGTCATCTCGGGCATCATTCGAGATATAATATATTTCGGGGGCTTCAGTGGGTATGGGCAAGCTCGTTTCACTGTCAACGGTATAAGCCGATGACGACACAGCAAGCACGGCAATAAGCATTAAAACGGAAAATATTACCAATAGCGTCTTTTTCATAATCTGTTTTTTCCTTTCTTAATACTAATGAGGAGCCTCACTTAAGAAACCTGAATTTTCCTATTAAGGGAAGCTCTAATCAAAAATTAAATAAATCCTTTAAGCCTACGGGCTTTTTGGGTTCAGGCTTGGTATAGTTGAATCCTCCTGCAGGTTCACCTGTCATAAATCCCAGACACACCTGATCACTTCCGCTTTCAAAGCAATGCTCAAAATCAATATGAAGGCATTTTCCTTCAACCATTTTGTAAAGATGCTCATCAGAAGGATACTGTCCGGCAGGGCGAAAACCGTTTTGCTTAGCAAGGCTGCGGTACTGCTCAAAAGCATTTCTTGCACCATGAGAATCACCTTTGAAATCGGCGCCGAAAACGGTATATCCGTCATATTCGTCCAAATAAAGGTTTTCTCCGCCGGACTGCCACACAGGATAGTCTGAAAGCTTAAGCTTCCATTCAGTCAATACCGCCTCTGCTTTTCTTTTATTGCTTTCCTCCTCCATTACTGCGACAGGAAGCTTAGTTCCGCAATCGGTACAGAATTTTGTTCCTACAGTATTTTGCTTTCCGCAAGCGGGACACACCGCAGCATCTGCTACAGTCATCTCAGGCAAAGCGTTTCCACAGCTCTGACAAAATTTCTGTGAGGCAGCAGCGGACTCTCCGCAATGATAGCATACTTTAAGATTCTCTGCCTGCTTTGTTGCAAAATCCATAGCAGCACGCTCTAAATTTGCAAATGCACCCTGTGCTTTTACTCCGCTCGCATTTTCCGAAGAATTAACTTTTGCCTCATCAAGCATTGCTGCCGTTCTGTTTACAAGCTCCGTTGCCTTCGGCTCAATTGCCTGATTGATTGCGCTTCCTACTGCTTTTCCGATACCCTCGCTGATACCACGTCTTATGGCACGCTCAAGAAATCCCATACTAAAAACCTCCTTTAAATATCTTTATACTTTATGAGAAGCTGCTTTCTGCCCGTCACATTCAATTTTTTATAAATATTCTTTGTATGGAAATGAACGGTAGACGCGGAAACGTACAACTCCTCTGCTATCTGTTTTTGGGTCTTATCAGACAGAAGAACAAGAAAGATATCAAGCTCCCTGTGTGACAATTCTTTCAATTCGGGATGTTTTTGCGTTATAGATTTAAATTCCTCTCTGGCAATATTAACAAAGTAAATAAAATTGGATTTATTATCTGAATGGCAGTTCATTTAACATCATTCCTTTTTTCCTCATATATGGGTAGTTATACTACCCATATTGATAAAAATGCAAATACTGAGATTGATATTTTTTTGATTATTTGTTATTATAAATAAATAATAACAGTGCAGTTTTCGGTAAATATAAACAAAATTTTATCTGCAATCGTATCTACAATAGGATTTTATCTAAAAAACAGGGAGTATTACAATCCCTAATTTAAGGGGTTTTTAGGAATACTACCCAAATTTACAGTATTTTCTTATAAAGAGGTGTTTTATGAGCAACTCATTATTATTTAACAATCAGCAAAAAAGACTGAATCCGCCAATGTGGCAGCTTTTGTGTTTTTCCATGTTCTCCTTCTGGCAGATGGGTTTTATCTACTTTATGGGCCCTGCTCTCAATATTGACGGAAGAACTCCATTACCTATATCTATAGATAATGTTGCAACTCTTATCGCTGTTGCTTATATTGTTTCGATTCTCTTTATGCTGATATTTCCCAAGAAGGTAGTTTTCGCAGGAAGGCTTTGCACCCTTACAGCTCTTATAACACTTTTCGGGCTGTTTTTCCCCTTGGACGTAAATATTCTGAGATTTCTCATATATGCACACATATTTGTCTGCTGCACAATGATAGGCTTTGAAACATTCATTATGGTAAACTTTTTCTCTGAAAAGGCAACAATAAGACACCTTACGATAGCATACGGCGTATCTATGCTTCTGATTTCCGTCGTGCAGAACGATTTCATTCCCATAACCTTCCCCGTTTTCCGTATCGTTACGGTTTTCGCACTGATTTTTCTTTCCGTATTCTATTTCAGTATACCGACAGACAATAACAGTTTCCCGGAGTACGTCAAAAAAAATGATAATCTTACCGCACCTAAAAAGCTGCTTTTAGGAACTTATATTCTTATATTCATCTCTGCTCTCATGGCAGTTTCGGGGCCTTCCATTTCGGGAGAGGTATACAATGGGGTGTTTGTTTCATATTTTACGGCTGCAGCCATCTCAATACTTATTTATGTTCTTTATAAAAAGTTCAACATACATCCCTTCCGTTCAATTTCCGTTTCAATGGCTTTTGGCGGAGTAGGATTTTTATTGATGTACGCGGCAGCCTATATGCCTGCTCTTTCTTATGTGTCCTGTGTTCTTATCGGCATCGGTATGGTTCCCTGCTCTATGATTCCCCTTTACTGTGTTATGATAATGAAATCATACCCGGCAAAACACCTCACTCCGGTCACTATCAGTCTTGCCCTTGTTGCTGTTCTTGTGCAAAGCTCTATGGTCGAAGGCTTCCGGGATATTCCTTCAATACTGAATCTGACTTACGGCATAATTATGGTAATCCTTGTAGTAGTTTATTTACAGCTCGAACCCTATTTTCTGTATGCTTTCAAAAGAAATATACCGGTTCCTGACTCAGAACCTGATACCGGAAACAAACAGGAAATCGATTCTGATACTGTTATTAACAATATACAGATAACAAGCCCGGTTCCTGATATACAGATAACAAGCACAGTTCCTGAAAATAGAGAAATTATTAATAATGTGGGAGATAAAACTGACGACATGCTTAAAGCACTTACCAAAAGAGAGCTTGAGGTTCTTGATCTTATAGCCTGCGGTTACAGCAATTCGGAAATAGCAAAGACTTTGTTTATTTCCGAGCATACGGTAAATGACTATACAAAAAAGATTTACAAAAAGCTTAATGTTCATTCAAGATACGCTGCTGCTCAATTTGTAAATAATAAGAACAAATAATTAATTTATTAATGCTATCGATATCTCTACTTTATTTATCGGTTAATTATACAGTAAATACTATTCTTTAGCAATCTACAGCATTAACAACTTAAAACGGTTGATAACAATAGCAGAAATAAAAAACAAAGATTTAAAAAAATGAAAAGGTATACAACATGCCGGTTGTATACCTTTTCATTTTTTAAGAGTCACTCAATATCCGTAATACTTCAACCATTTCACATATAATGGCATCCATTGGTCAGCAAGAGGCTGCATATCGGCTTTGCCGAGTCCGTGTCCTCCATATGGAAATATATGCAGTTCACATGGGATTTTTGCTTTTATAAGACTGGAAGCAAAGCGAAGTGAGCATTCGGGATTGACAGCAGCATCCTCAGCTGTATGCCACAGAAAAACGGGCGGCATATCATCACGAACAATGTTTTCAGCGGAAAGAGACTCCACCAAATTCATATCAGGCTCATCCCCCAAAAGATTATGAAGAGTGCCGAGATGGGTTATTTCCGGATTAAGAGATGCAACGGCATAACAAGGAGCGCATGTATCAGGTCGGGAAGAAACAGCGTCAACAGCATCACTCCCCGCTTTACCGTAATCAAATCTGAGTCCGGTCATGCAGGTCAGATGTCCGCCTGCAGAAAAACCCATTGTACCGATTTTATCAGCAGCAATCCCCCACTTCTGTGCATTAAATCTCAGAAGACGAATAGCTCTTCGTGCGTCCTCTTCCATAACAGGATGCTTATACGGAGCGATTCTGTAATTCAGATATGCAGCTGAAATGCCGTTTTCATTGAGATATCTGCATATTGCATCCCCTTCATGGTCAATACAGACAAAACCGTAACCGCCACCGGGTATAACAAGCACACAACCATTACGTTTATCATTATCCAGAAAATATTCAGTTATTGACGGTGGCTCCTGATTATATTCAGGATTAAAATACGGAACGTCATTTTCCCATAAATATATTTTGTTCATCATATCAATATCACCTTTTAAGCTATTTTTAATGATATTACCACTTAATTTGATTCAAGTCAAACAAAAAAAAAGAGAGAAGCCGAAGCTCCTCTCAAAAAAGATTTATAAAACCTTATTTAACCATACTTGCGATTTCAGCTGCGAAATCATCAGCTTTCTTTTCAATTCCTTCGCCCTTTGCAAAACGAGTGAAGCTCTTAACTGAAATTTCAGCACCGAGAGACTTTGCTACTGAAGCAACATAACCCTTAACATCACCGTCAAAGAGATCAGAACGAACGAAAGCCTGTTCAAGAAGACAAACTTCCTTAAGCTGCTTAGAAAGACGACCCTGTACAAGACCGTTGAAGATTTTATTTTCAACAATTTCAGCCTTCTTAGAAACTGCAAGAGCTGCAAGCTCAGCATAAGCTTCCTTGGAAATGAAATTAAAGAAATTCTTTCTCTGCTGCTGATCAAGTCCCTGATAAATAGCAGTATCTTCTTCGTTCCACTTCTTTGTATCAATAACTTCAGCAATAAGACTGTTAAGAATCGGTACGGGAAGTGAATCGGGCTTATTAAGAGCACTTTCAACAGTAATATTTTCCATCTTAGCAAGCTCTTCTGCAGAAAGATCATTCTTGCTTAAGAATTCGGGACTCATAGCTGCAACCTGCATAGCTATATTCTTACCCATTTCAGCAACTTCTGCCTTTGCTGCTGTTGCATCATCTGTATCGAATGCAACAATAACACCAACAGAACCGCCGCCGTGAATATATGTTGCAGTGTGACCTTCAACAACTGCAAATCTTCTTACCTTAAGGTTTTCACGAAGAGCAAGGAAAACTTCCTGAACTTCCTGTTCAACAGTCATATCGGAATCTACTGCCTTAGTTGCAAGAAGAGTTTCAAGATCGGCAGGCTTAGCAGCAAGAACTGTCTTTGCTACCTTATTGGAAAGTTCAACAAAGGGAGCACCCTTTGCAACGAAGTCTGTTTCGCAGTTAAGTTCAACAAGAACACCTGCTTTGTCATCTGAACATGTTGCAACGATACCTTCTGCTGCAACACGGCTTGCTTTCTTGGCTGCAGAAGCAAGACCCTTTTCTCTGAGAATATCAATAGCCTTGTCGATATCACCATCTGTTTCAACAAGTGCCTTCTTACAATCCATCATACCAACGCCGGTCTTTTCACGAAGAGCCTGAACGTCTTTAGCTGTAAATGCCATATTAATTTCCTCCTGAATATTTTAGTTATTTACCAAAACAAAGCCCGCAAAAATTACGGGCTTATATTTATTATCAATTATTCTGTAAATTCTGCTGTTTCTTCAGCAACAACTTCTTCAGCTTCTGCGGGAGCTGTTTCACCCTGTCTGCCTTCAATAACAGCATCAGCCATAGCACCTGCAATAAGCTTTACTGCTCTGATAGCGTCATCATTACCGGGGATAACATAATCAACTTCATCGGGATCACAGTTTGTGTCTACGATAGCAACGATCGGAATACCGAGCTTCTTTGCTTCAAGAACAGCGATTCTTTCTTTTCTGGGGTCAACAATGAACATAGCAGCAGGCTGCTTCTTCATTTTTGTGATACCGCCCATGAACTTTTCGAGCTTTTCTCTTTCAAGCTTAAGCTTGATAACTTCCTTTTTGGGGAGAAGATCAAATGTTCCGTCTTCTTCCATCTTATTAAGCTGTTCAAGTCTCTTGATTCTTCTCTTGATAGTGCTGAAGTTTGTAAGCATACCGCCGAGCCAACGTGCATTTACGAAAGGCATATCGCAACGCTCTGCTTCTTCCTTAATGGAATCCATAGCCTGCTTTTTAGTACCTACAAAAAGAATTTCACCGCCGTCTGCAGCAATTTCACGGATAAACATATAAGCTTCTTCAAGCTTCTTTACGGTCTTCTGAAGATCGATAATGTAAATTCCGTTTCTTTCTGTAAAGATGTAGGGAGCCATTTTGGGGTTCCATCTTCTGGTCTGGTGACCGAAGTGCACACCTGCTTCAAGCAGCTGCTTCATTGATACTACTGACATATTTTTTTCCTCCTTTTGTTAAACCACCGTAAAGAAACACTGTCGGAAACACAAGCTATGTCGGACCTGTGCACATCCCGTCAGCTGACTTCACGTGCGTTTTGCTGGACAATTATAACATAGTGTTCAGCAAAACGCAAGAGTTTTTTTCTTTTTTTTATTCAATTTTTAATAAAGTTGAATTTGTATTTAAAATATTAATTGAACGGTATTGACTTAACAGTTAAAAAAATATAATATTAATATGGAGGTGATTTATATGGGCGAATATATGGTTTGGATCTGGCTTGCACTTTTAGTTCTTTTTATCATCACTGAAGTAGCAACAGTACAATTAACAACCATATGGTTTGCAGGCGGAGCGTTGATTTCACTTATCCTTGCTGCTGTCGGCATAAATAATATCTTTATTCAGATAATTGTGTTCCTGCTGGTTTCAATTATACTTTTATTCGCTACAAGACCGCTTGTAAAAAAGTATATAAATAAGAAATCACAGCCGACTAATGCTGACAGATGTATCGGCAAGCAAGCCGTAGTAACAGAAGATATAAACAATCTTCTTTCAACAGGTACAGCTAAGGTTAACGGAATTGAATGGTCTGCCCGCGCACTTAACGGTGAACTTATCCCGGCAGGCACAACTGTAACAGTTGAAAAAATTGACGGTGTCAAATTAATCGTCAGATAAATCGGAGGTATATTATGGGTCCTTTAATTATCGCAATTATTGTCATTATCATTCTTGCACTTTTAATTCTCGTTGCAAACATCAAAATTGTTCCGCAGTCAAAAGCGTATGTTATTGAAAGACTCGGCGCTTATAACATGACATGGCAAACAGGTTTTCATTTCAAAATTCCTGTTATTGAAAGAATAGCAAAAATTGTATCCCTTAAAGAACAGGTTGCAGACTTCCCTCCTCAGCCTGTTATAACAAAGGATAACGTAACCATGCAGATAGATACGGTTGTTTTCTATCAGATAACCGATCCCAAGCTTTACTGCTATGGTGTAGAAAAACCTCTTGCAGCTATCGAAAATCTTACTGCAACTACTCTTCGAAATATAATCGGTGATCTTGAACTTGACCATACTCTCACATCCCGTGATACAATCAATGCAAAAATCAGAGTTATACTTGATGAAGCAACTGATGCATGGGGCATCAAGGTAAACCGCGTTGAGCTCAAAAACATCTTCCCGCCCAGAGAAATTCAGGAAGCAATGGAAAAGCAGATGAAAGCTGAACGTGAACGCCGTGAAGCAATTCTCAAGGCTGAAGGTGAAAAGGCTTCTGCAATTCTTGTTGCGGAAGGTAAGAAAGAATCCAACATTCTTTCTGCAGAAGGTGAAAAGCAGTCTGCCATTCTAAGAGCTGAAGCTGTCAAGGAAGCTAAGATCAGAGAATCCGAGGGTGAAGCTCAGGCTATACTTGCAATACAGGAAGCAACCGCAAAAGGTATCGAGCTTATCAACAAAGCAAATCCTGCACAGGCAGTGCTTGCTTTAAAGAGCCTTGAAGCATTTGAAAAAGCAGCTGACGGAAAAGCAACAAAGATCATTATCCCCTCAGAAATTCAGGGCCTTGCCGGTCTTGCAACAAGCATAAAAGAAGTTCTTTCAGAATAAAACTTATTTATGACGCCGGTTCTTATGCCGGCGTTTTTTCATTTTAACATCAGCAAGAAAACACATAATATTTTTGGTAAAATAGTCAGTTTTAATTAATTAAATTGTAAGATTTAACAAAAGGCTTTAATTATTTGTTAATCTCTTGACAATCCCTATTTAAAGGATTAAAATTTAAAGAAAAAAGTCAGGCGGGATTATAAATGTTAAAATACATTCTTTCCCTTGATCAGGGAACAACCAGCTCAAGAACTATAGTTTTTAATAAACAGGGTGAAATTGTTTCAAAAGCACAATTTGAATATGAACAGATTTATCCTAAAGCAGGTTGGGTTGAGCACAATCCTGATGAGATACTTAAAAGTCAGCTGCGTTCTCTCGCCGAGGCTCTTATTGATGGCGGCATTGAAGCGAAAGAAATTGCGGCGATCGGCATTACAAACCAAAGAGAAACAACTGTTTTATGGGATAAACGAACAGGTAAACCTGTTTACAATGCAATTGTTTGGCAGTGCAGAAGAACAGCCTCGATGTGTGAACAGCTTAAAAGCGAAGGTCTCGGTGAATATATAAAGGATCATACAGGTCTTATCATTGATGCTTACTTTTCTGCAACTAAAATCAAATGGATTCTTGATAATGTTGAAGGTGCACGTCAGCTTGCTGAAGACGGAAACCTCCTTTTCGGAACAATCGACACGTGGCTGATATGGAATCTAACAGGAAAGCGTGTTCATGTTACAGATTATTCCAATGCATCCAGAACAATGCTTTTTGATGTTGACAACCTTTGCTGGGATAAATATTTATGTGAAAAACTTGATATTCCTATGTCGATTCTTCCCCGCGTTGCTCCTTCCAGCGAAGTTTACGGTGCTGTAGCTCAGGGAATTCCCGGCATTGAAGCCCTTGCGGGTATCCCCATCTGCTCCGCTATCGGTGATCAGCAGGCTGCATTATTCGGTCAGGCATGCTTCAAGCCCGGTCAGGCTAAAAACACATACGGTACAGGCTGTTTCCTTCTTATGAACACGGGCTCCGAAAGAGTTCACTCTGAAAACAATCTTGTTACCGGTATTGCCTGGGGCATCGGCAATAAGGTTGAATACTGTATAGAAGGATCAGCTTTTAATGCAGGATCAGTAATTCAGTGGCTCAGAGATGAGCTTGAAATCGTTGACAGTGCACAAAAGTGTGATAAATATGCTGAGCAGGTTCCGGATTCAAACGGCGTATACCTTGTTCCCGCATTCACGGGTCTCGGAGCTCCCTATTGGGATATGTATGCAAGAGGCTGTATGGTCGGACTGACAAGAGGTGTCAATAAAAAGCATCTGTGCAGAGCTGTTCTTGAATCTATCACTTATCAGATGACTGATCTTCTCGAAGCAATGAAGGCTGATTCCGGAATTGAGCTGCAGGAGCTCAGAGTTGACGGCGGTGCCAGCGTAAGCAATATTATGATGCAGATTCAGGCAAATCTTATAAATACTCCCGTAAATCGTCCGAAGTGTGTTGAAACTACCGCACTTGGAGCTGCTTATCTTGCAGGGCTTGCTGTCGGATTCTGGGACAATATGGATGAAATAGAAAATATCCGCGAAGTTTCAAAAGTGTTTACTCCTGAAATGGATACAGCAACCCGCAATAAGCTCTACAACGGTTGGAAACGTGCTGTAGAACGTTCAATGGCATGGGAAGATAAAACTGAAGATATGTAAGGAATACACAATGGATATAAAAGCACAATCTCTTGAATTACACAAAAAGCTTAAAGGAAAACTTGAAATATGTTCAAGAGTTTCGGTAAAAACAAAAGAAGATCTTTCACTCGCCTACACTCCCGGAGTTGCTGAAGCTTGTGTTCAGATCAAAAACGATCCTTCCCTTGTTTATGAACTGACGAGAAAATGGAATACAGTTGCCGTTATCACAGACGGTACTGCAGTTCTCGGACTTGGTGATATCGGCCCTGAAGCAGGTATGCCTGTAATGGAAGGAAAATGCATACTTTTTAAGGAATTTGCCGGTATTGACGCATTACCCATATGTATTGATTCAAAAGATCCCGATGAAATAGTAAAAGCAGTAAAACTCATTTCCAAAAGCTTCGGAGGTATAAATCTCGAAGATATTTCCGCCCCTCGATGCTTTGAAATAGAAAAACGATTGAAAGAGGAATGCGACATACCGGTCTTTCACGATGATCAGCATGGCACAGCTATAATAGTGACAGCCGGTATCATAAACGCTCTCAAGCTTACCAAAAAGGAAAAGTCCGGCTGCAAAGCCGTCATCTGCGGTGCTGGAGCTGCAGGAACCGCAATTGCAAAAATGCTCGTTGCTTTCGGAATCGGAGATGTTACGGTGTGTGACAAAAACGGTATTCTGAACAGAAACGACCCCGGTCTTAATTCCGCTCAGCATTCTCTTTCAATGATCACAAATAATTCACTTTCAACCGGAACACTCAAAGATGCGCTGGTCGGAGCAGATATTTTCGTCGGTGTTTCTGCTCCCGGAATCGTATCCCCGGAAATGATCAGCTCCATGAATAAAGACAGTATTGTTTTTGCAATGGCAAACCCTGTTCCTGAAATAATGCCCGACATTGCAAAGTCAGCAGGTGCCGCTGTTGTAGGAACGGGAAGAAGTGATTTCCCTAATCAGGTTAACAACGTGCTTGCATTTCCCGGCATCTTCAAAGGTGCATTAAGCGTAAGAGCTTCGGATATAAATGAAGAAATGAAGCTTGCTGCGGCAAATGCAATAGCTTCTCTTGTTGCTGACGACGAGATTTCATCTGAATACATTCTCCCCTTTGCTTTTGATGAAAGAATCGGAAATACAGTTGCTTCAGCTGTTGCCAAGGCAGCAGTTAACAGCGGCGTAGCCAGAATATAAATTAAATTTAACTATAAAGACTCATAAAGGAGATAATTATAATGGCAAGAGTTTACAATTTTTCAGCAGGTCCCTCTATGCTTCCTCTCGAAGCACTTAAGAAAGCTCAGGCTGAGCTTTTAGACTATGAAGGCAGCGGTCAGTCCGTAATGGAAATGTCACACCGCTCAAAGGTTTTTGACGGCATTATCAAGGATGCAGAAAAACTTATGCGCGAAATAATGAACATTCCCGATAATTACAAGGTTCTTTTCCTTCAGGGCGGCGCTTCTTCTCAGTTTGCAGCCATCCCGATGAACTTTATGAACAAAAACAACAAAGCTGATTATATCGAAACAGGTGTATGGGCTAAAAAAGCTTTCCAGGAAGCAAAGAGATACGGCAATGCCAGAGTTATAGCTTCTTCAGCAGATAAAACATATTCATATATTCCTAAGGTAACAAAGGAAGATATTGATCCTGAAGCAGACTACGTATATTACTGCATGAACAACACCATTTACGGCACAAAATATCCTTATATACCTGATACCGGTGATGTTCCCCTCATTGCTGATATATCCTCCTGCTTCCTTTCAGAACCTCTTGATGTAACTAAGTTTGCAGTTGTTTACGGCGGTGCACAGAAGAATATTGCGCCTGCCGGTCTCACCGTGGTTATAGTAAGAGAAGATATGCTCGGAAATGCAATGGATATTACACCCACAATGTTCAACTACAAAATTCATGCAGATAATGATTCTCTTTACAATACTCCTCCTTGCTTCACTATCTATATGTGCAAACTTGTTCTTGAATGGATAAAGGATATGGGCGGACTTGAAGCTGTTAAAGAGAATAACATTAAAAAGGCAAAGCTTCTTTACGATTTCTTTGAAGAATCAAAAATGTTCAAGAGCGTGATTCCCGCAGAAGACCGTTCACTTATGAACATTCCCTTTGTTACCGGAAATGAAGAGCTTGACGCTAAATTTGTTAAAGAATCAACAGCTGCCGGATTCATAAATCTTAAGGGACACAGAACCACAGGCGGAATGAGAGCTTCCGTATACAACGCTATGCCCATTGAAGGCGTTGAAAAGCTCGTTGAATTCATGAAAAAATTTGAAGCAGAAAATGCTTGATTCCGAAGGAGTACCTCACATGTATAACATTCTCACATTAAATAAAATTTCAGCAAGCGGACTTTCAAATTTTGATTCGGGGAAGTTTGTTTGTGCAGATAATTTCGATGCACCTGATGCAATTATTGTAAGAAGCGCAGCAATGCATGAAATGGAATTCAAATCAAATCTTCTTGCAGTTGCACGTGCAGGTGCAGGTGTAAATAATATTCCTATTGACAGATGCACAGAAAACGGTATCTGTGTTTTCAACACCCCCGGAGCTAATGCTAATGCTGTTAAAGAATTGGTTATCTGCTCTCTCTTCCTTGCTTCACGTAAAATTGTTGCAGGCTCAAAATGGTGCGATTCTCTTAAAGGCAACGGTGATGCTGTCGGAAAGCTTGTAGAAAAAGGTAAGGGTAATTTTGTCGGTCCCGAAATTTTCGGAAAGACCCTCGGTGTTGCAGGACTCGGTGCAATCGGAATCAAGGTTGCAAATGCCGCTAAGGCTCTCGGAATGACTGTTATCGGATACGATCCTTTCATTTCTGAGGCAGCAAAGGCTCAGCTCGACGCAGATATTACAATTACTGCAAATCTTGATGACATTTTTGCATCTGCAGATTATATCACACTCCATGCTCCTCTCAATGATTCAACAAGAGGTATGATCAATAAAGCTGCACTTACAAAATGCAAAGACTCCATAAGAATTCTTAACTTCTCAAGAGCCGAGCTTGTTGACAATAATGACATTATTGAAGCTCTTAATAACGGCAAGGCTGCAGCTTACGTTACCGACTTTCCCACCGATGATCAGCTTGGTTGTGATGGCGTTATTGCTATTCCTCATCTTGGGGCATCAACTCCCGAAGCAGAAGAAAACTGTGCAGTTATGGCTGTTTGTCAGCTTTCGGATTACTTACTCTCAGGAAATGTAACAAATTCTGTTAACTTCCCTGCTGTATCCCTTGAAAAGAATTCAAAAGTGCGAATCACAGCCCTTACAAAAGGTGACTGCTCTGCTGACATTGAAAAAGCTCTCACAGAAAACGGAATTATTATTTCAGCAAAGAAGGCTGCAGTAAGAAAAGATGTAGGCTATGCTATCTTTGATACTGAAAACGATATTACCGATGAACTTATTGAACAGCTCAAAGCTATCGACAGTGTAAGTGCTATCCGTATAATCTGATATGAAAAATATTTATTTTATTGAAGCAGGCTTTTCTTTCGATAATGACATTTATCTTCCTTATTCAACAGGAACAATTGCCGCTTATCTGAAAAAGAAAGGCTGCTTCAATGAAAAATTCAATCTTGCGGGATTTTTTTACCGCAGAGAAAAAACTGACAGTATTGTCGAAAAACTCGACAAACCGTATATTGTCGGTTTTTCTTGTTGTATCTGGAATCAGCAATTCAACATCGCGCTCGCTGCAAAAATTAAAGCTCATTATCCTGAATGCATAATAGTTTTCGGCGGTCATAACATTACTTCTGACAGCGATTTTCTCACTAAACATCCCTTTATAGATATTCTCATAACGGGCGAAGGTGAAAGAACCTTTTATTCCGTACTGGAAGGTCTGGACAAGGGCAGTCTTTTCAATATCAACAACATTATTTTCAGATACAAAGACAATATTGTATTCACTCCCTGTTTATTACCCGAAGATCTGTCTGATCTCCCCTCTCCTTACACAACCGGAATTTTTGACTCAATTTTAGAAACCGAAAACCACTCTTCTTTATTATGTGTATTGGAAACAAACAGAGGCTGTCCGTATTCGTGTTCATACTGTGACTGGTGCTCCGGAAAAAAAGTCAGGATGTTCCCGATGGAAAAAGTACTCGCCGAAATCACTTGGATGGCTCAGCAAAAAATTGAATATTGCTTCTGTGCTGATTCTAACTTCGGTATGTTTACAAGAGACATTGAAATTGCAGATTTTGCTGCATCTACAAAAGAAAAATTTGGTTTTCCTCAGGTTTTCAGAACCTGTTTTGCGAAAGAAAGCAATGATAATGTTTTTCGCATTTCTAAAATTCTGAATAACGCAAAAATGGACAAGGGCGCTACATTGGCATATCAGACCTTGTCCGAAGATGCATTAAAAAACATAAACCGTAAAAATCTTACGCTTGAGCATTTTTCCGGTTTACTGAAAAAATATAATGAAGCGGGAATTCCTACTTATTCTGAGCTTATTCTCGGTTTACCCGGCGAAACTAAAGAAAGCTTCTGCAACGGAATATGCAGAATACTTGAATCCGGACAGCATAATTCACTAAGTATTTACTATCTTGAAATGCTGCCAAATTCGGAAATGTCTCAGAAAACGTATATTTCAAAGCATAAGCTTAATTCGATAAAAATCGAATTTAACCATATGCACAGCTCTGATAAGGATAACGAAATTACAGAGTATTCCGATATTGTGCAATCAACAGCTACTTTATCAAAAGAAGATTGGGTATATTGCAATCTGTTTTCAATTTGCATACAGAGTTTTCATGCCTTGGGTTTTCTCAGATTTTTTGCATTGTATCTTAACAAAGAAAAGAATATTTCTTACTATTCTTTTTATTCTGATTTACTCGAGCATATTCTCATCAAAGAAGGCTCCTTTGTAAACAAATTATTTATGACATTCAGGGATAAATTATCAACATCTCTGAGCGGAGAATGGAATTACAAAAATTCGGAATTCGGTGATGTTTCCTGGGCTTTTGAAGAAGGCGCCTATATGACTATGCTTAAAAATTCAGAAACTGTGATGAACGAGCTTGAAGGTTTTCTCTCGAAGTATTTCACTGATAAAGAATTATTTAATGAACTTTGCAAATATCAGCAAATGAGTCTTCGTAAGCCCGGAATTAATTCCGAAAAAGCTGAATTTCATTATGATTTTATGACATTCTTCGATAAAATTCAGATGAATATTCCCTGCTCTCTGACATCTGAAAATGCGCTGTATCACTTCAGTTCAGACAAATTATATACTGACTGGAAAATATTCTCAAAAGAAATTGTATGGTTCGGACGCAGGAAAGGTGCTACTATTATTTCCGGACGTCCTAACTCAGGGACATTTCTTAATAAAGAATTATTATCTGACAAAATCTCCTGTTAAATCAACGGGAGATTAATTTTTTAATTCGAATAATCTTAAATTTGCCGATAATGTTGACATAATTTTACTCTTTATGTATACTTTATTTAATTAAATTAAGTATAATATTCTTATATATTATTGAAAGAGTGATTCTATTGGGTAACAAGCTCAGCATGACACCGAAAAACAGAGGCGTATTACAGGTTATGTCTTCGCTGACTGAAGCGTTGGCTCTTACTGCAATATACATTATCATATGGAAATCTTTTTACGAAAAAAGTATTTTCTTTTTTTACTATGTTTTCGGAAATTTTGTCCTTCCCGTAATATTTTTCATTATATGTCTTATTCTTTTCAAAGCAACAAAAGCCTGTTCCTACGGATATGTAAAAGGAATCAACATAGCAATAGGTCAGTTTGTAACGGTTTTTTCTATTAATTCCGTTTTTTATATTCTTTTGTGTCTGATAGCAAATTGTATAATACCGCCTTTTCCAATGTTATTAAACTTTGCAATCAGCATTTTCACAGCAATGATTTTTGTAATTGTTTTTGCAAAGCTCAATAAAAAAGCTACTAAAAAGATTAACATTGCGCTTATATTCGGCTCAAAAAATGCGGTAACGGCGAAAATCAAGCTGGATGCACTTAAGAACGAATATAACATTACCAGGCTTATTTCGGCTGATAAAGACATTGATTTTATTGAAAATGCTATTAAAAATCATAATGCCGTTATGATCAATGATGTCAAAGGTCAGAAAAGAAATGATATTATCAAACTCTGCTACCAAAAAAAAATACCCGTGTATGTCATCCCTAAAGTAACTGATATCCTCATCAGAAATGCAAAAGAGCTTAATGTAATCGATACACCTATGATGTTCATTGATAAAGGCGGACTTACGGTTATGCAGCGTTTTGTTAAACGCTCTATGGATATTTGTATTTCTACTGTTGCAATGATCATTACCTCGCCGTTAATGCTTGTAATAGCACTGGCTATCAAGCTTGAAGACGGAGGTCCCGTGTTCTATAAACAGAAACGCGCAACTCTTAATGAAAAAGAATTCCAGATTCTGAAATTCAGAAGCATGATTGTAAATGCAGAAAAAGGCGGTGTGTCAATCCCTGTTACAGGGCTCGATCCGAGAATAACAAAAATCGGTAAAATTATCCGTCCGTTCAGACTTGACGAGCTGCCTCAGCTTTTCAATATTTTCATGGGTGATATGAGCATTGTCGGTCCGCGTCCCGAAAGACTTGAGCATATATATAAATATTCAAGAAAGGTTCCTGAATTCTCATATAGGCTTAATGTTAAAGGCGGTCTTACAGGATATGCACAGATATTCGGCAAGTACAACACAAGTCCTTATGATAAATTGATTCTTGATCTTATATACATTCAGAATTATTCATTACTTCTTGATATAAAGCTTATGCTTCTTACAATTCCTGTTTTATTCAGCAAAGAAAGCACTGAAGGCTTTGAGGTTAATGAAGAAATTGAGAGACTTCTTAAAGAAACCCTTGAAGAAGACTTCAATAACGAAAATTAGTTTAATCTTCATAGTAACTGAATCAAACTGAAATAACCTGTTACCTCAAAATAATGAAGTAACAGGTTATAATTTTCATATCGGTATGCTGAAAACAACAAAGATATATATTACATTATGTCACTTAAACATCTTTGTCGATATTCTTAGTGTTTCATTTGCAGTTTTTATCAAAAGAAGGATTGCATTGATAGAAGTTCTTGCTGTCAAGCCGATCTGTAGCCAGACGAAGTCCTTCTCCGAATCGCTGATAATGAACAATTTCTCTTTCTCTTAAAAACTTAATGGGATCAGCTACATCAGGATCATCAACAAAACGAAGGATATTATCATATGTAGTCCTTGCCTTCTGCTCTGCTGCAAGATTTTCGTGAAGGTCGGTTATAACATCGCCTTTTGATTGCAGATAGGCAGCTGTAAAGGGGGCTCCTGAGG
This sequence comes from Acutalibacteraceae bacterium, assembly GCA_045536195.1. GTDB lineage: Bacteria > Bacillota > Clostridia > Oscillospirales > Acutalibacteraceae > RUG806. The sequence goes on from JAZSNB010000048.1 coordinate 29,990, forward strand.
CTGCTACGGGATAAACACCTGTTGTATGATCTACAAAATATTTATCAAAGCCTGATGCTTCAATCTCCTGTCTTGACAGATTTTTTGTAAGCTGATATACAATTGCACCTATCATTTCTAAATGCGCAAGTTCTTCCGTTCCAATGTCTGTGAGTAAGCCTTTCAGTTCCGCATAGGGCATCGTATATCTCTGAGATAAATATCTTAATGATGCACCAAGTTCGCCATCCGGTCCGCCGTACTGGCTGATTATGATCTGTGCAAGCTTAGGATTGCATCTTGTTATTTTTACGGGATATTGCAGTTTTTTCTCATATGTCCACATAATCAGTCACAACCTCCTACATCCCAGGGCCAGGGATTCTTAAGCCATTCTATACCCTCACCGGTTTTTGGTGATAACGGGCCATAGTTTTCTTCATATTCATCTTTAAGTTTACGGTATTTGAGCATATATTTCTCATGCATTGCGAGAGCACTGAGGTCATTAGGATGTGTATTAAGATAAAGATGTAATTCCCATATCGCAAATTGAACGGATGACAGACTTCTTAAAAGCTTTTCTCGGGTGTTCACTTTAATGCACCTCTCAGGAAAGGTTTATAGAGATCTGTAAACAGAGTACCTTTGCATAATGCAACATCTTCTTCAAACATTTTTTTATCTGTCTGAAACGGTACATATGCCATTGTTGTAACAGCATCAGCCGGGAATGGGGCTAACGGCGTGAAGCTTTCAAATTCTTTACAATCGTTTTTCATATTAATCTCCTTTCATAAAATTGGAAGATAATAAATACCGGCATAAAAACTATCATCCCGTTTCATATTATTCAGCGGGACAAATATTGTGAGAAAAACCAATTGCATAATAATAAGAATTATGATAATATTAGTACAAATATTAACAATATCTGGTGAGTAACATGAAAAAACTTTATTCTTTATTATTATCAATCCTAATTTTATTTTCGTTGAGCTCCAGTATCACAGCGACAGCAACTCCTCTGCTTTCAGGCGATGTGAACTCAAGCGGAAAAATTGAAGCTGCCGACGCAAGACTTGTTCTTCGTGCATCAGTCAGACTTGAAAACTTCAATGATCAGATTTCAAAAATTGCAGACGTTGATAAAAATGAAAATATAACAGCTGCTGATGCAAGATTGATACTTCGTATGTCCGTAGGTCTTGAAGAAATAATATATATAGAAAGTGATACAGAAGATTCATACTTTGAAATACACTTTATAGATGTAGGTCAGGCTGACTGTTCGCTGATAATCTGCGACGGTGAAAGCCTGCTGATTGACGGCGGCAATACAGAAGACAGCAGCCTTGTTGTTTCATATCTTCTGAGCGAAGGAATTACCGAGCTTGATTATGTAATCAGCACTCACGCTCACGAAGATCATGTTGGCGGACTTTGCGGGCCTCTTAATAAATTTACCGTTACCAATGAGATTTACGCTTCAAAAGTAGGTGCAACGACAGAGTGCTATGAGGATTTTCTTAAGGCTGTAGATAAGCAGGGAAAAGAATTAACCGTTCCGGAACCCGGTGACTCTTTTACACTCAGCAGTGCAGAAGTAGAATTTATTGGTCCGATATCCTATAATTATCCCGGAACAAATAATTCTTCGCTTATTACAAAAATAACTTATGAGAATACATCATTTCTCTTTACCGGAGATGCTGAGCGTGATTCAGAAAACGGTATGCTTGACGCAGGCACAGACTTAAAAGCTGATGTGTTGAAGGTCGGTCATCACGGCGGAGATACATCCACTTCATATCGTTTTCTCAGAGAAGTAATGCCTGACTATGCTGTTATCAGCTGCGGTGAAAACAACAGTTACGGTCACCCCACCGAGGAAGTATTATCACGTCTCAGAGATGCAGATGTCAGGGTTTACAGAACTGATATGCAGGGTAATATAATTGTTACCAGCGACGGAGATAACCTGACTTTCACAACAGAACGAAATCAGGATATTGAAACGAATCCCACACTTCCCGATGAACCTGTTTTTCCTGAAATTCCCGACGAACCTGAAATTCCCGACGAACCTGAAGTTCCTGACGAACCTGAAGTTCCCGACGAACCTGAAGTTCCCGACGATCCTGTGAAGCCATCACAGAGCTATATCGGAAATAAGAACACAAAAAAATTCCATCTGCCGTCCTGTTCGTCACTGCCGAAAGAGTCAAACAGAGTATATTTTTCCGAAAGATCATCTGCAATAAACAGCGGATACGATCCATGCTCAAAATGTAAGCCATAATAAGAAAGACGATGCGCTGAAAATTGCACATCGTCTTTTATATTTCATCACTTATTTCTTCGGCAGAAAAAACTTAATGGTTTCAGTTAATCTTAAAAAAACCGAAGGGTTCCAGTCTTTTTCAGGAGCAATATTAAGACCGTATTCACGGTAATGTTTACACAGACGGACAAGAACGTCATAAAAATCATTGAAATTCTTATTATTCTTTGCAGTCCAAGCTGTTTCAGCAACAGCAAACCACCTTGGGAAGCACATATATTCCAATCTGTCATCATTATTAATATGCTCCGTCCATATCGGTGATTCAACCCCGAGAATATTGTGTTTTCCTTCATCATTCAGTGAACTGAATTTTTCAGGTTCAAAATTATAAGTCATCTTTAACGGGTGCATACCATAGGGGTAATCTACATAATACCCTGAAAACGGTGAGAGAATTATCCTTCTGCCGCAATTTGCTTCTTCAGCGGTTTTTGAAGAATGCTTCTGCCAATGCTGAACAATTAAATCAGATGAAAGATTTTTTCCTTTAAGGCAATCATTCCAGACAATGCAGTTTCTACCCTTATTTTTGACATATTCAGCCATTTCATTGATAAACAGGCATTGCAGGTCGTTATAATCTGAAAGATTGTTATTTTCCATAATTTTACGGCATTTTTCACAGGACTTCCAATTTGCTTTGGGAACCTCATCACCGCCGATATGAATAACAGCAAAGGGAAAAAGCTCACAGATTTCATCTATAATAATTTTCAGCTTTTCTTTTGCTTCAGAATTTCCTGCGCAGATTATATCCTTAAATATTCCCTGCTTTGTTTTTACTTCAACCTGTTCACCGCTGCAGGTAAATTCAGGATAAACATGAAGAAAAGCACTCTGATGACCGGGCATATCAAGCTCCGGTATAACATCTATAAAACGCTCAGCACAGAATTCTATAATTTCTCTGATCTCTGATTTTTTATAATATCCGGAATACGGCTTGTCGCTTTTGCAGTTAATAAAGCTGTCGCAGGACCTGACACTTCCCTTTTTTGTAAGCTCCGGAAGATTATCAAGTTCAATTCTGAAGCCTTGGTCGTCAGACAGATGCCAATGAAATCTGTTAAATTTAAATGAAGACGCAACATCAATAAGTTTTTTCAGTTCATCTACACTGAACATATGTCTTGCACAATCTATCATAAAACCACGGTGAGAATAACGCGGCTTATCTTTGATTCTCAGACAAGGAATACCGGAATACAAAAGTTTGATCTGCTTAAGAGTAGTTTTGGCATAGAAAAAACCTTTTTCACCACACGCTTTGGCTGTAATTCTGTTATTTTCTATTATAAGCTCATATTCTTCCGTTGCTAATGTATCCGTTCTGATAAAATCCGTAATAGAATCACATTCACTTACAGCAGAATATACTTCTATTTCCGCTGGCTGAGGGATAAGTCGCATAATATCAACTCCTTAAATTACCATTTCATACTCACCCATATTGCCGTTTTCAAAATAACGCTTCAGGTCATAGGGAGCGTAAATACCGGTATCTGTAACAACTCCGCTGACAAGCTCGGGAGGTGTAATGTCAAAAGCCGGATAATAACCTTTGACTCCGTCTGCAGCTGTTTTTACCCCCATAGCCTGAAGAGTGAAATCAGGATCACGCATTTCAATTTTTACTGTATCTATAGTCGGGTGTACATGATCAGGCGCACCGGTTACAAAATACGGAATTTTATTATATTTAGCGGCAATTGCTATCTGGAAGGTTCCGACTTTATTAACTACATACCCGTCCATACAAATTGCATCTGCTGCTGAAGTAAAAACATCAATATTTTCATTCTTCATCACAAAAGCCGGCATATTATCAGTAATAACAGTAACATCCATTCCCATATCATTGCATACAGTTGCCGTAAGTCTTGCACCCTGAAAATAGGGTCTTGTTTCGGGACAGAATATACGCACGTCTCCCTTGCCCTGTTCTTTAAGCACACGGCACATCTGTCCGACAATTGTTTCTCCGAAGCACTGTGTCATGACAGCTCCGTGTTCAGGAATCATATCTGCAAGATATTTTGCCATATTATAAACTTTGTTATATCTCATATTGTTGATGCTGATTGTGTATTCAACAATAGCCTCGGAGACGTTTTTACCCTCAGAAAGTGCCTTTTTTGCAGCTTCCAGGCAGCCGCCGGTGATAAGACTCATTCGGTTAGCCGTGGTGGGACGGGCATGCGCTATGGTATAAGCTGCATCCTGAAGATATTTAATCTGTTCTGATTCACTCTTGTCTTTGCATTCATATGCGGCAAGTGCCATACCTGCAGCTGCTGCCGTATACGGCCCCGCACTCTGTGTGACCATATCCTTCAATGCCTGAGTTACCTCAAAATGATTCTTGCAGATAACAAATCTGATTTCACGGGGATATACGCGGCGGTCAAGAATTCTGACCGCTCCGTTTTCGTACCATGCAATATTTTCATACTGAAGCATAAAGGCAAGTTCTTTATCTGCTCTTTCCATAACTTTCTCCTTAACCATACAATCTTTTAACGGATGCTGCTATATCAAAATACACTCTTTCTTTATCAATAGTAAAGAATTCACCGTTTTCATATATTATTTTACCGTCACACATAGTCATTGAAACATCACTTCTTCCTGCTGAATACACAACAAGACTCAAAGGATCAAGACAGGGAACCATGTTAGGCTTATCGGTAGATATTGCAACAATATCTGCTTTATATCCCGGTAAAATATTTCCGCATTTTTCTCTACCCTGAAGAAGAGCTCCGTTTACTGTGGCAAATTTCAGCACCTTCTCAGCGTTCATAACCGTTGCATCTTTCATATAACCGTTATGAATGACAGCAGCAAGATGCATTTCCTCAAACATATCAAGGTTATTATTACTTGCTGTTCCGTCAGTACCTAAAGTAACATTAATATTATTACTTATAAATTTTTCTACAGGAGCAAATCCGGAGCCGAGCTTCATATTACTGGTTGGATTATGAACAATACTTACATTCTTTTCTCTGAGAATTGCAATATCTTCGTCAGTAAGAGCAACACAGTGGGCAGCAAATGCCCTTGAATCAAATGCTCCTAATGAGCAGAACCATTCCGCAGGAGTTTTTCCGTATTTTTCAATGCAAGCAATATGCTCTTTATCGGTTTCAGAAAGATGAATATGCATATTTCCTGATCTTACATTACAAAGCTCACTGTAATAAGCCGTTGTTTTTTCATCACAGGTATACTCGGCATGAATACAAAAATCAACAAGAACTCTGTCAGCAAAAGATTTGTGATAATTATCATAAAGACTGATTGATTGCTTTATTCTCGTCGAATCCTCAGGATTTTCAGACGGATCAAAGCATTGCACGGGTCTCGAAATATTGGCTTTGATACCAACATTGCCGACAGCTTCACAAGTCCGCTCGGGCTCAAAATACATATCAGAAAAACTTACAGTTCCTGAAGATACCATTTCCATAAGAGCAAGATAGCTTGCAGCCTCAATATCTTCAGCAGTAAGTTTATCCTCAACAGGAAAGACCTTTTCAAACAGCCATTTATCCAACGGCAGATCACTGCCGATTCCTCTCAACAAGGTCATTGGTGAATGAGTATGACAATTGTAAAGACCGGGAATCAGAATACTTCCTCTCATATCTTTGACACTTTCATATTTATCCTCAGGAATACAGGTGCCGACAAAACTGATATATTCACCGTCAATTCCTATATTGCAATTTTCTGTTATATTAACTTTTCCGTCAATAAAATTTATTAAAGTTGCATTTTTTAAAAGAGTTTTCATAGTTATAACCTGCTTATCACTTTCTCTATATAATCACCGAAGGGAGCACTGATTCTTGAAGCTGTTTCTCCTACTTCCTCATCTGTAAGCTTTCTGTCAAGCACACCTGCAGCCATATTTGTCATAACAGAAAGTCCGAGAAGAGGCATCTGACAATGTGCAGCAGTGAGCGCTTCTGTGACTGTTGACATACCGACAGCATCAGCTCCGAGAATACGGGCTGCACGTATTTCAGCAGGCGTTTCAAACTGCGGACCGGTGAAATACATATAAACACCTTCACGGAATGTAAGAGAACTGCTTTTGGCACAGTCAAGAGCAATTTTTCTTAATTCAGATGTATACATATCGGTAGTATCAAAAAAGCGAGGACCGAATTCCGGAATATTCTCCCCCTGCAACGGACTTGCTCCCGTAAGCTTCAGGTGATCTTTAATAATCATTATATCACCGACATTATACTCAGTATTTACCGCACCTGCAGCATTCGTGATAATCGTTTTTTTGACACCGACCAGTTTGAAAAGACGTATGGGTAAGGTCAGCATTTCAAAAGGATAGCCTTCATAATGATGAAATCTTCCGGACATACATAACACTTTTTTTTCAGCAATTTCTCCGAAAATCAGTTTGCCTTCGTGAGAATCAACCGTAGACTCAAGAAAATTCGGGATATCCTTATAATTTATAACAATTTTGTTTTTAATACGTGATGCGAAATCTTTAAGGCCGGAACCCAGAATAATACCGATTTCAGGTTCGGAAGTAAGAATACTTTTAACATAATCAGCACTCTTTTTATAATAATTATAATCCATTTTAAGCATATAAACACCTCTTTGTTATATTAACATAACGGGTAGAAATTGGCAACAACAAAAAAACAGACCGTCTAAAATAACGGTCTGCCTGCTGTTTATTTAACACTAAAAAGTATATCGCCGTATGAGGGATAAGGCCAGAAACCGGAATCTGTTTTTGTTTCAAGCTCATCCACAAGAATTCGCAGTTCAGTCATACATAACAAAATCTTATCTTTACTGAAAACAGCGAGCTGTGTATTATCAGCACATTCCAACGCTTCAATCATATAGCCTTCAAGCTCTTTTTTCTTTGCAAACACTGCACTGTTAAGAGCAGAAAGCTCTTTTACAATCTCAGTTTCATAATCACAGGAAATATCTTTACAAAGACTCTTTTTTGCAAGAGCGGACTCAGCAAGCTCACGGGTATAGCTGCTGACTGCAGGCATAATATCTTTATTTACCATATCAAGCATAGTAAGTGCTTCAATATTGATTACCTTGCAGTAATTTTCTGAAAGAATCTCATATCTGGCATTGAGTTCCTCAACAGAATAAACCTTGTGCTGAGTAAACAAAGCAATATTCTTTTCATTGAGAAGACTGGGTAAAGCATCAGGAGTAGTCTTCATATTAAGAAGACCTCTCTTTTCAGCTTCAAAAATCCAGGCATCATCATAGCCGTTACCGTTAAAAATAATACGCTTATGCTGAGAAATAGTCTTTTTAATAAGTTCGTGAAGAGCAGCATCAAAATTCTCTGCTTTTTCAAGTTCATCCGCAAACAAACGCAATTCTTCAGCAACAGCTGTATTAAGCACAACATTTGCGTTTGAAATAGTGTTCGAAGAACCAAGCATTCTGAATTCAAATTTATTTCCGGTAAAAGCAAAGGGTGAAGTTCTGTTTCTGTCTGTTGTGTCTTTAGGGAACTTAGGAAGAGTGTGAACACCTATACGAAGAAGCTCCTTTTCCTTAGTCCCGTGAGGCTTGTCGGACTCAATAGATTCAAGTATACCTGTGAGCTCGTCCCCAAGGAACATTGAAACGACAGCAGGAGGAGCTTCAAGAGCACCGAGACGATGGTCATTACCTGCTGCGGCAACAGAAACCCTCAGAAGATCCTGATAATCATCAACCGCTTTTATAACAGCACAAAGGAAAAGTAAAAACTGTGCATTTTCTGCAGGAGTATCTCCGGGATTAAGAAGATTTATTCCTGTGTCTGTAGTAATTGACCAGTTATTGTGTTTGCCGCTTCCGTTTACACCTGCAAAAGGCTTTTCATGAAGAAGACATACCATATTATGTCTTCTTGCGATTTTCTGCATAAGCTCCATTGTGAGCTGATTCTGGTCAGCAGCAATATTGGTTGTTGTAAATACAGGCGCAAGCTCATGCTGTGCGGGAGCCGCTTCATTATGCTCAGTTTTAGCAAAAATACCAAGCTTCCAAAGTTCTTCATCAAGCTCAGTCATAAAAGCTTTAACTCGGGGTTTGATAGCACCGAAATAGTGATCATCAAGCTCCTGACCCTTAGGAGGCTTTGCTCCGAAAAGAGTTCTGCCGGTATAAATAAGATCTTTTCTTTTTTCAAACACTTCTTTATCAACAAGAAAGTATTCCTGTTCCGCACCAACTGTTGTAAGCACTCTGGTAACATCATCGTTACCAAAAAGCTTAACAACACGCATTGCCTGTCTGTTAATTGCCTCCATTGATCGCAAAAGAGGAGTTTTAGCATCAAGTGCATGTCCTCCATACGAACAAAATGCAGTAGGAATACAAAGCACACCGTCTTTTATAAAAGCATATGAAGTTGCATCCCATGCAGTATAACCTCTTGCTTCAAAGGTAGCTCTCAGACCGCCTGAAGGGAACGAGGAAGCATCAGGCTCACCCTGAATAAGCTCTTTGCCGGAAAACTCCATTATAACCTTATTTCCGTCTACAGGTGAAATAAAACTGTCGTGCTTTTCGGCTGTAATTCCTGTCATTGGCTGAAACCAGTGTGTATAATGAGTTGCTCCTTTTTCTATTGCCCAGTCTTTCATCGCATTAGCAACAACATTTGCCAGACCAAGTTCGAGATGCTTTCCCAGCTTTATAGTTCTCTGAAGCAGCTTATATGTTTCATGGGGAAGCTTTTCCTTCATAACATTGTCATTAAAAACATAAGATCCGAAATATTCACTGACTTTAGCCATTATCATTTCCTCTTTCGTAAAAATAAGGGCCGCAGAAAATCTGCAGCCCCATTGCTTATGTGGGTATTTTATCTCAATACTGACTTTTTGTCAAGTAGCTTGAATAAAATAATTACAACTAAATATATTAATCTTCGTTTTCGGGCTCAATAAGTCCGTATCCACCGTCATCTCTGCGATATACCACAGCAACTGATTCATTTGCCGAATTACGGAACATATAAAACTGATGTCCCAACAAATTCATCTGAAGAATAGCCTCATCAACAGATTGAGGTTTTATCGGAATGCTTTTAGTTCTTACAAGCTCAAATTCAGGCTCTTCTTCAATTTCTGAATCCTGATAACCGTCAAAAGCACCGGAACGAAGTCTCTTTTCGAGCTTAGTTTTATTCTTACGAATCTGACGAATGAGCAGATCAACACAATTATCAAGTGCCTCATTCATATTTTCGGCTTTTGCTTGTGCTCTGAAAATCATACCTTCATTGGTAACCGTAATTTCCACTGTCTGTGAACTTTTCTCCACGGTTGCAGTTACTTTTGCGGTGGCTGAATCACCAAAGAAACGATCAATTTTGCTGAGTTTTCTGTCAGCATGTTCCTTGAAAGATTCTCTCGGAGTACATTTTCTGCCTATAACTGTAATATTCATAACTACATCCCCTTTTGGAATAAATTAACAAAAAAACGGACGTTGCCGAAGAAAATATTTTCTTCTAACACCGCCCTTCTCTTTGTTTCATTTATATTATAGCATCACGCAAGCAAAATGTAAAGATATTTTATACACTTTTACTATTTTTTTATAATATCACGAAATATTTTTATAAACTTTGTTCATTTATACAAAAATTACAATTCAAAACTAACATGTCTTGTTACATGACATCCGATATTTACCGCCACAGGAAGTCCTGCAATATGAGTGGGAAACACTTCAATATTACACGCAAGTGCAGTGCAATCACCCGAATAACCCTGCGGACCGATTCCTGTTTTATTGATACTTTCAAGAATCTCTTTTTCCATATCTGCATAGAACTCAGTGGCATTGGCAATATCAACATCACGGCACAAAGCTTTTTTTGAAAGCAAGGCACAATATTCAAAATCACCGCCGATTCCGACTCCGACTACAAGCGGAGGACATGGCTTCGCATCAGCTTTAACAACAACATCAGTAACAAACTCAATAATCTCCTGCTTTGTTGCAGTAGGATTGAACATTTTAATTCTGCTCATATTTTCGCTGCCGAACCCTTTGGGAGCAACTGTAATACGAAGGTTATCCCCTTCAACCAGAGAAGTGTGAATAATTCCCGGTGTATTGTCCCCTGTATTGATTCGCCTGAGAGGATCTGCCACAACAGATTTTCTCAAAAAACCTTCAGCATAACCTTTTCTGATACCTGCATTGACAGCATCAATAAAACTTCCTCCGACAAAATGAACATCCTGACCGACTTCGGCAAAAACAACTGCCATTCCGCAGTCCTGGCAAACAGGTATTTGTAATTCTTCTGCAGCAGTAAGATTTTCTTTCATATCTTCAAAGACACTCTTAGCAAGCACATTAGTTTCCTTTGCAGCAAAGCTGTCGATTCTGTCAATCAGACTATCAGGCAAATAAAGGTTTGCATTGATAAATGCCTCACTTATTTTATCCGTAATAAGATTTACGTTAATTTCTTTCATATGATCCCTCAAAAAAACATAATGCCCGGAGGCTTATAAAAAAGCTCCGGGTAATTCAATTACAATATTTTATCTGCCGTTACCATATCCGCGTCTGTTTCCGGTTTTAAAATCACCGGAACGCTTAAGAACAGACATTTTTTCATCGCTCTCCTGCTTGAACTTCGCCATCATATCTTCAAAAGACATAGCAGCAGAAGCCTGAGAAGAAGCTTTTGAATTCTGAGGAGCGCCGTTTTTTCCGGTATTTCTGTTTTGATAAGAATTCTGCTGATTCTTTCTCGGAGGCGCCGCATTTGTTTTCGGAGCAGGTGGCGCAGCTTGCTTTATAGACAAACTGATTTTATTGTTTTCATTAACAGCAAGGACCTTGACTTTAACATCCTGTCCTTCAGAAAGATGCTCGTTTATGTCTTTTACATAAACTGATGCTACTTCAGAAATATGTACCATTCCTGTTTCACCGTTGGACATTTTTACAAATGCCCCAAAAGTGGTAAGGCCTGTTACCTTACCTTCATAAATTTCGCCAACCTGAGACTGCATAAATAGCCGGGTCCTCCTGAATTAAATAGAGTTTTTATATAATCGCAAAACGATCATCAACAAATCAGTTGCCGGGGGTTACATCATAATAAACTTTTTCATCGGGATAAACATAACCGCGCTCACGGGCAAGATGTTCATATAATTCTGCTTCTTCAGCATTATTTATAAGATAATCAATCTCCTGATTCTCCTGCTGAAGCTGCTGCAGCTGAGCATTAAGAGAATCAAGCTGACCCTGTTTTTCGTTTGTATCTATATTTAACCAGGCAAAAAGACCTAATGAAAAGCAAAGTATTGTAATAACAAAAAATACGAGAATAAAACTTCTTCGTCCTGTTGTTTTGGTCACTCTTGCACCATCTTTCCTGAATTTATTCATACATATTGTAATTATATACCACTTACTTTGGTATATCAAGTGTTTTTTTTATTTTTTATATTTTTTTATCTTATTAATTGTGTTTTTTATCAGCACAGATATATGACGGACACTTGGAGGCAAAATCAGATAACACAAAATGAAACCGATCAGCTCTCCTGCAATTATATAGAATCTGATAATACCTGCATTGTATTTAAGCGCAAATAAAAATGTAAAAATTGACGAAGCGACGATAAATATAAAATCTCTGAAAAAAACAAGAATTGCATTCTTCCCGTGAAAAACATTCAATACTGAAAATAAAGTAAAAAAGACACCAATTATAAATCCTGCACCGATACTCTTTGCAAAAACAGATAATTGTACGATATGCTGAAATCCGGTAATCATCTGAACACCTTCGAAATAAAGCTCTGTTTTTTCTGTCTTTTTTCCGAGTATTCAAATGAGACAACTTTTCCTGTTGCATCAAATATGCCGGATTCTATATCGATGTTTCCTACCTGAATTTTTTCACCTTTGATCTGCAATAAACCGAAATCTGTATACAGATTAATACTTTCATCATCAAAACTTCCGACATCAACAATACCCGTGATTTTTATAGAATTATCAGAGTCAATCATAAGGCTGTGCGGTTTTTTCAGTTTTTTTTCTTCCACTTATCTATCCCCTTTATATTAATCTGTATAAATATATGAGGAGATATCAAAAAATATATCAGACTAAAATTGTTTTAAGCATTGATTCTCAGTCTGTTTTTATGCTAATATTATATAAAAAAACAAGGAGAATAAAAATATGGTTAGAATTGAAATGGATAACGGAGCTATCATAGATATTGAACTTTATCCTGATAAAGCTCCGAAAACTGTTGCTAATTTTGAAAAGCTTGTTAAAGAAGGCTTTTATGACGGACTTACCTTCCACAGAATCATCAGAGGATTTATGATTCAGGGCGGCGATCCTGAAGGAACCGGCATGGGCGGTTCAAAGGAAACAATCCCCGGCGAGTTTGCATCCAACGGTTTCACTGCAAATGATATCCGTCACACTAAGGGCGTAATTTCTATGGCAAGAACAATGGCTCCCGATTCAGCAAGCTCTCAGTTTTTCATTATGCACGAAGATGCTCCCCATCTCGACGGTCAGTATGCTGCCTTCGGAAAGGTTGTAAACGGAATCGATGCTGTAGATGAAATTGCCTGCACAAAAACCGGCTTCGGAGACAGACCCGTTTGTCCCGTGGTAATAAAGAAAATGACCTTAATCTGATAAATTCCAAAAAAATGCTTCACAAAAAAAGTGAAGCATTTTTTATTTAACCGAGAAGCATTCTGTCGTTAGCAAATTCACCTGAGCTTGCTTTTGCAAACAACTCCATAAGATCGGAAACCTTGAGATTCTTTTTATCCTCCCCGGAAATATCATAAATAATCTGTCCGTTATTCATCATAATAAGACGATTACCGAGCCTAATGGCGTCCTTCATATTATGAGTAATCATAAGAGTAGTAATTTTTGATTCTCCTACAATCTCCTCTGTAAGATTAAGAACCTTAGCTGCCGTCTGAGGGTCCAGAGCTGCGGTGTGCTCGTCAAGAAGAAGAAGCTTAGGATTCTGCATTGAAGCCATAAGAAGAGTTACTGCCTGTCTCTGACCGCCTGACAAAAGACCGACTTTAGATGTAAGTCTGTCCTCAAGACCAAGATCGAGTTTTTTAAGAAGTATCCTGAATTTTTCGCGTTCAGCTTTTGTAACACCGGGCAGAAGACTTCTGAATTTTCCGCGTCTGGCTGCGATTGCCATATTCTCATCAATCTGCATACCTGCCGATGTTCCGGTCATAGGATCCTGAAAAACGCGGCCGAGAAACTTTGCTCTTTTATGCTCCGGAAGTTTTGTAATATCAACACCGTCAAGAATAATTTTACCGGAATCTACAGGATAAACACCTGTAATCATATTAAGCAAAGTCGATTTACCTGCGCCGTTACCACCGATAACAGTGACAAAGTCACCGTCATTAAGCGTTAAATCAATGCCGCTTAATGCTTTTTTCTCATTAATAGTTCCGGGATTGAAGGTTTTATGAACATTTTTAATTTCAAGCATTCTTTTTACCTCCCACCACTTTTTTCTTTGAAAAATTAACTTTACTTTTCCAATACGGAATACCAAGGAACAAAGCAACTACAAGAGCCGAGAACAGCTTGAGGTCATCTGTGCTGAGACCGAGCTTGAGCACAACGGTAATAACAATATAGTAAATAACAGCACCGAAAACAACAGATACCAATCTTAAGGCAAAGTTTCTGAAAATCTTTCCGAAAACGACCTCGCCGATAATAACTGCGGCAAGACCTATAACAATAGCGCCCTTACCCATATTTATATCCGCAGAGCCCTGGAACTGAGACAGCAAAGCGCCTGAAAGAGCAACAATACCGTTAGAAAGAACAAGTCCTAAAACCTTACAGGTATTCGTATTGATACCGTTCGCTCTTGACATAGCAGGATTACATCCTGTGGAACGGATTGAATGTCCGAGCTCAGTGCCAAAGAACCAATAAAGCACAGCAACAAGTATTAAAATAAATACAACACAGACACCTATAGTTTCAAATATAACATCTGAACGGGAAGAAACGATAAGATCATAATTTCTCCAGCTCAGCGCCTGATTTGCTCTGCCTGACATTATGCGAAGATTTGCAGAGTAAAGTGCCAGCTGAGTCAGAATACCGGATAAAATAGCCGGTATTCCGAATTTAGTATGAAGTATACCCGTAACAAGTCCGGAAATACATCCTGCAGCAAAAGCAATAATCATAGCAACATAAAGATTAACTCCGCTTACGGTAAGAGAAACCAACACGCAGCCGCCCGTTGCAAAAGAACCGTCAACTGTAAGATCAGCAAGATCAAGTACCTTGTAAGTAATATATACACCAATTGCCATTACACCCCATATCATACCCTGGGCGACCGGCGTTGGCAGAGAAGATAAGAAATTCAGCATAAACCGACAAATTGCAGCACTGTATCAGTACTGCTTCCTTTCAATAATGGTATGGGGAAAGCGAAATAATATCGCTTTCCCTTTTTTGACCGATAATAAATTATTCAGCTTCAATAGCTTCATATGTATCAGGCACTGTTATACCGAGAGCTTCACAGCGATCTGCCATATACATATTTACAGGATTCTGAGCATAAGCAATTTCCATTTCAGCGGGATCTGCACCGTTTACAAGAATTTCATATGCCATTTCACCGGCTTTGTAACCAATATCATAATAATCGATTGAAAGAGTTGCAATACCGCAGCCCTTGCAGATACCGGATTCACCGGCAATAAGAGCAATATTTTTGCTTTCAATTGCATTATAGATAGCTTCTGCATTTGATGCAACAGTGTTATCGGTAGGAGCAAAAAGAACATCACTTTCATCAGCAGCCTGTGCAGCTACATTTGCAACATCATTTGAGTCTGTGAAAGTAAATTCCTTACATGTAAGACCAAGTTCTGTAAGGTATCCCTGAATAACATCAGACTGATACTTTGAGTTTGCTTCAGCTGAGCAATAAAGAATACCTACTGTTTTTGCATCGGGGCAAAGCTCCTTGATCATATTTGCCTGCTGATCAAGAGGAGCAAGGTCTGCAGTACCGGTAATATTCATTCCGGTCTTACCGTTCCAATCCGAAATACTGAGAGCTGTAGCAAAATCAGTAATTGATGTTGCAACGATGGGAATGCTTCCGGTAGCTGATGCAGCAGCTGTAAGAGCGGGAGTAGCATTTGCCATAATAAGGTCAACTTTATTAGATACAAATGTGCCGCAGATTGTGGAGCAGTTTGTAGGTTCATTTGAAGCATTCTGCTCATCAAAATCAACCTTGTCACCAAGCTTATCGGTAAGAGCTTTTTTGAAGCCTTCTGTTGCAGCATCAAGAGCTACATGCTGTACAAGCTGACAGATACCTACTTTATAAACCTTTTCCGCATCAGCTGCAGTTGTATCACCCGTATCGGAATTTGTGCCGCCGCATGAAGCGAAGCAAAGTGTAATCATAGCAAGTGCCATTAAAACACTGAGAATTTTTCTGACTGAATTTTTCATTTTCAAGTCTCCTTTTTTCTAATTCTTTATCGCTTTAAATAATTAAATCGACATGACTGAATAATACACCTAAAGTTAATCCATGTCAACTGTTTTAGCAATATCTATCAATAAAAAAAATCAATAAACAATATTAATAAAGAAAATCGTACCCGCATTGAGCGGGTACAAAAAATCATTTACTGAAAATATTAAGAATAACACCGCCGGCAATAACCGAAGCTATCTGACCTGATACATTTACACCAATTGACTGCATAAGGAGGTGATTCTGAGGATCTTCCTGAAGACCGATCTTATGAACAATACGTCCTGCCATGGGGAATGCAGATATACCTGCCGCACCGATCATAGGATTGATTTTTGTTTTAAGGAAGATATTAAGCACCTTTGCGAATATAACGCCGCCGGCTGTATCAAATATAAATGCAAAAAGACCAAGCCCCATAATAAGAAGCGTCTGCACACTAAGGAACTGCTCTGCCTGCATCTGAGAAGCAATAGTAATACCGAGGAATATTGTAATAAGGTTTGCAAGAACCTTCTGAGCTGTTTCAGAAAGTGAATCAAGCACTCCGCATTCTCTCATAAGATTACCGAACATAAGGAAACCGATAAGGGAAACAGAAGAAGGAGCAACGAGACCTGCAACAGCAGTTATAATTATAGGGAAAAGTATTCTGGTAAGCTTAGAAACAGATTTCGGCTGATAAGGCATTCTTATCATACGCTCTTTTCTTGTTGTAAGAAGTTTGATTATAGGAGGCTGGATAATGGGTACAAGAGCCATATAAGAGTATGCTGCAACCATTATGGCACCGAGGTAGTTTGATTCAAGCTGCTGAGCAACAACAATGGCTGTG
Source organism: Acutalibacteraceae bacterium (assembly GCA_045536195.1). Taxonomy (GTDB): domain Bacteria; phylum Bacillota; class Clostridia; order Oscillospirales; family Acutalibacteraceae; genus RUG806. Next base: position 46,745 of record JAZSNB010000048.1, read on the forward strand.
GGACCGTCGGCAGCACCGATAATTGCAATGGAAGCGGCATCGTTCTGAGGGAATAAAAATGATGCTGCAAAATAAGTAAAGAATATACCAAACTGAGCAGCGGCACCGAATATCATCAGCTTCGGGTTAGAAAGCAGCGGACCGAAATCTATCATTGCGCCGATACCGATAAACAGTATCAAAGGAAACAATTCGTTTGCAATACCCATATTATAAAGAGTAGTCAACGCACCTTCTTCTCCTATTGCACCGGACCAAGGGAGATTTACCATAATAGCACCGAATCCCATAGGAAGAAGCAAAGTGGGCTCCATCTCTTTCTTGATAGCAAGGAAGATCAACAATCCGCCGATAAGCCACATTATAACCATGCGGATGTCAAAGTCCTGAAAGTGTTCAAACATTTGTAATAATTCCATTTTAATTTCCTTTCTGATAAGAATTATGTTACAAAATAAAAGATTTTACAGACAAGCAAAAATCTTATAAAATATACCATAAACTAAAAAATAAGTCAATGATAATCAACAAATATTGTCAAAAAGAATTGAAACTTATTTTTATATAATTCCGAAAATAAAATTATAGCAAATTAAAGCGTTTTATTCCGCTAACAGAAAGCCATCTGTAAACAATCAATTCAATTAATATCAAAATCAAAATTATTATCACAAAGAACACTGCGGACGGAATAAACGATACGGTTACGAAGTAGCAGGTAATAATCAGCACATTATATATCAGACCGAGAAACATACCGAAAAATGAAGATAAGCTTTGCTTTATGGGAATTGTTTCATTAGTCCAGTCAAGCTTAGGAAATATAAGATTAATACATAATCCGCTTAAAGCACATAAAATAACAAACAGTAACAGCACAACCGTGCTTAATAAAAAATTGAGAAGACCTGCACTGAATACCACTGACAATACCGTCAGCGACAGAATTGCCGGAACGGCAGTTATAATAACATGAAGCATTGTCTTAGCAAAAAACACATCTTTTATATTCACCGGTAAAGATCTGATAAACCACAAATTTTTTGCCTCCAGAGAAACTGATACAGATGTAATATTGTTAGTTGAAGCAACGAAACATATCACAAGAGTACATATTGACGGCATATGAACAAAACCGAGACCTGCCGCACCGAGAAGGTAAGCAATATCGTCATACTTAATAATCATTACAGCAGTAACAACAATTACAAGCAATGAGCCCAATGCGCAATTCAGCATATAAGCCGGCAGACTCTTAAAATACAAAAGCTCTTTTTTCAGCAAAGCTGTTTTGGAAGAGCTCATATGAGCAGTTTTTTCAACATATTCTTTTCTCTTCATTCCCTTTTTTGATGTTGCAAGCTTCAAAAAATTCAACGAAAGGATTTTATAAACAATTAAAAACATTGCAAGTGTAAAGAAAAGAAATACAACAAAAGATAAAACATCTCCGTTGCAGCCGAGACTCATTTTATACAGAGGATACAGATAAGTTTTTATCCACTCACCTACCGCTTCGGAATTGTCAATAACTGAATTTATAATTGTATTCAGTCTCATAGAAAAATAATAATATACACCGAAAAAAGCAATTGAAATAACCACGGTTACTAATGACTTATTGCGCATTTTTGAAGCAAACAGTGCAACAAACCAGCCAAGCACACAAGAAACGCTTAAAGCAAATAACGGAAGGGTGAAAAAGTTTAGAATAAGACAAATTACAGTCAGTATATCTGCCCGCATAAAAAGGAAGTAAACAATAACAGCCGGAATCATAACCAATGCTTCAAAACAAAAAGTAGTAATATACAATCCGGTCATTCTGGATAATAATATTAACTTCACCGGCACGGGCATGGACAACAGAAAATCATTATCTTTAGCTTCATATATAGAGTTATAAGTAAGAAAAACACTGCCGAAAATTCCGAACAGGGATGCCATAACACCAAACACGGCAAAATATATCCACGGATTCTCTTCATTGAGCACAGGTGAAAATAAATATGCCATAGAAAAGAACATCGAGGAAAACGATAATACAAGTATTACAGCAAGCAACACAAGTCCGGCAACAGAACCCGGGGTATGCTTTTTTCCTGTCTTTACATTAACAAAAAAACCTGCAAAAAACTCCTGAAGCTGTTTTTTTAACAACAACTTAAGCATTATTATCACCTAACTCAAGAAATACTTTTTCCAGAGAAGCATTTCCTTTTACTTTATCAGTGGTGCCTGAAACAAGAAGCCTTCCGTCTTTGATTATTGCAATTTTATCGCATAGTTTTTCTGCAACTTCAAGAACATGAGTTGAAAAAAAGATTGCACCGCCGTTGTCGCAGATATCACGCATAATGCCTTTTAATAAATGAGAAGCTTTGGGATCAAGACCGACAAACGGCTCGTCCATAATAATAAGCTTCGGATTATGTATAAGAGCAGAAATAATAACAAGCTTTTGCTTCATACCGTGGGAATATGATTTTACAGGTTGGGCAAGCTCAGAAGTTATTTCAAACATATCAGCATATTTTCTGATAAGTGAATTTCTCATTTCTGCATCAACCTTAAAAATATCTGCAACAAAATTAAGATACTGTATTCCTGTCATAAATTCATATATATCGGGATTGTCAGGAATATAAGCAAGCATTGATTTACACTCAATCGGAAATTCTCTGATTGATTTTCCGGCAATAAAAACATTTCCGGAATCAAAATTCAATATACCGCAACATGATTTCAGAGTTGTCGTTTTTCCTGCACCGTTATGACCAATAAAGCCGTAAATCTCCCCGGCAGATATATGAATAGAGAGATTATCAACAGCTTTTTTTTCACCGTAAATTTTTGTAAGATTTTCAATTCTCAGCATTTTTATCACCAGTAATAATTCTATCAGAACCGATAATTTAAATCAAGCAGATTATACATGTATTAAAGTTTTATGAAAACAAATTTTATTATCTGCCAAAGCTAAAATTATTCCGTTCAGTTTTCTTGTATCACAAGAAAACGGCTTCGCCGTACGCCTGCGGCGAAACGCTTTCGTATAGTCCATCGCCGAGGGAAGTTTACTTCCCGTTCGGCGTGACATATAATCTTTTTACTTTATAGGAAGGAATTTCCTATAAAGTAAAAAACACCCGACAGCAGAAACTGTCGGGCACAAAATTACCAATTAATCTTCCATGTTTCACTCTGAGAGCCTTCACATTTACCTGCTACAGTAAGACCGATTTTAGCCTCAACGGCAATGTGAATAGGTATTTTATATTCAGCGGAAGATTCATAACCGGCCGAATTAACAACAAGATCAATTGTTGTTCCGGTATAAGTAATATCAAGATAATTAAGCGTTATGCCACCGAGATCAACATCAGATGCATCAAGATAACCTACACTTGCAGCATGATGCTTGGGATGATCGGTAAGTGTTCCAACCTCTTCAACAAGCTGAATATGGATTATAGTATCATTACCGCTCTTTTTAGCAGTAGCTGAAGCAATACCGTCGGCAGTAAGAGTAAAAGCACCGCGCTTAGGAAGAAGCAGAGGCACATTCTCGCCTTCCCCATTTGTTGTTCTGCCGCCGTTAAAGGTAAGAGTTTCCTGTGAAGGTTTAGCGACACTGGCAATGATTTTATCTGCCGTATTCATAACGAATGAGCCGCCGGGGGCTTCAGTAATACGAACATCAAAAGCTTCTGCATGGTCAACAGTTACTGTATTGGTATAAGCCTTTGTTTTTGTTACCGCATCAGTAGTAAACTTAAGAATCTCTGCAGTTGTCCAGGATGAAGGATCTGAAACCGCTGCAGCAGTAGTTGTCTCCTGGCTCTGAGAAGGAGCAGTTGTAGTTTCCTGAGGCTGAATATTTGTCTGCGGAAGAGTAGTCACAACATCTGTATTCTGCGCCGGAACCTGAGGCTGAGGATTAGTAACATAAGCTCCTGTTGTCTGCACTTCATACTGAGGAATATTATTAGCTAAATTCTGAGCCGTAGTCAGTTCAAATATATTATCGGTATATTTGAGAAAACCGAAATTAGCAATGCATCCGCTGAAAGAAAAAACAGAAATAACCACAAGAATAAGGGCTAATACTTTTTTTGATCTGTTCATATATTATCCTCCTAAAATAAACCAACAACTATAATAACCTACAAAGAGAAAACAATCAATAGGCAAATATATATAAATAACATTTTTTTAACAATTTTCTGCAAATTGCACAAAAATAATCACACATAAAATGCTTTGTTTAGCCACGCTCTTATATGTTTACTCCTGTTGCAATAGATAAAGAAACACATAAGAACAAAAGTACATACCGCAATAACAATTCCCGCAACAAACATCTTAAAATTGTTGACAAGGACAGATACAATAATTCCCGACAATAAGGATACAACAGTACTTTCAAGCAACAAAAAGAAGGTAATTGCAGTCCAATGGCGTTTTTTGCGGCGCAGCCAGAATATAAGTAATAATACAGACAAAGAAACAAAAATCAAGGTTGCAATCACACAATTAAGCACAGAAAACGCACTTCCGGATAAAACTAATATAAAATAACTGTATAATACTGCAGCAAGGGTATCAACTAACCACATAAGGTACGGACGGCTTTTTTTCATAAAAAAAGGAAAAACAAAAATAAACCAAAAAAGAAGGCTTGATGAAAAGACATAGGCAGACCAAAGACTCCCCCGTATAAAAAAAACATTCAGAAAGAACATTACAATATTGGGAACCAGCATTGTTACCGAAACAGCAAAAGCAATAAATCTTTTTTTGACAGCAGCAGGAATAGAAAGGTTGTCGGAAAAAGGTTTTTCATCAACAATTTCCTGCTTTATATTCGGATTAATTACCGGAGTATTACACAATGCACATTTCTTTGCAGTGAAATCAAGTTCAACACCGCAATTAACACAATAAGACAATTTCACCCCTCCTGTTATTCTCTGTTGCTCTCGATTTTTACATGAAGACCCATTTTAACAAAGGATGTAAAAAACTCTCTTTCCACATCGCTTTCTTTATAAATATTTGCAAAAGTGATACAGAGATTATTATTAACTGTAGCAACACCGCACCTGGAAGCATTAAGTTTTCCGGGCGCAGGCATAAAAATAAACTTATCTATAAATCTGCACATTTCATCGGGAATATTCACAGAACCGAGATTTGTTATCAATGAAGATGTGGTTTGTTCTGCTGTGAATGCAAAAGAAATACCTACGCCCAGATTTTTAACAAACAATGGTAAGGCGCGTACAAAAACATTTCTCTCTATACCCATATTGGCAGTAATCATCATATTTAATTCTTTTTCATTTTTCTGCAAACGAAGCTGATATTTAACTTGCTCAAGAAGCTCATCAAAGGAATATTCTCCCTTATTGGGATCAACTTTTACTCTGAGGCATATTGTAAAGTTTCTCAGAGTTTCGGAATTATATACTCTTCTCAGATCAATAGGAATCTGAATACTTACTTCCTTTTGCTTTTTATTTTCTCTTAACTGTTTTTTACACAACACATCGAGCATTACGGCTGACAGAAATTCTGTTACGGTAACACCCTTCTGTTTCGAAATATCATGCAGCTTATCGAAAGGAATGATTCCGGAAGTAATATTAACTGTATGCAGAGGCATTTTGGTGCCTTTGGCGTGATATACAAATTTATCTGCACGCTTGTATCTGGCTTTTGAAGTTGCGTTGCGCACAAAAGAATCTTCCAGTTCTTCCGGTGAATTAGCTTCGTCTACAGGGAGAACAAAACCACCTGTTGGTATTGTTTCACCTTTAAGTCTCAGATACTGCGCAACGAGAGTAGACAAAAACACAGCTCCTCCGTGTCCGTCTGTAAGAACATGGTACACATCTATTGCAATTCTGTTTGCATGATAATATACCTTGAATAAAAACTTGCCGTTCTCATTAAATTTAATTCTGTGGCAAGGATTTTTTATATCCGGAATAATCCGGGGACTATTGGAATTCTTTTCAAGATAATACCAAAAAAAGCCATGACGGATACGCACATCATAGCACGAAAATCTGGGCAGAATATCAATCAAAGCCTGCTGAAGTACAGCAGGATCAACCTTATCTTTCAGTTCGTAACAGACTCTGAAAGAATTAGACCATGTTTTTGAATTCTGTCCCGGAAAAATTTTTGCTGCATTATCAAGTTTCAACCAGAAACTCTTTGTGTCATTTTTTTTGTTCTTCATATAAATCACAATACCGCCGACCGTAATATAGCCGATCGGCGGTGATAAAAATCAATTTACTTTGCAAGAGCTCCAACAAGTAACATATACTCACCTATCTGAGCACCGAATTCGGGAGCACCGTCCATAATAAGCTTACCTGAACGAACAGAATCAAGCATATCATCAATAGACATAAGTATTCCGAGAGCGGAATCAAGAGAATCAAAACGCATTGTAAAGAAAGGCATTGCTCTCTTATATTCACCTTTTCCGGCCTTTGATTTTCCGGCTTTGATGCGGATAAATGCAGATACGCTGTCTTCTCCGTTAACCTTCCATGCATAAACACGGTCAGGACTCTTAAGTGCCCAGTCATGGATCTTTTCATGACCAAGCTTATTGAGTGTAGAAATACCAACAGAAAGAAGATAGAAATAACACTTAACAAGAAGTCTCTTTGTGTCTTCATCTTCAGGAGGTGTTTCAAGACCTAAAAGATCAGCCATCTTAAGAAGAGCCATCATAAACACGCCGAATTCATAAATAAAGTTAACACCCTTCATTTTAGGAAGTGTTGCAGGGCCGATTTTTCCTTTAAAAAATGCATTCATTGCATCAACACTCTTGAATTCGAGTTCAACATACTTCTGCTTTCCTACTCTGTGAGCAACCTTGTTGGCATGAACAAGCCATTCATCACCGTTCACAACAAAGTGGGTTGCCCATTTTCCGTCGGGAGCATCAGGATCAAGACAGCTCACCTGATATACACAGTGAACCTTCTTGAATTTTGATTTAAGTGACGGTACATCATTAACGATAGTTTTCAGAAGAGGAAGAGCACCGCAAAGAAATATTTTATTAGTATAAATAGCTTCAGATGCCATTATTCTCAACCCTTTCCTGAATTAAACCTCGTCGTCCCAGTCGTCATCAAGCTCAAAGTCAGCCTTCATTACCTCACGAACAGCTGCAATGATACCGTTTGCATCAATTCCGAGATCAGCCATAATATCCTCATGAAGACCGATAGGAGCAAACTTATCCTGAATACCAAGCTTCTTGAATGCGCAGCCCTTACCGGATTCAACAACAACTTCAGCAACAGCAGAACCAAGACCGCCAAGCACGTTGTGATCTTCCACAGTGATAATACGGCGTGTATCCATAACAGCCTTAAGAATAGCTTCCTTATCAATAGGCTTGATTGTATGCATATCAAGAACTCTGATTTTGAGTCCGTCAGCTTTTTCAAGGAAGTCAGCAGCCTGAACAGCCTGGAATACGCATGAACCGCAAGCAATAATTGTAAGATCTGTACCTTCTGTTACGGTCACAGCCTTACCTACTTCAAAGCCATAATCGGAATCTTTATAAAGAACACGGTCAAATCCGCGGTTGATTCTGATATAGTAGGGACCGGGATTTTCGTAGGCAGCCATAACTGCATTATATGTTTCAACACCGTCTGCAGGGCAGATAACAGTGAGATTAGGCATTGCACGTGTAACAGCAAGGTCAGTAATAGCGTGGTGTGTTGAACCTGCCTGACCGAATGATGTACCTGAATGAGTAGCAATTACCTTTGCGTTGATGTTCTGATAACAAAGGTCTGTAGAAAGCTGATCAGCTGCACGAAGAGATGCAAACTGTGAGAATGTAGAAAGGAAAGGTACAAGACCTGCTTTTGCCATACCGGCAGCAACACCGAAAAGATTCTGCTCGGCAATACCTACATTAAAAAATCTGTCGGGGAATTCTTTCTGAAAATCACCGATCTTTGTGGACTTTGCAAGGTCCGCTGTAAGAGCTACAACTTCGGGATGAGCACGTCCCAGTTCAACGAGAGCCTTACCGTAAATTTCAGCAGTTGAAAGTGATGTAGAGTCAACAGCTGTATAAGTCATTCCGCCTGCCATACTTATTTAGCCTCCTTTTCTACTCTAGCGATTCTCTTCTTGTATGATTCTTCAAGAGCCTTCTTGCCTCTTTCATACTTATCATCATCAAATGCACCGTAGTGCCAGAGATAATCATCTTCAATAAAATCAATACCGCAGCCTTTAAGAGTGTTAGCAACAATCATTACAGGCTTATCAGTCTTGTTTTCATAAGCAAAATCAATTGCTTCGCAGAGCTCTTTTATATTATTACCGTCAATTTCCTTGACAATAAAACCGAAAGCTTCCCACTTTGCGCAGAAGGGTTCAAGGTTCATAACATCTTCTGTTCTGCCGTCGATCATACATTTGTTACGGTCAACAAAGCTGATCATATTTGTGGTCTTATAATGCACAGCACTCATTGCAGCTTCCCAGTTTGAGCCTTCATCACATTCGCCGTCACCGAGAACAACAAATGTTTTATAGTCTTTACCCTGAAGACGGGCTGCAAGAGCAGTACCTACTGCTATTGACATACCGTGACCGAGAGAGCCTGTAGAAGCGTCAACACCTACAACCTTATTGGAGTCAAGATGCATACCCATCTTTGAACCTGAAAGATTAAAGGTTTTAAGCATTTCAACATCATTAAAGCCGTAGTCACAAAGGGTTGCAGCATAAGAAACACCTGCGTGACCCTTGGAAAGAATAAATCTGTCTCTGTCTTCCCAGTTGGGTTCATCAACTTTAATATTCATATACTTATGATAAAGAACGGTCATAATATCAAGAACACTGAGACCGCCGCCGATATGAGCCGAACCTGCCCAATAAGTAGTATCGAGAGTAAGGTTACGGAGTTCATGGGCTTTTTTTTCAAGATCGAGCCACTCTTGCTTTGTTAATGGCATAAGATAATTCCTCCTTATATATGCTTTATAAGGGGAGACGCTCTCCCCTTCCGAGTCCTGAATCAATATTTAGCTCTTATAGCCTTGAATGCTTCATCAGCAACATCAAGAGTAAACTTGATATCGTCTTCTGTAAGAGAAGCATTAATGAAATGATTATGATGTCCTGCGAAGAAGATGCCTCTCTTAACACATTCCTGAATCCAATCCTGATGGATAAAAAGAGAATCATCATCTGCAAGTCTGAGATAGAATAATGAAGGTTCACCGGAAACAACCATATTAAAGCCGTTGGCTGTTGCAACTTCTTTAAGACCGTCGGTAAGCTTGAGACCGAGTTCACGGAACATTTTAGGTGTATCAAGCTCCTTCATCTTATTGATACATGCTATACCGGCAGCAAAAGGCATTGCACTGAGCCAATATGAACCGGTATAAGAAAGTGAGCTTACAGCATTCTTAAGAGAATCCTTACCGCAGAGAGCAGAAACATTATATCCGTTTGCAAGAGCCTTGCAGAAACAGATAAGATCTGCTTCAAAACCGTAGAAATGGTCAGAGCCTGCAAGATCAAGTCTGAATCCGCAGCGAACGTCGTCAACAATAAGAACCGTGCCGTTTTCAGTACAGAGCTCTCTTACCTTTTTCCAGTAACCGTCTGCAGGAAGAGCATTATCAAGATAATTTCCGTGCATATAAGGTGTGGAAATAAAAGCGGCAATCTCGCCTTTATTATCATCAAACACCTTCTGCAACTGATCAAAATCATTCCAGTCAATATAAAGGTTATTGGCAACATCCTCGGGAATAATACCGGGATAGTCAATCTTCTGAGTCCAAGGAGAAACACCGTGATAATATCCGTTTATAAAAACAATCTTCTTACGGTGAGTAGCTGCTCTTGCCGTCATAATAGCAGCCGTGGTAACGTCATTACCGTTCTTTGCAAAAAATGCCCAGTCTGCACAAGCAACAGTATCAACAAGAAGTTCAGCAAACTCAACCATCTTATAGGACGGAGATGTCATACAGTTGCCTTTTTTAAGCTGTTCCACAGCAGCCGCATCAACATCAGGATCGTTGTAACCTAAAACATTAGGTCCATATGCACACATATAGTCAATAAATCTGTTACCGTCTACATCCCAGAAATATGAACCCTGTGCTCTGTCGCCCATAAGGGGGAAAGATGTAACAGGCATAAAGTTACCTTCTGCAGGGCCGAGATGACCGTAAACACCTGAAGGAACTACTTTTGTAGCTCTGTCAAACCATTCACGGCTTTTGGTATATGTATTAATCTTTGTAGCCATTATTCATTTCCTCCTTTACGCAAGATAGAGAGCAACTCTGTCAAGAATTCTGTTAACATTGTCAATCATAGAAATCATACCGCCCATTATGATCTTACCTTCACCGATACAAGCGATAGAGTTCACATTACCGTCAAACAGATCACGTGCAAGCTTAACACCCTGGAATTCCATAAGAGCTCTGGGATTGCCCATATCCTTCTTTATTGTAAGGATATGATGATCCTTTACTCTGAGAGTAGCCTTGGGGCCGCCTGCTATACTCATAAGAATATCGCCGTCAACAATATGATCGGCACTGAATTTACCGATAGCGTCCTGATTACCGATCTGAGCCAATGCTACAGTAATGGTATAGAACATAAGATAAGTGCTGATTTCAAAGAATTTTTCATCCTTAAGATCTTCAGGATCAGGTCTCATATACTTTGTAAGAAGATCTGTAAGACCGATAAAGGATTTAAGCAAAAAGCCTATATGAAGAAAGCCTTTGCTGGGGATAGGTGTTACAGTGCCATCAATCATTCCGTTAAATTTCTCACAAGATGAGAAAGGAAGCTTAATGGTACAGTCGGCACGGCAACCGTCTTCCATACGGCAATAGCCGTTTTTAAAAGTAATAGTTGCTGCAGGACCGCCCTTTACCTCAAAGCCGATAGAAACAGGCTTCTTGTTTGTAAGAAGGGCTCTAGCATTTTCGTCAAGTTCACAAAGATTCTCAAGAGTTCCGAGAATACCATACATGTTTATGTATGCCAATGTTCTTGCATCTGTCAAAACTCATTCCTCCGATTTTCCGGGTTTTGCATGACCCGTTAATATACACAATACATTTTAACAAAACACAAATACAAAGTCAACCAAAATTTATTGAAATTACCTAATAAATTAACCGTCCGCGATTTTATCGGACGGTTAAGGCTTATAATGTAAAAAATATTACTCTTACGTTTCAGAAAAGGCACCGAAAAGATTCTTAATCAAATCAATAATCTGCATAACAAAACCGATGGCAATTTCAAACATAAAAAAATCCGCTCACTTTCAAACTTTTTTGTAATAATATCATATATTTATGTCTGATTTATGAACAAATGTAATTTTTCAACCAAAATCCTAATGATTTGTTCAACAAATTTGAAGATAAAAGTTTATGAAATTTAAACAAATTTGAACATATTATTAATTCCTTGAAGTTTCAGACAGAAGGTTGTATACTTATGTCAGAAGGTACATAAGCGCAACAATCAAAGTATCATCGGTATTTTCTTCAGCCAGCAACAGACAAAGTGCCATTATGAACAGTTTCTCACTGTCTCCGTTTGCTATGTTACCGAAAATCTGTCTCAAAGAATGACGGAGATCAGCTGCAAAATTTTTATCTTTATCTGTGGGCATTGACTTTCTTTCTGAAGTGATTTCGGTCGGATAGCTGATTGCTTTTGCAATTCTCGGCAATTCAGCTTCATTGTCGTTTTTAACGGAATCCCTGTTACTGTTTGCTTTTTCCGAATTAAAATGCGTTGCGGCGTTTCTGGAGCGCTTCTGCATTTCAAGCACACGTTGCTTCGCTTCGCTTTGCATCTTCATCATGTCTTTATAGGAATAATCATTCATTGCCGCTCTCCTGTAAAACATTAATAATTCGCATAAATCTCAGCAGCTGAACAGCATCATCTGCTTTCTTTCTTCTTTTCTCACTCAGAAGAGGTTTAAGAGAAAGTAAAAATGCGCATCTTTCATCATTTTCATTCATCATTCTTGAAAATTTTGCAACTCCGGTAAGCATTTTCGGATCCAGCTGAAACGGCATATTGCTTTTTTCTGCTTCCTTTTTATTGTTCTCAGTCTCATTATCACCAAAAAACTGCTTCGCAGTATTCTTCAATTTTTCGATATCTTCTTGCGACAATGAAGATAATAATGAAGAAATATCCATCAATCTTTTCTCCCCTGTAGTTGCTTCAGAATTTGCTTCGCTTTTTCTGAAGTCAGAATATTTTTAAGATACTCAGGGTCATTTAAAGCTTTATTAATTTTTTCTCTGCTGTCATTAGATAACTTTGAAGCTGCAATATTCCCCATTTTTTCCATAATCTTTTCATCTCCGCTTTTGGCTGCATTAATCAATGCGTCAAAATCACTGTTTTTCAAACATAGTCACCCCTTACTTTATTTACTCTACAAAATATGCGACAGAAAGCAGGTTTATTAATGAAAATTCTAATAATTTCAGATTCTCACGGCTTCACTTCTATGCTGAAAACTATTCTTGAAACAGAAAGAAATTGTGATATGATAATTCATCTGGGAGACGGAGGCCGTGATATGTTTGAGATGAACGAGCTTATTTCAGGTATCCCGGTTTACCAGTTAAAAGGCAACTGCGATATGGCATCATACGATTTTTCAGATAAACTCATTTCCTACGCTGACAATTTCAAATTTTTTGCTTGCCACGGTCATATTTACCACGTAAAAAGTTCTCTGCATTCATTGTTTTATGCAGCAAAAGAACATAGCTGCCGTTTTGCTTTCTACGGTCACACACATATTCCGTCGTATGAAGAAACAGAAGGTATCATACTTTTTAATCCCGGTAGTGTTTCAAACGGCAGATACGGTGTTCTGATTACAGACAAGGAAAAATTTACTCTTGAAAACCGAAGAATCTGATCGGCAGTTTCAATAATATGTTTTTAAATACATATTATTAACATATTGTACTTGTTTTTCAATTTTCAATGTGCTAAAATTAAAATTAAAATAATATTAAATCAGAAAGGATATGGTTTATTAATTATGGATACTCGTTTCGCAATATCAAATTACCCTGATGCAGCTGAAGTTAACGCTCAGTTGGATGAACTTATCAAAAAGCCTGTTTACACAATTACTCCTGAAGCACTTGCAGAATATGAAGCTGAATATTTTGACAAAAAATGTGCTAAATCAAAGGAAATGATTGAAGAAGCTAAAAAGATTATCCCCGGCGGCGTTCAGCATAACCTTGCATTTAACTATCCCTTCCCTCTCGTTTTTACAAAGGCATCCGGATGCAAATTATATGATGCTGACGGTAACGAGTACTATGATTTCCTGCAGGCAGGCGGTCCCACCGTTCTCGGCTCAAATCCTCCCGAAGTTCGCGAGCAGGTAATTGATCTTCTCAACACCTGCGGCCCCTCAACCGGTCTTTTCCATGAATTCGAATATAAACTCGCTAAGAAAATTTCCGACTGTGTCGAAACTGTAGATATGTTCCGTATGCTTCAGTCAGGCACAGAGGCTTGTATGCTTGCAGCTAGAATTGCAAGACTTGCAACCAAGAATAAGAACATTGTAAAAATGGGCGGTGCTTATCACGGTTGGTCAGATCAGTTAGGTTACGGTATCCGTATTCCCGGAACTAAGGCAACACAGGCAAACGGTGTTCCCGGAAGACTTATGAGAGATACTCAGGAATTCTTCCCCGGTGACCTTGATTCTCTTGAAAGAGTACTCAGAAAGAATATGCTCAGAGGCGGCACTGCAGCTGTTTATCTTGAGCCTCTCGGTCCTGAAAGCGGTTCACGTCCCGTTGATAAAGATTTCTGCAAGGGCGTTGAAAGACTTTGCCGTAAATATGGTGCACTTCTTGTTTTTGATGAAGTTGTTACAGGCTTCCGTGTCGGCATGTCCGGTGCTCAGGGTTACTTCGGAGTATCTCCCGACCTTACTGTCTTCGGTAAGGTTATCGCCGGCGGATATCCCGGTGCAGGCGGTGTCGGCGGCAAGAGAGAATATATGAAATATCTCGGTGCAGGTCTTGACGGTGCAGTTAAAGTCAAAAAAGCATTCTGCGGCGGCACACTCTCTGCTAATCCTCTTTCTTGTGCAGCAGGTTATTTCACTCTTGAAGAAATGGACAGAACAAATGCCTGTCAGCGCGCAGGTGAACTGGGCGACAGAATAACAAAGGGACTTCAGGAAATTATTGAAAGACGTCACCTTCCCTTTGTAGCATTCAATCAGGGATCAATCTGTCATCTTGAAACTGTCGGTACACTTCAGTTCTCAATCAACTGGTCCAAGCCCTGGACAATCCCCGGTGTTCTTAAGCAGACAGATATCAGAAAGAAAGAAATGACTCATATGGGTGCTGCTTATATGGCAGAAGGTCTTGTAACTCTTGCAGGCAGCAGACTTTATACAAGTGCAGCATATACCGAAGCTGACATAGATGATGCTCTCAGCCGTTTCGATCGCGTATTCGCAAATATTGCTGTAAAAGAAAATGATTGATCATCCCAATTAATTAATGAGGTGAAATTCCATGGATATTATGCAGGCAAAACTTGACGTTGTTAAAGCAGGAATACTACTTTGTGAAAAGGGTCTCATTCAGAGAACATGGGGCAACGTCAGCTGCCGTATTGACGAAAATTCATTTGCGATTACTCCCAGCGGAAGAGACTATCTCAGCCTTACTCCCAATGATATTGTTATAGTAAATATCTCCGATCTTTCATATGACGGAGACATAAAGCCCTCTTCTGAAAAAGGTGTACATGCCGCTTGCTACAGACTGAGAGAAGATTGTAACTTCGTAATCCATACACACCAGACTATGGCTTCTGTTGCAGGTCTCAAGGGTTATGATATTAATCATCTTGAAGGTGAAAGTGCAGCTATAATCGGCAAGCATGTCCCCCTCGCTTCTTACGGTCTTCCCGGCACAAAAACTCTTCGTGAAGGTGTAACCGCTGCTATAAGCCGTTCTTCATCCAAGGCTATCCTTATGAAGCATCACGGTGCCGTCTGCATGGGAACCGATCTTGAAAATGCTTTCCTTGTGGCTACAGAGCTTGAAAAAGTTTGTAAGGAATTGTTCTTTGAAAGATACAGAGAACTCACAGGAAGAACCATAGACACATTCGGTTCTTTATGTGAATATATCGCAAACACGCTGTCAAGCGAAGCTTCTGCCGAAGAGCTTGAAGCATTTGACTCACAGCGTTTTTACGGAGTTCTTGAAATGATCCCCGTCGGCGGCGGTGATACAATAATGATTGATCTTGATAGCGGAAAACCTTTAGATTCATCTGCCGATTATCCTGAAACAGCTGAACTGCATGCGATGATTTACAAAAAAAGAAAAGATGTTAACGCTATCACCCATTCAAAAGAAAAGGCAACTCTTGAGCTGTCAAAAACCGGCTTAACAATCAAACCTTTTCTTGATGATTTTGCTCAGATTGTCGGTGTATCTTTAAAGAACGCCGAATATAACACAAATAACAGACTTCGTTCCGCTAAGAAAATTGTCAGAAAGATGAAGCACCGCGATGCAGTTATGATAAAGCATAACGGAGCTGTCTGTGTCGGATCTTCAATGGAAGAAGCAAATGCAGTAAAGCTGGTTGCAGAAAAAGGATGCAAATCCTTTGTCGGTGCAACTGCGTACGGCACCGATGATAAATACATCAATCCTTTAGAATGCACATTAATGCGCATTATATATAAAACAAAGTATTCCAAGAAAAAATAAGGAGAGTTTTTAATGGCAGTAGGCAAAAAATCCACACACAAAAACGCTGCTCGATCACGCCACCTTATAAAACAGGCATTTGCAGAGCTTCTTAATGAAAAGGATATGTCAAAAATTACAGTTACGGACATTGTCGAGAGAGCAAACATTTCAAGAGGTACTTTTTACGCACACTATCTCGATGTTTATGATCTGTATGCAGCTATCCAATCCAATATTGTTGAAGCAATAGATGAAACAATAACAAAAGTCGGAATGGATAATATTATTCTTGATCCCACTGATGTTATCCTTGAAAGCATTCTTTTCCTTGAGAAGAATAAGAATTATTATAAACTTTTCCTTACTTCTTCGCACGGTGAATCTCTCATCAGAAGAATAATTTCTCTTACCGAAGAAAAATTTTTACACGAAGTTGAAGGTATTTTACCTGAAGATGAGGCTCCAGAATACATATGCCATATGTATTATACTCTCGGAGGATTCAGAAACATTCTCATTCATTGGTTTATGGATCCTATGGGACTTTCCAGTGAACAATGTGCTTCGCTTTTGGCTAAGTTTTATCTTCAGAACAGATCTGAGAAATTATGTGAGCTTATCAATCAGAAAAAGCTTAACTCAGAAACAGCTAAATAATATTGCTTCATAGCTTATAAATGTAACAAATGACCGCAGAATCCGTTCAGCGGTCATTTATTTTTTTACTGATTGCAGTGTTTACTTATGCTTAATTATGCGGTCATCCAAAGTAATACTATGCTTATCCTTTTACCAACATTTTTTTGAATGATGTGGTAATATTCCGACAGCTATTGACATCCGAACTGAATTTGTTAAAATTAAGTTAATATTAATTTGGGAGTGATTAAAAATGGATGGAATAAAAAATTTTTTCAAGAGCGGAACTGTAAAAAATGTAATTATTATTATACTTACAGCTGCAATATTGATTGAAACTATTGCGTTCGCTGCTTTTTCTCTGATCGGAAAAGACGAATCGGCAGAAGTTTCAGCCCCGCAAATCAACTTAAATATCAACATAGACGGACTGAGCGCTGAGGTAAAAACTTCAGTTGCAGGTGCATTAGAAAACATTACTGCTGACGGAATTACCCCTGAAAGCGTTGTCGGAATGGTAAAAAATGTTGTCTATTCAGATATGATCGTAAATACAATTATGTCACTTGCCTACCCCCTGCTTTTTGAGGTTCTTACTCATCTAGAAATGATGGATTTTGCAACTAACATTGACCTCTACCCTACCGGACCGTTATATGCAGAAAAGCTCTCAGGAAAATCTTACACCTGCTGTGACAAAGACGGCACAAGAAAACCGTTAAGCGACGTACTCAAAAATGTTGGTGATGATTGGAGCTACATGGACTCTACCGTATCATGGAATGACACTGACGGATCACAGAAAACCACAACATTGTGGAATTCAATCAAATGGAACATCACCGATAAAGAGTCATTTTATTCCGCAATGGCAGATATGTCAGAAGGTCTTCGCGGGGTGCTTGAAATATGCATTCAGGGAAAATCAAGAGTTGTCAACATTAATGTTATAGATTTTCTTTTAAGCACTGATGCAATACCCTTAAATCTTGATGCAGCAACTATATATAATGCTTCGGAAAAAAGCGGTTATGAAATCTGTCTCATATCCTTATTCAACACATTGGGACTTGTTGATGGTGAATACCCCACAGCTACCGATGTTTGCGCATATACCAATCTCGGTGACATATGGAAGTCTATTCTGGAGCCTGTTCTTTATGCTGTAGAAAAGGCTGCCGCTGACCCTGTACAGAGCCTCACGAATATGCTGATTAATTTTGCGTACGTGATAGAAAACGGGATTCTTTGTGAAAACATGCGTTCTCTTCGTATGGATGCAACCTTCCACGAGCTTGCTTCCGCCGTAATGGGCTTTGAAAATGGTGAGCTTTACAATCTCGGCAACTCACTGATTGAAATTATGGGCGAAATGGGACTTGATATTTCCGGCTCTTTCAACAATCTTCTGGACGGACTGCTGAAGCTGATTTCAAAGTCCGATTCAGCTGATATGCCGGATATGGATATGACTGCATTATTCAGCTATGCAACACAAACATCTTTACCGAACGGAGCAACATATTACATTGCATCTTCTCAGCTTACTATTGATTTTCTTATTGATTATATAATTAATGAAAAAATCATTGAAAGTATAATAAATCTCACTGAATTAAAAGGGACTCCTGAAGCTGCAACTATCATTTCCTCAATTTCTCAGAGCCGAGACAGCCTTTCTACAATAGTAAAAACCCTGTTTAATTATATTCTGAAAAAAATCAACATCACAGCAAATTAATAAAATAAAAGCCATACGAGCAGATCAATAAAAATGCTCCGTATGGCTTATTTTATTCAAAAATAATTTCGAATAACGAATCACAAAACAAAGTGTGCATTTCTTTAATAGGGTGATTAATTCGGTTAGCAAGAAGCATTGTTACATCACAGGATTCACTCAGCTCTTTCCATTTTTTATAGCAGTCACACACCTTTATTCCCATATTTTCTGCAAGCTCTACAGCTTTTTGCATAAAACTATCCATTCTTCCCGATGTCTGCATTTCAGCTGTTTTTGCAGCATATTCTTTTAGCTCTTCAAGGGTATCATCGGCAACATAGGTGTTAAGCATATTCGGCGTCATAAATATTGTTTCAATTTCCCTGTCTTTGCACTCAGTGAATATTCTTTTTAATGAAGCAAGATATTCATCCGGCGAACCATTTACATCGTTCAGCCCGAAACAGACAATGACAAGATCAGGGTGATGAGAAAAAATATCTCTTTCCATCCTGTGTAATGAAGCAGCAGCTGTAATACCTCCGATTCCGGAATTAATAACATTTACGGGAATATAGTTTCTTACTCCGTTAATCCTTTTTTTAAGCTGATTCCAGTACACCGTTTCATAATTGATTTCATTCGGTCCGAGTGCACCATGGGTAACACTGTCACCAAAAACAACAATATTAACAGCACCTTGCTCGACAAGTCCGTTATAATCAAGATTAATTTTATCCTTGATTTTCATATTTCACCCTCACAATAAACTGAGTGTTTCGCCCGTTACAGAACAATACTTTCCTGATTAATTATAATGTACTGTAAAGATGAATTCAATAATAATTTAAGAATAAAAAAAGACAAGCTTCAAAAGAAACCTGTCTTAGATGGCGCGCTTCAAGGGACTCGAACCCCTGACCTACTGCTTAGAAGGCAGTTGCTCTATCCAGCTGAGCTAGAAGCGCATTTTTACGACACCCGTCTGAGTGCATAATGTATTATAAACTAATATAAGTATTTTGTCAATATATTATTTATAAATATTTTAATTAAATATATTTATATATTATACTCAATCAATAAATTCTACGCACAAATAAAATAAGCAGAATTAATGCTTATAATATAACAATAAAAAATTCCGAACACTTTCGCATTCGGAACTCTATGGAGCGGGTGATGGGAGTCGAACCCACACGACCAGCTTGGAAGGCTGGGATTCTACCGCTGAACTACACCCGCACAACGGAGATTATTATAGCACCTAATCTCCGCTTTGTCAATATATTTTTTAAATATTTTAGAATTAAATTACAACAATTTTTCCTTCATGCACTGACACTCTTATTTCATCAATCACTTTGTCAAAATTAGAAACAAGAATATTGGCAATAGGATCTTCAATTGTTTTTCTGATTGTATGACGGATATCTCTGGCTCCCCTTACACCGCCGTCTGCGTCTGCGGCAACAATCATGGGAACATCCTCATCAACAATAAGCTTAATACCTTTATCTCTTAATGAAGGTACAAATTCATTAATCAGAAGAGCTGCAATCTTTTCATAGTCCTCTTTTGTAAGCTGATTAAACACAATTATTTCATCAACTCGTCCTAAGAATTCAGGACGAAGGAATTCTCTGAGAGATTTGAGTGCCTTATCCTTAACAGCTGTTCCCTTGTCTTTACCAAATCCGAGCAGACTCTCTCTGTTTTCACTTCCCGCATTGGAAGTCATAATAATGACTGCATTTTCGAAGCTCACAGTTCTGCCCTGAGCATCATTTGTCTTTCCTTCATCAAGAATCTGAAGAAGTATATTCATAACATCAGGGTGAGCTTTCTCAATTTCATCAAAAAGAATGACACTATAAGGCTTTCTTCTTACTTTTTCAGTAAGCTGACCGGCTTCGTCATAGCCGACATATCCGGGAGGAGAACCTATAAGGCGTGTAACTGAGTGCTTTTCCATAAACTCTGACATATCAAGTCGGATAAGCGTCTCAGGGGTATCGAAAAGCTCATTTGCAAGCTGTTTTACAAGCTCGGTCTTACCTACACCGGTGGGACCGACAAAAATAAATGACGCAGGACGTTTTACAGGAGAAAGCCTTACTCTGCTTCTTCTGATTGCAGCAGAAACAGCTTCAACGGCTTCATCCTGACCGATTATTCTCTGTTTGAGATTATCTTCCATATTTGAAAGCTTTTTCATATCAGTATCAATAATCTTATTTACGGGAATACCGGTTGAAAGACTGATTACCTTTGCAAGATCATCCTCAGTAACATAATTATCCTCTGCCTTGATTCTGAGCTGTTCAAGCTGTGCTTCAGCCTGTATAATTTCAGCTCTTATTTTTGCAAGTGCTTCATAATCGGGATTTTCCGTCTCTGCAATCAGATCACTTTCATCTGCTCTGAGTTCTGCAAGCCTGAGCTCGGTCTCTTCAAAATCGCTTATAGCCTTATTTCTGAGATTAGCACAAGTACATGCTTCATCAAGAAGATCTATTGCCTTATCAGGAAGGAAGCGGTCATTAATATATCTTTCAGACAAAGTTACCGCTTTATAAAGCAGATTATCAGATATTCTTACTCTGTGGAAATTCTCATAGTATTCTTTAATACCTTTAAGCATCTCAAAAGCATTTTCTATTGAGGGTTCTTCAACCTTTACAGGCTGGAATCTTCTTTCAAGAGCTGCATCTTTCTCAATGTGTTTTCTGTATTCATTGAAGGTAGTAGCACCAATAACCTGAATTTCGCCTCTGGAAAGAGCGGGCTTCAGAATATTAGCAGCGTTCATTGATCCTTCTGCATCGCCGGTACCGACAAGATTATGCACTTCGTCTATAAAAAGAATAATATTTCCCTGTGCTTTTACTTCATCAACAAGACCTTTGATTCTGCTTTCAAACTGGCCTCTGAACTGAGTTCCTGCAACAAGTGCAGTAAGATCAAGAAGATGGATCTCTTTACGGCTGAGTTTAGCAGGCACTCTGCCTTCACTTATTGCAAGAGCAAGTCCTTCAGCAATAGCAGTTTTACCGACACCGGGCTCACCTATAAGACAGGGATTATTCTTTGTTCTTCTGCAAAGAATCTGAGTTACGCGAGCAATTTCATCAGTTCTTCCGATAATGCGGTCAATTCTGCCGTCTCTTGCCTTTTTGGTAAGATCTGTGCAGTATAATTCGAGAAACTTACGCTGAGGCTTTTTCTTGTCTTTTTTAGACTTTGATTTTTTATCTTTAGGATTACCGTTATCGTCAACAAGTTCAGCAGGAAGATCAACATCAGAATCATCCTTCTTTGACATTCCGGAATCACCGAAAAGTCCCTGAAGGAAAGGTAATGTTGAAGCACCTCCGTTTTCAAAAGCACCTTCCTCTTCAAGTGCTCCGAACTGTTCATTAATAGCATCTATATCTTCTTCGGTAATTCCCATTTTAGACATCATATCTTTGATGGGGCCGATATTCATATCCATCGCACATTTTATGCAAAGACCTTCCTGAGTTGTCTTATCTCCTTCAATTTTGGAGATAAAAAGTACAGCAGGACGCTTATTGCATCTTGAGCATAATTTCATATTCATAAATGTATCCTTTCAGCAGAAAACTTATTTTCCTGCAGCTTCTTTTGCTTTCTTTTTGCCTTCTTCACTGAAACGTTCTTTAGCCTGTGAATAAACTCCGGGCATATAGCTTGCAAAGGCAACAAATGTTGAAATAAGTGAAATCACAACAAGAACCATCATTACGGCATCAGGAAGAGTAAACAAACTGATGATTGAACCTTCTCCTACTCTGAAAGCTCCGACTTCGGGACCGAAAGCCATAAGAAGCACCATTACTACATAGAAAATAAGTGTTGCAGCTTTTCCGTAAATTTCAGCGGCTCCGGGTCGGATTCCGACACCAATCATAATTGCTCCGCCTATAAGCATAACAAGCTCTTTTGCTATAAAAAGAAGAAAAACCCATGAAAAAAGTCTGAGAGTTTCATTCTCTGCATTTCTGAATGAAAAGAAGTATACTATGGCAATTGTAGCCTGTGTCAGCTTATCCGCAATTGGATCAAGCATTTTGCCAAGCTCACTGACCTGGTTGAGTTTTCTTGCAAGCTTTCCGTCAAAAAAGTCTGTAAGACCTGAAATTGCAAGAATAAGAAGCGCCCACAGCAACTCGCCCTTATAAAAAAGAACACCAAATACCGGGATAAGCAATATTCTTACAAAAGATATAATATTGGGAATTGTCCATACATTTTCAAAAAGATATGCAGTTTTTTTAGCCATCTGTTTTTACCTTCCTTGTCTATATTTCTTTTATTTTATAATCCTTTAATTAACCTTAATTAAACATACCCGCAATAATTCCGCAGAAAAATGAATCATCAACCAAAGAATATAAAGATGAATTGTTTATCAGCGGTGCTATAATATTAAGCACAATACATATAAGTCCTGCGGGAAGAAGACTCTTGATAAGCCCGAATACTGCTCCAAGAGCAATATTTACACTTTTAACTATTTTATGACTGTCATCCGTAATTGCCTTGTCAACAAAAATAAATATTATTCTGAAAATAGCGGCAAATAAAATGAATAACAATACCAGAACAATAATTGAAAGTACCGATAAAATAATAGGCCCGATGTAGTCAGATTCAATTACTTCAACACTGAGTGAAGAGGCTACCCCACCGGACGGTTTTACCGAATCAAAGATGCCGAATTGTGAAGCCAGTGTTGACACAAAAGACGGAAGAGAATCAAGCACATTATCAATTACTGTCATAATTTCTCCGTCAACACTTCCTGACGGCATTATTTCGTAAAGCGTGTCAAGAACCTTTGCTGAAATATAATTTGTATATATATACTGAGTCACCGGAATTGAAACAAGCTTTGCCGTTAATGCAGCAAGTACATAAGCAATAACATTAAAAAGAGATTTGAGAAAACCTCTGAGCGCGCCTATTACAGTTATTATCAGAATAAACACAATAAGTACAATATCAATAGTATTCATAAAAATCTCCTTTATCCGAAATTCATCTGTTGTTCGGAAGTAACCTCAGAGATATCGGACACTGCCTCTTGAGTAGTATCAGTTTCATCTGAATCAGATTTAGATTCTTTAGTTGTCTCTGTATCAGAAGAAGCATCTTCCTTTACGGCAGTGAGATCAATATTATCGTAAGAATCAAAGCTGTAAATACCGCTCACAGTTCTGACATAAACTGTTCTGCCCGAAAATGCAGCATCAAGACATTTTTCACCTATGGTTATATTTCCGATACAGGTATTATTAGTATCATAAATCTTTATTTCATCACCGCAGATAACAGCAATAAATTTATCGGTCGAACGAACCGCATAAACTTCAGTATCAGCTTTTATACGGAAAAGCTCTTCATATTTTTTATTAAAAACAACAACATCGTTATCTTTAGTATTACCGTGATTTGCAAGCACTACGGTTTTGAGTTTTGCGGATGAAGAAGAATGGCATATCTCGGAAGGAACATAATCACAAACCTTTGTTACAGTACCATCATTCTTTATGCTGTATAATCCGTTATCGGTAAAAGCTGCAACACCGGATTTATTGATAAAATCAAGCTCAAAAACAGTGCAATCCGGAAGTTCTACGGAAAAGACCGGTTCATCCTGTCTGAAATTAAAGAGGAGTACTCTTGAATAATACTCAGCAGAGTCTACGCCGATTGTGGAAATAGCTATGCTTTTTCCGTTATCCGAAAGCTTCATAGCAACGCAATAATCAGAAGCACTTCCCCACTCAAACTGTTTTTGCCCTCTGAACGTATATACATAAAGATGGGATTGATATCCGCCCTCACCGTTAAGCACATAAGCATAATTATTTTTTGCTCCGATTGCGGCTGCAGAAATGGACCCGTCAACTGTAAACACATTATATATTGAAGAATTGCTTTCTATCCGGAACGAATTTGAGCCTCTGTCATATAAAAGCACATTTGCCTTATTAATTTTCATTACCGGCTGAGAATAAAGATGCGCATTTGAGGCAAGCATCCGACCTGATGAATCAATATAATCAAGAGAAGTATCGGTTAGCAATACACTGCCTGTTGAATATGCTTCAATATCCTTAATGCTATCAGGCAAAGAATCATATATAAGACTTCCGGAATCGCCGTTTTTACCGATTTCAGCAACAGAAATACCTGTAAAATCAGATGCGACTGCAGCTATAGCCATAACGAGCAGCAAGATTAAAACACCGAAAGCAATCAGTTTTCCGGAACTGATTTTTTTTTGTTTTTCTTTTTTCTGACGAACAGGTGTCCCGCCATTATTCATATTCAGAGTTCACTTCCTTAATAGTTAACCTTATTAAGATATAATCCTTCCGGTGCCTGGGTTTTTCCTGCCTCAAGTCTGTTCTGCGACTTTATTATATTCGGTATGGCACCGTAATCGATTTTCCCTTCAGCAATATTGAGCAATGTGCCGACCATAATTCTGACCATATTATAAAGAAAACCATCTGCTTCAACACGAAATATCACTACATCGCCATGTCTTTCAACTCCTGCATTGAACACTGTACGTACAGTTGTTTTAGTTGTTGCACCTGCAGCACGGAAGGCAGAAAAATCATGGGTACCTATATAATCTTTAGCTTCTTTATCAAGCTTCTCAGCATCTATGGGATATTTATAAAATAATGCTCTGTTTACATAAAAAGGGTCTCTGATCCCGGAATTATATATTTTATAGATATATTCTTTAGATTTACAATTAAATCTTGCATTAAAATCATCATCAACTGTTTCACTGTCGGTAACAACGATATCTTCAGGTAAAAAATGGTTCAGACCTGAAATCACATTGCTATGCACAAACATCTTTTCGCTATGAAAATTACACTTAAAGCTTAAAGCATGTACACCTGTATCGGTTCTCGAGCATCCCGTTACCGGTATATTTTCACCGAAAAGTTTACTTACAGCTTTTTCAAGCTGCTGTTGAACAGTATCAGCATTTTCCTGACGCTGCCATCCGTGATAGTGACTTCCGTCATATTTAAGTGTTATAAGATAATTCATCATATCACCTTTTCAAATAAAGGAGAGAGAATATTCTCCAATACAGGCGGTGTTATTTCAAAAAATGATGTAGCAACAACCGCTGCAAATAATAACAGCACAACAATAAAAGAGACATAATCACGCAAGGAAAATTTCATTATTTTCATACGGGTTCTTTTATTATTTCCTGTATAACACCTGCACTCCATTGCAAAAGCAAGCTCATATGCACGTCGGAAGGAACTTACTATTAACGGAATAAAAACAGGTACAAGAGCTTTCGCTCGCTGAGTAAGAGAGCCTGTTTCAAGATCCGCGCCTCTTGCTTTCTGTGCACTCATTATTATATTAATTTCTTCAATGAGCGTAGGAATGAATCTGAGCGCAATTGTCATCATCATTGCAAGTGAATTTACATTAATTCTGAGAAGCTTCAGAGGTGAAAGCAATCTCTCAATTGCATCGGTAAGCATAGTAGGTGAAGTTGTATATGTAAGCAATGAACTGAACAGGATAAGTGAAACAATTCTGATAATTATAAACACAGCACTGTATACACCCGATGAAGTAACCGCAAAATCAAACTTTTCAAAAGTCTTCCATACATCGCCTTCATTATTATATGCAATCTGAAGCACACCTGTAAATACAACAAGGGCTATTATCATTTTGAGTCCTTTAAGTATTACTCTAAATGAAATCCGTGATATAAATACACAGATGATCACTGTAATAAACATAACACCCAGTGAGAAAAAGTTTCGGCATAAAAACAATGCAACAATAAACAGCAATGTCAACACTATTTTTGCTCTGGGATCAAGTTTATGAATAAGTGAGTTGCCGGGGAAATACTGTCCGATTGTAATGTCTTTAATCATAATACAGCTCCCCTTCCTTTATAAAAGTCAGCAAGAACACATGCAGCATCTTCAACAGTAAAAACATCAGTCCTGATATCAAGTCCGTGTTTTTTCAACAGAGATACAATTCTTGTGGAAGCAGGAACATTAAGTCCGATCTCTATAAGCTTATCAGCATTCGAGAAAACCTCTTCAACGGCTCCGAAGGCAGCAACCGTCCCCTTATTCATTACAAGAATCCTGTCAGCAAGACGCGCTATATCATCCATGGAATGGGAAACAATTATGACCGTGGCACCTGTTGATTTTCTGTAATTCTCAATCATAGAAAATATTTCATTTCTGCCTTCAGGATCAAGACCGGCAGTAGGCTCATCAAGTATAAGAACCTCAGGAAACATAGCCATTACACCTGCAATGGCACATCTTCGCTTTTGTCCGCCGGACAGATCAAAAGGAGACTTATCAAGAAGACTCTTATCAAGACCTACGAACTCAGCAGCTTTGTAAACCCGTTCATTAATCTCTTCTGCTGCAAGTCCCATATTTTTAGGACCGAATGCAATATCCTTTGCGCAGGTCTCTTCAAACAACTGATACTCAGGATACTGAAAACAAAGACCAACCTTACTTCTTGCCTCTTTTATTGACTTTTTATCTGCATTGATGTCTTTTCCGTTAAGAAATATCGTCCCTTTTTCCGGCTTAAGTAACGCATTAAGCATCTGCATAAGTGTACTTTTACCCGAACCCGTATGTCCGATAATTCCGATGAGCTCCCCTTTTTCAACACTGAAGCTGACATTATTGAGAGCAGTAATTTCAAACGGAGTTCCGTGTGAATAACCGAAAGAAACATCTTTAATATCCAATATTATCATTAATAGCCTCCAAAGCTAAAAGACAATTTATTTTAACAATCTGAGATATTCTTCAACAAAATCTTCCCCTGTAAGAATATCCTCTTTTACCGGCACGCCCTTATCACGAAGAAGTGACGATAGTTTTACCGCATCAGGCACATCCAGTCCGCATTTATTCAGAAGTTTCTTATCTGCAAATATCTCACCGGGGGTACCGATTTTTTCAATACGTCCGGAATTAATAACAACAACCTTATCCGCCCCAACGGCCTCTTCCATAAAATGTGTTATCAGTACAACAGACATTCCGAGTTCCTTATTCAATCTCAAAGCTGTATCAATAACTTCTTTTCTGCCTTTAGGATCAAGCATTGCTGTAGGTTCATCAAATACAATACACTGAGGCTGCATTGCAATCATACCTGCTATCGCAACACGTTGCTTCTGCCCGCCTGATAAGCGATGTGTTTCGTGAAAGCGGTATTCATACATACCGACATCCCTAAGAGCATTATCAACTCTTTCTCTTATTATTACAGGATCAATTCCGAGATTTTCGGGACCAAAAGCAACATCCTCTTCAACGATAGACGCGACTATCTGATTATCAGGATTCTGAAAAACGACACCGACTTTTTCTCTTATAAGAAATTCATTCTTTTCATCAGCGGTATCCATTGAATCCACAAAAACCTTTCCTTCATTAGGAAGAAATATCGCATTTGACAGCTTTGCAATTGTTGATTTTCCCGATCCGTTATGACCGAGAATAACAACAAACTCTCCCTTATCAACGGTAAGATCAATATTAGTGACGGCAAAATTATCACCGGTCAGTTCTTCTTCATATGTATATGAAACATTCTTAAATTCTATCAGATGTCCGGATTCCATAAAATCATTCTCTTTCCCAGATAGCAGTTGCCCCACAAGGAAGGACAAGTCCGCTTTCTGTAACAGGAAGACCTATTTCATCAGCGCTGACTCTGCCCTTAAGTTTATCAGGAACAACACTACCCAATATATAGCTCATAACAGAAGGTGAAAGTCCCGTTGTATAGGAGTTTATCATATAAAGTATAGCATCATCGCTTAATACACCGGAGCATAATTCACACAATGAAAAAACCTCATTTTCGAGTTTCCAGACTTCCCCGCCCGGACCTCTGCCGTATGAGGGAGGGTCCATAATTATGATATCATACTTATTTCCCCGTCTGATTTCTCTTTCAACAAATTTTTTGCAATCATCAACTAGCCATCTGACACTTCTGTCTGAAACTGAAGAAATAACAGCATTTTCCTTAGCCCATTGAACCATTCCCTTTGAAGCATCAACATGGGCAACACTGGCACCGGCAGACAATGCACTGACAGTGGCTCCACCGGTATATGCAAACAGATTAAGAACCTTTACAGGTCTTTTTGCTTCTTTTATCTTTTGCTGAGTATACTCCCAGTTTACTGCCTGCTCGGGAAAAATACCTGTATGCTTAAAGCCCATTGTTTTTATATTAAACTTCAGTTCGTTGAAATTAACAGACCAGATTTCGGGAAGATTCTTATATACCTCCCATCTTCCGCCGCCTGTATTAGAACGAATATAACGTGCGTCAGCATTAAACCAATATTTATTTTTTTTCGGAGTGGACCATATTACCTGAGGATCAGGTCTTATAAGAATATACTTTCCCCATCTTTCAAGTCTTTCTCCGTCAGAGCAATCTATAAGCTCATAATCTTTCCAATTTTCAGCCGCTCTCATCAAATCAGCCTTTCTTTAACAACCTGTGCTATCAGCCCGGCGAGTCTTTCTATCTGCTCAGAATCTTTACCTTCAAGCATAACTCTCACAAGAGGCTCGGTACCTGATGCTCTTACAAGCACACGTCCGTTGTCACCAAGCTCCTTTTCCGCCTCAGAGATAGCAATTTTAATATCCTCATCTTCAAACAATCGTAATTTTCCCAAAGATGAAACTCTGACATTCTTAAGAACCTGAGGATAAATTTCAATTTCCTCAGCGAGCTCCTTAAGAGTTTTTCCGGTTGTTCGAATAACATTCAGCAACTGAACTGCTGTAAGCTGTCCGTCACCCGTAGTAGCATAATCAAGGAAAATAACGTGACCTGACTGCTCGCCGCCTATATGGTAGCCTTTTTCAAGCATCTTCTCAAGAACATATCTGTCACCGACTTTTGTTTTTTCACAATTTATATTATTCTTCTCAAAGAATCTGAAAAGACCCATATTACTCATAACAGTTGCAACTGCTGTATTTGCATTAAGCCGTCCCTGTTCTTTCATAGCCTTTGCACAAATAGCAATGATTTTATCACCGTCTACAAGCGTTCCTTCATTATCAACACACAAAAGTCTGTCTGCATCACCGTCAAAAGCAAATCCGAGATCAAAGCCATAGGTTCTGACATAATTCTGAAGATTTTCTATATGAGTGGAGCCGCATCCTGCATTGATATTCTCTCCGTCAGGCTTACAATTTATAACAGTGCATTCCGCACCAAGACGTCTGAATAACTCATTTGCAGTTTCCGAAGCAGAACCGTTTGCACAGTCAAGTGCAATTTTCATGCCATAAAAATGTGCCACTGCCGTATTTTCAATATGCTTTATATAATCTTTAACTGCATTCTTTCCTGATGTAATACTTCCTACCTCACCGCCGACTTTAAGCGGAACGGGAATAACCTCATCAAGAATAATTGCCTCGATTTTTTCTTCAAGTTCATCAGGAAGCTTGTATCCGTTAGAACGGAAAATTTTGATACCGTTATATTCACAGGTATTATGTGAAGCAGATATCATAACACCTGCATCATATGAATACTCTCTTACGAGAAATGCAACTGCAGGTGTAGGAACAACACCAAGAAGAAGCACGTCGCAGCCGACTGAACAAAAGCCAGCAGAAATTGCACTCTGAAGCATATCAGCCGATTTTCTTGTGTCAGTTCCTATAAGAACTTTAAGTCTTTTATTTCCTGTATTTTCAGAAAGAACCATTGCGGTAGCTCTTCCTATTTTCATAGCAAGTTCACAACTGATTTCCGTATTTGCAATACCTCTTGCACCGTCTGTGCCGAATAATCTGCCCAAATAAAAGACTCCTTTTTATATCAGTTATTTCCGGGAACAGGCAATCCCAGATGAATATACGCGGCATTTGTGACCACCCTGCCTCTCGGGGTTCTGGCAATAAAGCCTGCCTGCATAAGATATGGCTCATAAACATCCTCAAGAGTAACTGCTTCCTCACCGATAGCCGCAGAAAGTGTTTCAAGTCCGACAGGACCGCCGTTATAATTATTTATCATAGTCGTTAAAATAAGCCTGTCAATATTATCCAATCCGAGTTCATCAATTTCCATTTTTTCGAGAGCCAGACGCGCATCATTAAGTGTGATAACTCCGGAACCCAATACCTGTGCAAAATCTCTGACACGTTTGAGATAACGGTTAGCTATTCTCGGAGTACCTCTTGAACGTGATGCCACTTCAATTGCTGCCTCATCTTCTATTTCAATACCGAGAATTCTGGCACTCCTGGTAACAATCTGAGCGAGCTGTTCAGGTGTATATAATTCAAGTCTGAGAACGACACCGAAACGGTCTCTTAACGGAGCGCTTAAGCTTCCTGCCCGTGTTGTTGCGGCAACAAGAGTAAACTTCTGAAGATCAAGTCGGATTGATCTTGCCGAAGGTCCTTTTCCTATGATTATATCAATGGCGTTATCTTCCATTGCAGGATATAAAACCTCTTCAACACTTCTAGAAAGCCTGTGAATTTCATCTATAAATAATATGTCGCCATTATTAAGATTAGTAAGAAGTGCAGCCAAATCACCAGGTTTTTCAATTGCCGGTCCTGATGTAATTCTTATCTGTGACCCCATAGTATTTGCTATAATTCCAGCAAGCGTTGTTTTTCCCAAGCCGGGAGGACCATACAAAAGAACATGATCAAGAGACTCATTTCTCTTTAAAGCCGCTTCCATATATATACTGAGATTATCCTTAACCTTATCCTGACCTATATATTCATCAAGGGATCTTGGGCGTAAATTTATTTCATAATCGCTTTCTTCAACACCGAATTCGGGAGAAGCAAGTCTTAAAGCATCGTCTTCAAATGAGCTTATAGCCATATTTATTAACTCCTAGAAAGATTTCTGAGTGCATATTTAATAATTTCTTCAACACTGAGCGTAGTATCAACCCCCGAAACTGCCTGTGAAGCTTCTGAATTTGAATAACCGAGAGCCATAAGAGCACTGACAGCTTCATCGGCATTTTCAGAAAATAATGGCGAACTTCCTACAGAAAGCTTTGAAGTATTTATCTTTTCGGGAACAAGCTTTGACACTTTATCCTTAAGTTCAATAACAATTCTCTGAGCAATTTTCGGTCCGACTCCCTGAGCTCTGGTAATACTTTTTATATCACCTGCAGTAATACTGAGAGACAGCATATCAGGAGTCAGAACAGACAGAATTGCAACAGCAGCCTTCGGACCGACACCGGAAACAGAAATAAGCATTTTGAAATATTGTAATTCTTCATTATCCGCGAATCCGAAAAGCTCCATTCCGTCTTCACGTACAGCAAGATAAGTGTACAATGTAGCAGTTTCGCCAATAGTACCGATTTTTCTCAATGTATTTACCGATGTTGTAATATCAAAAGCAACACCGGAGCAATCAATTGCGACCCGTGATATATCGCTATAAACTATTTTACCTGTAATACTGTAAAACATATTTATCTCCTTTTATCTGCGTTGAAAAACTGAGCCGCTGCAATGAGCATGGCATATTGCCAGCGCCAATGCATCTGCCGTATCATCAGGCTTAGGAACAGCACTTAAACCAAGTATATGCTTTGTCATCTCCTGAACCTGTTTTTTCTCTGCCCTTCCGTAACCAACAACACTTTGCTTAACCTGCAAGGGAGTATATTCATAGCATTGAGCCGAATGCATTCTTGCACAAAGAAGAATCACACCTCTTGCCTGTGCGACATCAACTGCAGTTTTTTTGTTTGTGTTAAAAAACAATTTTTCAATGGCAAGAGCATCAGGTTCATATTTCTCAAACAGATAACTGAGATCTTCATATATCGACTTTAATCTGTCGGGAAAATCCATCCCTGCAGGGGTTGTAACAGCACCGAAATCAAGAACAGAAAACTTATTGTTTTCATATCTGATTATTCCGAAGCCTACTATAGCATACCCCGGGTCGATACCGAGAATTATCATCTGCTCACCGCTTTACATTATTATTCAAATTATTATACCATATATAAAAAAAAAGGGCAACCAAAAATTACCCCGTGAGAACAAAAAATTTATATGTGATTTTACTAAATTAATGACCGGACTTATAAAAGCCCGGTCATTAAACAAATTATTCAACAGAAATTGCAGTTGTGGTCTCTTCAGGAGCAGTTGTTTCTTCCGGAACAACAACTTCAAAACCAAGATAAGAAGTAAACACATCAAATGCTTTTGTGAGCATATTAATAATATAAGATAATAAAGGAAGCATCGGGCGAAGCATTTCCATGATTCCGCCTAAATCAAGTCCGTCCATAATTCTGACCGCCTTTCAATTTTAATTCTATTAAAATAATAACATACAAATCAGCAAAAATCAATACTCATTTACAGAATATCAGATTATGCTTAAGTATTTTCAACTGCCTGTGTAGCGGGAGTTTCAGCTGAAGGAGTTTCACTGGGAGTCTCAGAAGGAGTTTCACTGGGAGTTTCAGAAGGAGTCTCACTCGGTGCTTCAGAAGGAGCATCGGTTAAGGGCGGCTCAGTTGTAGGAGCCTCAGTTGTGGGGGCTTCAGTAGTGGGAGCCTCAGTTGTGGGAGCCTCAGTTGTAGGCTCGGGTGCACGTGTTGTAGAAGGAGTTATCACAGGAGTTGTACGACGAGTAGTTGTTTCTTCGGTAATTACTTCTTCAGTTGTTTCTTCTTCAGTTGTCTCTTCTTCAGTTGTCTCTTCTTCAGTTGTTTCTTCTTCTGTTGTGGTTTCATCAACTGTTGTAGTTTCATCAGCTGTTGTGGTTTCTTCACTATTACCGAAGCCTTTGACAACAAAAATAACAACAAGACATACAACAACAATTGCAATAAGAGCACCTACAGCAATAAGAACTTTACCTTTAAGTCCCGATGCCGCTTCCTCATCGTCTTCATCATCTGAAGCTTCAGCTGAGCTGTTTGCTGCCGCATCAGCCTCTTCAAACTCATCTATCATTTCTGTATAGGCATCTTTTTCTTCAGGAATATTATCTGCATCAAAAATCTTCATATCCGAATCATCTGCAGTTGCAGCCACAGTTTTATCCATATCATCAGAAGCTTCTTCAGGAATGACTTCAGAAAAATCAGGCACAAGCACGGGTGCAACCTCATCTGCATCAAGAGCGGTTTCAAGAATCTTTACAGCAATAGCACTTCCTGCATCTTTGCCTTCTTTAGACAGAGAAACTTTAGATATAAGATTAACAATTCTTTTTACAGAGCCGTCGGAAACCTTACAGATATCAGCAATATCCTTATCAGACAAAGCAGCAGTAACACCGGGGCTTACAAGAATATAAATATCACCGGGATCCACATCAGGAAACACACGGGTATGTACGCCTGCAGCATTGACTGAGGTATCCGTTACTCTGACACATGAATCTCCTGCACATTTATAAACAGCAGCAGTACCATTGAGTGCAACAACAACCTTTCTTCCGCTTGCATAGAGATTTGAACAAACAAGCTCAGAAGACTGATGCTCAGTTCTTTGAAGAGCTTCACGGCAATTATCAAAGAAATCATTAAGGACAGTTTCAGGAGCATTATTTCTGAAATCAACAGCATTATCATTAAATGCAGCAACAGCCGCATCAGCAAAACCGTCAACATCAGACGAGGCAAGTGCAAAATAAACGTCTCCGCTTACAACACCTGAACCCTTATAACCGTTTTTTATAATTTCGCGGGAGAACACCTTGCCGTTAATATTGACACTGTCATTATTAAACTCGGCGGAAGGACGCTTTTGGGTTACAGCAGCGGCTTCAATTTTCATAGGCATAATAAAGTTCCTCCTTTTATTCTTCAGCGGTTAAATTACCGCATTTATTTACTAAATATTCTCTTATATCGCCTGCAAGATACAGCGAACCGCAGACTATAAGCGCATCATAATCTTTAATTTTATTCAAAGCAAGATCAATTCCTTCTTCGGGCACTTCACAAGCAACTGCATCGACAGAAAACAGTGAAGCAGCTTCAGCCAGAGCTTCAGCATCCAAACTTCTTGGATTTGAAGGCTTTACGGTTATAATCCCAGAAAAGCACGGAGCAAGATTTGAAAGAGCCGTGTTATAATCCTTATCCTTCATCATTCCCATTACTGCAAGAATCTTTTTACCGGCAAGATGCTTTTTTACGGCATCGGCAAGTGCAGCCGTGGAGCCGTCATTGTGTGAGCCGTCAAGAATGACAAGAGGCTTCTCGCAAATTATTTCAGTTCTTGCAGGAATCCTGAAGGATGAAATTCCGGAACAAACAGCGCAGTCTCCGATTTCCACGCCCCTGTTTCTCAGAACATCAATTACACCAAAAACCAAAGCCATATTTTCCAGCTGATGACTTCCGCAATAAGGAATACAGAACTGACCGCAAGGTCCTTCAACAACTGTTTTTGAAATATCTTCACATCTGACGGAAAATAAATCATTTCTGTCAACAAGAATCAACGGAGCATTTTTTTCTGCGGCAGAAGAAGAAATCACTTCAAGCACTTCCGCAGCCTGTCCGCTTCCGGTAACAACCGGACTGTCCTTTTTTATAATACCGCATTTTTCAAAGGCAATTTCAGTGAGAGTGTTACCAAGAATACCCGTATGATCCAAAGAAACAGAAGTAATAACGGAACAAATCGGATTCTCAATAATATTGGTGGCATCAAAACGACCGCCAAGTCCTGTTTCAAGAACCACAAAATCGCAATCAGCAGAAGAATAAAACAACATAGCTGCTGCAGTTACTGCTTCAAATTCAGTAATTTCCACACCTGCTTCTGCAAGTTCGCTAACAGCAAAACTGACTTTTTCAGTAATCTCAATCAGATCCTGAGGAGAAATCATCACCATATCAAGCCGTATTCTCTCACGAAAATCAGAAACAAAAGGGGAAGTATATAAACCTGTACGAAATCCTGCCGATGTTAACACCGAAGCTATTGCAGTACAGGTACTTCCTTTGCCGTTTGTGCCGGCAACATGAATAAACTTAAGCTTCTTATGAGGAGAACCAAGTTTATCACAAAGAAGACTGACTCGCTCAAGTCCGGGTTTTATCCCGAATTTTTCAAGCGAATGATAATAAGCTACCGCTTCAGTAAGTGTCATATTATCATTCCCTCTTTTATCCGAGCTTAGCAATGCTTGCTTTAAGCAGAGCCGCCTTTTCGTTGAGTTTTATCTGATTTGCCTTCTGCTCCTCTATAACATTTGCGGGAGCCTTTGCAAGGAAGCCCTGATTATTAAGCTTTCCGTTTATCTGACTGAGTTTCTTCTCAACTTCATCAAGCTCCTTATTAAGACGCTTTCTTTCAGCTTCAAAATCAACGAGCTCAGCCATAGGCATATAAATAGTGGCAATATCGGTAACAACACTTACACTGCCGTCAAGCTCAAATACAGCTTCATCATCAGAAACTGCAACACCTGCAGCAGAAGCAAGACGCTGGAAGAACTTTGCGCCTTCAGAGAAAAGCTCCTGTTCCTTTGTTACAATATCAAGTCTTGCCTTCTTTGAAGGAGGAACATTCATTTCTGCCCTGCGGTTTCTTACTGCTCTTACGGCAGTCATAATATGTTCCATTTTTTCTTCATCGTCAAAAAATACGTAGTTTTCATCATAAACAGGCCACGGGGAAATCATAACAGATTCGCCGTCATGAGGAAGTGTCTGCCATATTTCTTCTGTAATAAAGGGCATAAAAGGATGAAGCAGCTTGAGAGTATTGCTCATTACATATACAAGAACAGCTCTTGCAGTCTTTTTGAGCTCTTCATTGTCGGAAGAAAGACGGATCTTACAGATTTCGATATACCAGTCGCAAAGCACATCCCAGATAAAATCATAAAGCTTCTGAACTGCTATGCCGAGTTCAAACTTTTCAAGATTATCGGTAACTTCTTTTACAACGGTATTATACTTGGTAAGAATCCATTTATCCTCAAGAGCAAGTTTTTCAGGTATATAAGGTGCAGGTTCCTTGCCCTCTAGATTCATAAGAACAAATCTTGCAGCATTCCAAAGCTTATTGGCGAAATTACGGCTTGCCTCAACCTTGTCATCAGAGAAACGCATATCATTTCCGGGAGAATTACCTGTTGCAAGAGTGAATCGCAAAGCATCTGCACCGTATTTATCAATAATTTCAAGGGGATCAATACCGTTGCCGAGAGACTTTGACATTTTTCTGCCCTGTGCATCTCTTACGAGACCGTGAATAAGAACAGTGTCAAAGGGAACCTGTCCGGTATATTCTATAGCTGAGAATATCATTCTTGAAACCCAGAAGCCGATAATATCATATCCGGTAACAAGAGTATTTGTGGGATAATAATGCTCAAGATCAGCTGTTTTTTCAGGCCAACCGAGTGTTGAGAATGGCCATAATGCGGAGGAGAACCATGTATCAAGAGTATCCTCATCCTGTGAAAGTCTGCTTCCGGAGCAAGCGGGACAACATTTTACCTCTGTTTTGGAAACAATTGTTTCACCGCAATCTTCACAGTACCAGGCAGGTATTCTGTGACCCCACCAGAGCTGTCTTGATATGCACCAATCTCTGGTATTATTCATCCAATTAAGATAATTTTTTGTAAATCTTTCGGGCACAAACTTTGTTTCGCCCTTTTCAACAGCTTCTACAGCAGGCTTTGCAAGAGGAACCATACGAACAAACCACTGTTTTGAAACCATTGGCTCTATAACGCTGTGACAGCGATAGCATGTACCGACTTCGTGCCTGATAGGTTCAATTTCTTTGATATAGCCGCCTGCCTCAAGATCTTCGAGAATAGCCTTTCTTGCTTCAAGAATAGTCATACCGGCATATTTACCGCAATCAAGCACTTCGGGTTCATTTTCGGTAGCCCTTCCGCTTGCAATAAGCTCATCTGCGATTTTCTTGTCTTCAGCACCTGTAAGATGACCGTCATAGGTGAAGGTTCTTACGATGGGAAGGCAATTTCTCTGGCCTACTTCAAAGTCATTCGGATCGTGAGCAGGAGTAATCTTAACAACACCTGTTCCCTTTGTCATATCTGCATGTTCATCACAAA
The DNA here is from genome assembly GCA_045536195.1 of Acutalibacteraceae bacterium. Classification (GTDB taxonomy): domain Bacteria; phylum Bacillota; class Clostridia; order Oscillospirales; family Acutalibacteraceae; genus RUG806. The sequence goes on from JAZSNB010000048.1 coordinate 84,161, forward strand.
CAATGGGAATCTCTTTATTGAGCAAAGGCAGAATTACATGACAGCCGTGAAGATGCTTATATCTTTCATCCTCAGCATTGATGGCAACAGCTGTATCTCCCAGCATAGTTTCGGGACGTGTTGTTGCCAGTTCAAGCTTTTCGCCGGTCTCCTTTACGGTGTAAAGAAGATGCCAGAAGTTACCGTCTTTTTCTTCATATTCAACTTCCGCATCGGAAATAGATGTATTACAACAGGGACACCAGTTAACCATTCTGTTGCCTCTGTAAATGAGATCTTTCTCATAAAGGCGGACAAAAACTTCATTTACTGCCTTGTTGCAGCCTTCATCCAGAGTAAATCTTTCTCTGTCCCAGTCACAGGAGGAGCCAAGCTCCTTAAGCTGCTCAACAATTCTTCCTCCGTACTGTTTTTTCCATTCCCAGGCTCTTTCAAGAAAACGTTCTCTTCCGAGGTCTTCTTTTGAAATTCCTTCTTTTCTCATTGCTTCAACAATTTTTGCCTCTGTTGCAATCGAAGCATGGTCAGTACCGGGAAGCCATAATGTATCAAATCCTGACATCCTCTTATAACGGATAAGAATATCCTGCAGAGTATTATCAAGAGCATGTCCCATATGAAGCTGACCGGTAATGTTGGGAGGAGGAATAACAATAGTAAAAGTAGGCTTGTCTGCTTCACATTTAGCATGGAAATACTTTCCGTCAAGCCATGACTTATAAATCCTTTTCTCTACATTTTTAGGATCGTAGAGTTTTTCAAGTTCTTTACTCATATCAAATAACCTCTTTTTTCGGTTTGTTCAGATTTTAACCGATATATTATAACATTAAAATATTTTTTTGTAAATATATATTATGCAAGTAAAAACTCTTTTAATGAAGAATAACGCTTATTTTGCTTATTATTCTCAGCCATTTTATACAATTTATCTTCATTTCCGACAATGACAAGAATTTTTTTTGCTCTTGTAACAGCGGTGTAAAGCAAATTCCTATACATCAGCATCGGAGGACAGTCTACTAAAGGCACAATAACAACAGGGTATTCACTTCCCTGACTTTTATGAACAGTAATAGCATAAGCCAATTCAAGTTCTGAAAGATTATCCGACGGATAGCTTGCAGTTCTGTCGTCAAAATCAATTTTCATAATTCCGGCAGCATAATTGATTTTGCGAAGAATTCCGATGTCACCGTTGAAGATGCCTTCGCCCTCTTCACCGTCTTTTGTCCAGGGAATATCATAATTATTCTTTATCTGCATCACCCTGTCACCTTCGCGGAAAATTCTTCCGCCGGAGGTACGAAGTTCATTTTTTGTTCTTGCGGGAGGATTAAGAACCTCCTGTAAACGTCTGTTCAGATTTACAGTACCGAGATCGCCCTTTCTGGACGGACAAAGAATCTGAATATCATCAAAAGGCGATAAACCATAAGCACCCGGCAGACGCTTTGAAATAAGCTGCAACACTGTATCAGATGCAGAAAAAACATCTTCTCTGCGCATAAAAAAGAAATCGGAATCATTCACATCAAGCTGTGGCGGAACTCCCTGTATTATGCGATGTGCATTCATTACAATAAGACTTTTCTGTGCCTGTCGGAAAATTTCTGTAAGGCAGACCACAGGAAGAATACCTGATTCGGTAAGGTCATTAAGAACATTTCCCGGTCCTACAGACGGAAGCTGATCGGAGTCCCCGACAAGAATAATTCTGCAGCCGACAGGAAGAGCATCCAATAAGCTTGCAAACAGCTCAACATCAACCATTGACATCTCATCAATTATCACAGCACCTGCACTCAACGGATTTTCACTGTTTCGTCTGAATGCAGGTTTATCATCAGCATCCCACTCAACTTCAAGAAGCCTGTGGATGGTTTTTGCCTCATAGCCTGTAAGCTCACTCAATCTTTTTGCTGCTCTGCCGGTCGGTGCGCAAAGAAGCACATCCACATGCTTTCGTTCAAAAACATCTATTATTCCTTTAATTGTTGTCGTTTTTCCCGTTCCAGGACCTCCGGTAAGAATCAGAAGCCCTTTGGTTGCCGCGGTAATTATAGCTTCTTTTTGTTTATCAGCATATAAAATACCGTTACGTTCCTCCAGCCGTTCAATGTCATTTGCAACCGTTTTAATCAAAGACGGAGGAAATTTAAGAATATTCTTCATACGCTCGGCAATAGCATTTTCTGCCATAAAAATATCGGGAAGATAAAGAAACTCTTCTCCTTTGATATCAGAGGAAAAAAGCTTTTTTGAGCGTATCAGCTCATTCATTGTTTCATCTGCAATACTCTCATCTATACCGAGAAGAGCTTCTGCAGGAGCATACATTTTTCGTTTCGGAATACATGTATGTCCGTTATAGAGATTATGCTTGATTATATGTATTATTCCTGCAGCATTTCTGTATGATTCAGCAGGTGAAACTCCCATATCAGCAACAAGTTTTTCTGCTCTTTCAAAGGTGAAGCCATTAACATTTCCGCATAACGCATAGGGATTATCTCTTATGATTTTCATAGCATTCATCCCGAAATATTTATAAATTGCGGCACATTCAGCGGGGGTAATACCGTAGTTTTCCAGTTCAATCATTATTTTTCTCATTGCATTCTGCCGATTGAACTCCGTTGAAATATCAAGAGCCTTCTGTTTTGATATACCGTTAATAACCGCAAGCTTTTCCGGTTCATTTTCAAGGATATCAAAGCTTTTGTCACCAAAACGCTCTATTATCTTTAAAGCAGTTTTCGGTCCGATACCTTTCACGGCACCGGAAGCAAGATACCTGTAAAGCTTGGCTGTTGTATCAGGTAAAGACCTTTCACAAGAAGTGATGCGAAACTGTCTTCCGAAAACCTCGTGAGCCGCCCATGAACCGGTTAGAATCACTTCTTCACCGGGTGCAAGGTCTGATAATGTTCCTACAGCAGTTACTATTTCGCCTTTGATATTTACTTCAATTACGGTAAAGAAATTTGCGGAATTGTGAAAAACTACATTTTCTACAATTCCCGTGATCTTTTCTTCGTAATAATAATCGTTCATAAATCAACTATTCTCCGTCTTCTGTATTATCAACGGACGCTGATTTGAATATATATCCGTTACGGTCAAGATAGTGCATATCATCAAGCAGTATACCTATTCCCTGCACAGCACAATCCTCAGGCTCGTCTGCAACAAAAACATCAACACCTGTATGTTCAGAGATAAAATCCGACATACCGAACATTTTTGCGGTTCCGCCTGTCAGAATTATTCCTGTATCAGTTATGTCACCGCTCAGTTCAGGCGGAGTCAGCTCAAGAACCCGCATAATGCATGCAAGTATTTCATCAAGCTTTGGTTTCACCGTCTCATACACCTCATCTGAAGTGACCTCTATTTCAACAGGTAAGCCGCCGTCAATACTCTTACCGCCTATCATAACAGCAAGTTCATCTCTTCTGGGAATTGCAGAACCTATAGTTCTTTTTATTATATCTGCTGTCGGTTTTCCGATCTCCACCTTGTATTTTTTTGCAATCATATCAATGATAGCATCATCCAGAATATTTCCTGCGACTGCAATTGACTCGGAAACGGCAATATTCCCCATTGTTACAACGCTGCAGTCTGTTACGGCTGCCCCTATATCGCAGACCATAACGCCACGCGGTTCAGTAAGACTCACACCTGCCCCTATTGCGGCTGCAAGAGGTTCATCAACGAAACAGGCTCTTCCTGCTCCCGATGCCATAATAACATCAAAAACAGTTTTTTTCTGAAGAGGGGTAGCAGTACTGGGCACACATATAAGAATATTTGGTTTAAAAAGCTTTCCGAGGCAAATTTTATTAATACAGTTTCTGAGCATGATGCATGCTTGTTCTCTGTCTATTACGACACCGTCTTTTATCGGGTATACAGCAACCATTGAATCGGGAAGCTTTTCTGACATTTGCTTTGCTTTATTGCCTATTGCAAGAGGTTTTCCGGAATATTTATCACATATCATAACGGAAGGTTCGCACATAACCACACCTTTTCCGTCAACAAAAACAGTAAAACTGGAAGAACCGAAATCTATACCGATTTTCTGCCCAATCATATGCAAACACCTCCCAATATAATTAAAATTAATTCTAACATAAACAATTTCATTTGTCTACAAAAATAACACAAAAAATGGCAAAAGAAAACAGATTTATAAAGAATATTCAATGTACATTCTTCACAAAACAACACAAATTCTTTTATTGGAATTTTACAGAATTCTCACTTGCTCAAGAATACGTATTCACAATCAATTTAATGTATGATAAAATATATACAACTTACCTTAAGGAGCTGACAGATATGCAATTTATAAAAAAAGAATACAGTTTCCCTTCGGCAACAGGAATTGCGGACATATATGTCCGGAGTATTTCTGCCTCAGATAAAGAGAATTACAAAGGAATTATTTCTATCGTGCACGGTATGGCAGAGCACTCGGATAGATATTCAGAAATAGCAGAATATCTTGCTTCCTACGGTTATGTGATTTTTATGCATGATCATGCAGGGCACGGAAAATCGGTAGCTTCCGAGGATGATCTCGGTTATTTCGGTGAAAAGAACGGCAGTGAAAACATAACAGATGACGTCAACAGTGTAGTTGAACTCGCAAAAAAAGAATACCCTTCATTACCTGTTATTGTCTGGGGCCATTCTATGGGCTCTTTTGTTACACGTAAATTCATTGCAAAATACCCTGATAAAGCCGATGCGGCAATAATCTGCGGCACCAGCGGAGCAAATCCGGCAGCTGGTGCAGGCATTATGGTCGCAAAGCTCATCGCTGTTTTCCTCGGAACACGTCACCGTTCAGATATGCTTGACAAAATGGCATTTGGTGCATACAACAAAAAATTCAATAATGTAACAGGATTTGAATGGCTTTCTGTCAATGAAGCAAATGTTCAGACTTATGTTAAGGATGAGTTGTGCGGCTACAGATTTACTACAGGAGGCTTCAAAGATCTTTTTACCCTTCTCAGCGATGTTTCTTCTTCTGAATGGTTCAGCTTAGTTCCTGAAGATTTCCCCGTTTATCTTATTGCAGGTGATATGGATCCCGTAGGCAATTACGGAAAAGGTGTAACCGAAGTCTATAACAAACTAAAAAACACTAATCACAGCAACGTATCAATCAAGCTTTACAAAGGTCTGAGACACGAGATTCATAATGAAGACTGCCGTGAAACAGTTCTTAACGATATTCTGAGATTTGCTGACTCTGTGACAGGATAAAATAGTTATAATTAATTTCAAAAAAACAGCGACACGGATTTTTTCCGTATCGCTGTTTTTAATTGATTTTATTCTGCAGATACAAGATAATCCATGGAAACCCAGCCGGTCTGACCGCTGTAGCTTACCTTACCCCATTTCTTGACTGCTGCATTAGGATCTGTGCTTTCATAAACTTCAATAACCTTAACTTCTGCTCCGTCAGGAATCTGAACAATTGAAGTTGTGTCTGTGCTGTGTCCTTCACGCATATTAAGATAACCGACATCAGGGGAATTTATCTTATATGTACCGGTGCTGCCGGCACTTGAAGAAGCTGTTGTTGCCTCAGCAGGTGCAGCAGTTGTAGCTTCTGAAGAAGAAGCAGTAGTAGTTTCAGCCTTTGTGGTTGCTTCCGAAGACTCTGCAGTAGTTGCTTCCGAGGAAGCCTCATCAGTAGTAGCCTCAACAGAATTATCAATATAAGCAGCTGCAAGATACTGCATAGCTACCCAACCATCATGACCGAGATAAGAAGTTTTTCCCCAATAACGTGAGCTTTCATCAGCAGTTTCGTCATATTTGATTTCTGTAATATTTATCTGAGTATTATTGGGAATTTTGGTAAGAGGATCAGAATCCATAGATGCTTCTTTTCTTACGTTGAGAGTACCGTTACCTGCAACATTAACTGTATACTTACCGGTTGCATACTTTTCTGCAGGTGATGTTGTGATTTCTGCAGCAACTGTTGTGGTCTCATCAACAGGCAATGTAGTTGTTTCGTCATCACCGGAAGTTGACTTTAACAGCACCGTAACAAGAACAACAACTACAACTACCGCTGCCACAACAGCAATAAGACCGATTTTTAATAATTTTTCACGGCCTGCAGGCTTTTTCTGTTCTTCTTCAAATTCTTCTTCCTCTTCAAGGAAAAGTTCATCATCATAATTATTCATATCGTTCATTTTAATTCTCCTTTACACACAAAGTTAAAAGAATTATACCATATATGGAAAAAATATGCAAGTATGAATTATAAAACATCTTCAAAGGCAATTTTATTGCAGTCAAATTTATCTGCATCAAATTCTTTTCCGAGAATTTTAACAGTTTTTGCCAGCTTTTTTGTACGCACAAATTCATTTTTACCGGGGCAGAAAGGATATATTCCTATAGTAGAAAAAACATACCACAATGCCATTGAGCCGTTATCCTCATCTCCCGGGAAACCGTCATTTTTATAAGAAAATGCTTCTTTGCACATTTTTTCAGTCCAATATGATGTTTTCTCGGTAAGCCCCAGTTCACCATATATATAAGGGAGATGAAAACTCGGTTGATTGGAAATTGCACACTGTCCGAAATCAACAGCAGCCATTTCTGTCATTTCGTGAATTTCACAGCCATAACCTGCATTTTCATATACAGGAGGAGTATTGAAAAGTTCATCGATTTTATCAAGAAGCTTCTCTTTTCCGCCGTAAAGCTCTGCAAGGCCTTCCATATCATGAGGTACTGCAAAGGAATTCTGCCACGCACTGCCCTCAGTATAGTCCCTGCCCCACGCAACGGGATCAAAGCCGGGGCGGAAGGTTCCGTCTTCAAACTTTGCACGCATAAAGCCTGTTTCGCTGTCAAAAAGATTTTTGTAATTCTTTGCTCTGTTATAATATTCTTCAGCAATTTCATTTTTACCGAGCAGTTCGGCAATTCTTGCAATACACCAGTCACCATAAGCGGCATCAAGAGTAAGATTAACGCTTTCTCTGTGTGCTTCAATAGGCACATAGCCTAATTTCACATAGCTTTCAGCTCCGCTCCTTCCGTAATCATCATCAGAGGAATTAACATTTGCATGCTTGAGCATTCCTTCAAGAGCCTGCTCCATTGTCTGTTTATCCATTATACCCTTAACCGCAGCATCGCAAAGCACAGCATCAATAAGAGTGCTTGGCATACATCCTCTTTCTCCGATAGAAGGCCAACGGGGCAACCAACCGCATTCAAGATAATCATTCACAAATCCGCGGCACATTTCTTTATATTCATCCTTTGCAACAAGTGCATAGAAAGGATAGCAGGTTCTGTAAGTATCCCAGAAACCGTTATCCGTATATCTTACACCGGGAAGAATTTTTCCCGAAGAAGGAGCATAATGAACAGCTTCGCCTTTTTCATTTATCTCGTAGCATTTGTGAGGATAAAGGAATGCTCTGTACATACATGAACAGAAGGTTTTCATCTGTTCTTCATCATATGCCTCTATTTCAACTCTTGAAAGATAATCTTCCCATAAAGTTTCTGCTTCAGACTTAATATCATCAAAACTCTTACCCTGTGTATCCTGCCTCATATTAAGCTTCGCCTGCTCAAAGCTGATGTATGAAGTTGAAACAAATGCATCAACAGTACTGCCGGTGACCTTAAGATGGATACCGGTCATTTTTCCTTCCGTGTTGTTTGAAATACTGCGGCAAGAATCTGTCCCTGCAATATTTTCATCGGCAGATATCTGTCCTTCACTGAATTTTACAACAGTGTACATTCTGAAGTTTACTGCCTTATCATCATTACAGTTTGTAACAACGGCATAAAGAGTGTTTTCTTCAGAGATATATTTATAACTGCAATTATCTCTGAACGGAAGAACAGAGAACCAGTTATCGTTTTCATCATCAAACCGTATTCTTATCGCGCCGCCTCTTTCGGTCGGAGTAACCTCCATCACACTTCTGCTCTTAAGGAAATTCAGCTTCATATAAGAAGGTGTCATTACAGCTTCATCAGGACGATATCCGGACCAACGGTTCTCATTAAATATCGGAGTTCTTTTCTGCGGCATAAAAACAACAGTACCGTAATCTGCGATCCAGGGACTTGGCTGATGTGTAATTCTTACCCCTTCAAGACTTCTGGCATCAGGATGAAAAAACCAGCTGCTCTGGCTTGAAGTCTGCGCAGCGAATGCACACATGGCAAAAGGACGCTGAACCAAGGGCAAGGTGTTACCGCTTGAAAATCTGTGAACAGAGGCACTTCCCTGTCTGATATTAACATAATCTGCATATTTCATAAACTATTCCTTCTTTCAGAAAAAGCCCGGGAAAACAAGTTTCTCCGGGCTGAAATTATAAATCGATTAACCCTCGCTTCTGATTTTTATATCAAAGCCGTGTTCTTCAAGGAAAGGCTTGATACGCTGAGCGTGGTTAAGAAGAGTGCTTATAGACATATCGTGATTAAGAGCATCAATAAGCAATGAGATATACTTTGAAAGGTCAACCTCACAGAACCATTCTCTCTGGAGGAGCTCAGGAGTACGGTAAATCAGATTTGTTGTAAATACTCTGCTGATATAACCCTTTTCATAAGCCTCATCAAAGGAATCAAGACCGTTGCAGAAAAGACCGAATGCACAGCACACATAAATATTTCTGGCACCCATTCCTTTAAGTCTTTTAGCAACATCTATCATAGAGTCACCTGATGAAATCATATCATCAACAACAATAACATCTTTACCTTCAACATTTGAGCCCAGGAATTCATGAGCAATTATAGGATTTCTGCCTTTAACAACTCTTGAATAGTCACGGCGTTTGTAGAACATACCAAGGTCGATACCGAGAACAGAAGAGTAATAAACACCCCTGTTTACACCGCCTTCATCAGGAGAAATAATCATAAGATTATCTTTATCTATTTTAAGATCAGGGATATTATTCACAAGAGCCTTGATCATCTGATATGTAGTATAAACATTCTCAAAGCCGTCAAGAGGAATTGCATTCATAACTCTGGGGTCATGAGCATCAAATGTGATAATGTTATCAATATGATAGTAATCAAACAGTTCCTGAAGCATTATTGCACAGTCAAGAGATTCTCTTGCTGCTCTTTTATGCTGTCTGCCTTCATAAAGCATAGGCATAATTACGGTAATGCGTCTTGCCTTACCGGTCATTGCGGCAATTGCTCTCTTAAGATTTGCATAATGCTCATCCGGAGTATAGGGAACATCCATGCCGTAAACTTCATGTGTAATGCCGTAATTAAAGCAATCACAAAGAATAAATACATCATATCCTCTTACGGATTCCTTTAGCATACATTTTCCTTCACCCGTTCCGAATCTGGGAAATACAGCCTTAAGGATATAGGAATCTCTTTCATATCCGTTAAAAGCGAGGGTGGATTTGTGTTCACTTTCTCTTTTGTCTCTCCACTGCACAAGATACGAATCAATCTTATGTGCAAGCTCTTCACATCCGGGCAAAGCGAGTATTCCGAGAGAACCGGAAGGGATAGTGGTAAATTCATCAGTATAAACCGGCATAATTATTGTCTCCTTTTTTTGATTACGTTCAGTTTATTTAAGTACGCGGGAATCGACCGCTGTACCACATTTATATTTTAACTTATTTTTTTTCTTTTTCAACCCCTAAATATACATTATCCTGCAAAAACACTGAAAAATATAACAATATATTTTGTACAACCTAACAAAGCCAACCAAAATAACTAAATATACGACAGAAGATATGCAGCTAATAATACAATACCCATCACTACAGGTTGATGAATAACATAAATATACAGACTGTATTTCCCTATTTTTTCAAGAAAACGTATCCTGAAAAAAAGCAGACGCAGAATTTTTTTGCTTTTTGAAACAATATTCCATAAAAAGAAGCCGAAGAAAAACATAAATATCCACGGAAGCAAGGGAAAATAATCCGAAGAAGAAAAGCCGTAAAACGGGAATCCGAGAAGAGCTGTAAAATAATTTGAATAAATCGACTCAGGCAATCGCAGTATTTCAAATCCGTAGTATCCGAGATATCCGTCTGAAACTTCAAAAGACACTATAAACAGAACAAAACATACTGCCGCACATAAACATGCAGGTAGCCTGTCAAAAAACTTTTTAAGGGGTTGGATAATGATTGATGACAACCACATAAAATTAAGTATACCGAAGATAACCGGCATACCAGGCAAAACTATAAAGGTAACAATGCTCACAACAGCACTTGCAGCAAACAGCAGCAACGAACGTTTCAGCGGCTTTTTTCCGAAATGAATGCATATCCCCGACAAAGCGATAAAACAGCAGGCACCGAAATCCCTGATAATATCAACTGCATAAAGAAAAGACGTATTAACCTGAACACCGAGAAAAAATACAAGATCAAAAAGGGTATGATAAATTATCATACCCAGAATACAGATTCCTCTCACAGAATCAAGAAGATAATAACGCTCTTCTTTCTTCTTATCATCAAGTTTAACCATCAATTATCCCCTTAAGGAATTCAAGCACATCGGAATAGACCTTGTCATGGTCTTCTTCATTAAGAATTTCATGTCTGTCTGCAGGATAAAGAATAACCTCAGGCTCAATACCTTCCTTAACAAGAGCATCCGAAACACTCAGCACACCTCTGCCGAACATTCCGATAGGATCCTTAGCTCCTGAAATAAGAAGCACCGGGAGGTCCTTAGGAAGTCTGGAAGCCCAGTTTGGTGCACTTGCCTTAACAGCAAGAGTAATAAGCTCTTTTGTCAAAGAAGGAGTCAAGTCAAAGCCTGTTAACGGATCATTCCTGTAATTCTCAAGATTATCATGGCTTTTTGATATCCACGCGAGATTATCACTGTCCTTAAGCACTTTTCCCATTACTTTCTCAAAAACAGATACTACAGAAGCGGGAGCATCTGAATTTTCGGGAAGCTTATCAAGAAGATAATCAACAGGGTCCTCAAGCATAAGAACTGCGACCGGCAGCTGACCTGTACCGCAATAAACAGCACCCGACAGCCTGTCGCCAAAAGCTGCAGTGTAAATTCTTGCAAGAAATGAACCCATTGAATGTCCGAATATTATATAAGGCAGTCCCGGATATCTCTTTGCCATAATATTGTGCAAAGTATTCATATCTCTGACCATATTTACATTATCGCCCTCATATACAAAACCGAGATTTCCTTCAGAGGCTGTTTTACCGTGGCCGAGATGGTCATTTCCGCATACAACAAAACCGTTTGCAGCAAGAAAACGTGCAAAATCATCATATCTGCCTATATGCTCACAAACACCATGAGCAATCTGAACCACACCGACAGGAGCTGCGGTATCATCCTGCCATATGAGTGCTCTGACATTATCAACAAGATTTGATGAAGAATAGTATGCTTCCTTTCTGATAATAGCCATAAAGCACCTCCTGTATTATTTCCAGATATAAACTCTTGTTTCGTAAGGTCTTAATGTAAAGCCGTTTTCAACAACTCCGCATGAATCATAGTTATTGATTGCAAGCTCTGCCTCAGAAAGATCAAATCCTTCGGGGGCTTTGAATGCAACAGCATTTTCATCAAACGAACATACAATAAGAGCCTTCTGATCATCAAGGTGACGGGAATACACATAAAGAGATTTGCTGCTCTTATAGTGTTCTTTGTAAGAGCCGTAAATCATAAGGTCATTTTCTTTTCTGAACTTGATAAGCTTTCTGTAGAAATTAAGAATTGAATTGGGGTCATTCTCTGCTTCTTCCACATTGATTTCGGTATAATTAGGATTAATGTGGAACCATGCCTTGTCAGCTGTTGTAAAACCGGCATTCTTACCTGCAGTCCACTGAACAGGAGTTCTTGCATTATCACGGGATGCATAGTGAGCAAGACTCATAGCAATCTTTTCACCGAGAAGAGCCTTTGCTACTCCGTAATTGTTGATTGTTGAAACGTCAGTATAATCCTCAATATTCTCAAGAGGATTATTAAGCATACCGATTTCCTGTCCCTGATAAATAAAGGGAGTACCGCACTGACACATATACATTACAGCAAGCATCTTTGCGCTTTCTTTTCTGTATTTTGTGCTGCCGTAACGATTGATAATTCTGGGCTGGTCATGGTTTTCAATATAAAGAGCATTCCATGCCTTTCCGTAAAGATTTTCCTGCCATCTGGTATAAACCTTCTTGAGCTTCTTGAGATTGAACTTTGTCTTGAACCAGCTGTAGAAAAGACAGTCTGCTGCCATATGTTCAAAATGGAACATCATATTGAGCTGCTGATCGGGGCCTTCAGTAATGTGCTTAAGAGCATTTTTGTATGTCATCATAGGTGCTTCACCTACTGTCATACAATCATATTTTGAAAGAACATCGTTCTTGAATTCGGAAAGATATTCATCAAGATGAGGTCCGTGCATATACTGCTCGAAGCCTGTTGCTACGGGGAACCAATAAGGACTTGACGGAAGTCCTGCGGGCTTTGAGATAAAAGTGATAACATCTTCTCTGAAGCCGTCAACACCCATATCAAGCCAATAACGCATAATATCCTTTACTTCTTCACGAACCTTGGGATTGTCCATATTAAGATCAGGCTGTTCGACAGCAAAAAGATGAAGATAGTATTTACCGAGTTTTTCATCATATTCCCATGCTCTTCCGGCAAAGGTTGACATCCAGTTATTGGGGTAACGCTTTCCGTTCTTTCCCTTACCTTTATACCAATGATAATAGTTATGATAAGGATTGTCTTCACCCTTCTTGCTTTCAAGGAACCATTCATGCTGATCAGAGGTGTGATTGACAACAAGGTCCATAATGACACGCATACCTCTTTCATGCGCACCGTCAAGCACAGCCTTGAAATCATCCAGAGTGCCGTATTCGGGCTGAATATTACGATAGTCAGCAATATCATATCCGTAGTCTTTCTGAGGAGAAACATAAAGAGGTGAGAACCATATAGCATCAACACCGAGACTCTTTATGTAGTCAAGTTTGGAGAGAACACCCTGAAGGTCTCCGATTCCGTCTCCGTTACCGTCACAGAATGAACGGGGCCATACCTGATAGACGGACATTTCTTTGTACCAAGATCTTTTGATTTCTGCCATTTCATTTTCCTCCATTAAATCAAGGCTTTTCCGAGTTCGCCGATATTTTCAAAAGCAACAGTAGCTTTTATTTCTGATTTTTCATACATTTCAGGTGTAGTAACACCGGTGTAAACAAGAACGGATTTAAGACCGTTCTTAGTTCCGATTGCAATATCTGTTTCCAGTCTGTCTCCGACAAAGGCTATTTCTTCACGCTTACATCCGATTCTGTTTGTGACATAATCAACAGTATATGCATAGGGTTTGCCCATTATAAGATCCGGTTCTCTGCCGGTAGAACTCTTAAAGAGAGAAATAAATGCTCCTACATCAGGCATAAATCCGTCTTTAAGAGGACAATTAACATCGGGATGCGTTGCAATATACTCTGCGCCTGCAGCAATGAAATTTGCTGCCTTATCAATTTTCTCATAAGTAAGCTGAGTATCAAAACCGATTACCACAATATCGGGATTAGCTTCCGTAAGCGGAATACCGGCCTTAATAAAATCTCCGGTAAGATTATCATTACCGACAAGATACACTTTTTTTCCGGTACGGTAACGCTTAAGGAAATCAATTGTTACATGAGAAGATATAATTACACTTCCGTTTTCAGCATCATAGCCGTACTTTCTGAGTTTAGAAAGACATTCCTCTTCGTTATGAGAAGAATTATTTGTAAAAAAGAAAAAACGCTTGCCGCTCTTTTTTACACATTCACAAAACTCTTTCGCACCGGGAAGCAGAGAATCTCCGAGATAGAAAGTACCGTCCATATCAACAATAAAACATTTTATGTCACTTAAAAGATCAATACAGCTCATTTGCTCACCTTATTAACATTATTCATTATTTTATGATAAAATAATTTGTCAGAAATTGCAATAGCTAATTTAGTAAATATAGTAAAATACATTTTTTAATTTTTCTCTTGATTTTTATCTTATACTGTGATAATATAGCCAAGATAAAACGCAATGAACAAGAGAGTAGGTCTGTTCATCACGGTTTCAGAGAGAAGCTGACGCCGGCTGTAATCAGCTTTGCCGTAATAAGACCGAAATTCACTTGGGAGCGGTGCACTGAAATCCCTTGAGGGAGTGTAGGCTGCAACGGTTGTTTCCCCGTTACAGGAAAAATGAGTGTTTATCCTCTTTCAGGATAAAAATCAGGGTGGTACCGCGAATGACTCGTCCTTCGTCCCTAGTGTGGGACGGAGGCTATTTTTTTTGAAAGGAAGAATCCAATGAAAGACCAGCTCGAATCAATCAGAAGCAGCGCTCTTGCAGCTCTCAGTGAAGTTGAAGATCTGACAGCTCTTGATGCTCTCAGAGTCAGATACCTCGGAAAAAAAGGCGAGCTCACTGCTATTCTTAAGCAGATGGGAAAGCTCACTCCCGAAGAAAGACCTGTTATCGGTCAGCTTGCAAATGAAGTAAGAACTGCAATCGAAAAAACCATTGAAGAAATTGAACAGAAACTCAAGTCCGAATTAAAGAGCAAGCAGCTCTTAAATGAAACACTTGATGTTACAATGCCTGGAAAGAAGAATGCAACAGGTCACAGACATCCTCTTTCTATTGTTCTTGATGAAGTAAAGGAAATTTTCATCGGAATGGGCTTCAAAATTGCAACAGGCCCTGAAATAGAATGGGATTACTACAACTTTGAAGCACTTAACATTCCCGAAGGTCATCCTGCAAGAGACACACAGGATACATTCTACATCACAGAGAAAATGCTTTTGAGAACCCAGACATCTCCTTGTCAGATCAGATACATGGAAAACAATAAGCCTCCTATCAGAATGATAGCTCCCGGCCGTGTTTTCCGTTCTGACCCCGTAGATGCAACGCACTCCCCTGTTTTCCATCAGATAGAAGGTCTCGTTGTAGATAAGAATATTACAATGGCTGACCTTAAGGGTAACCTTCTCACCCTTGCAAAGAAGCTCTACGGCGAAGATACAGCTATCAGACTTCGTCCCCATCACTTCCCCTTTACAGAGCCTTCATGTGAAATTGACGTTTCATGCTTCCGTTGCGGCGGAAAAGGCTGTCCTATGTGTAAAGGTGAAGGATGGATTGAGATTCTCGGTGCAGGTATGGTTCATCCGAAGGTTCTCGAAAGAGGCGGTATAGATCCCGAAGAATACAGCGGATTTGCATTCGGTCTCGGTGTTGAAAGACTTGCAATGTTCCGTTTTTCCGTTGATGATATGCGTCTTTATTTTGATAATGACGTAAGATTCCTGGAACAGTTTTAAGGAGGTGCCGAAATAATGGATTTATCAAGAAAATGGCTGCTTGACTATGTTGATGTCTCCGATATAAGCGATAAGGAGTTTGCTGATGCAATGACTCTTTCAGGCTCAAAGGTAGAATGCTATGAAACCGAAGGCAGCGAGCTTTCAAATATTGTAGTAGGTAAAATTCTTTCTCTGGAAAAGCATCCTGATTCCGATCATATGTGGGTTTGTATGGTTGATACGGGTGACAGTGAACCCACACAGATAGTTACCGGTGCACAGAATCTCACTGTAGGTGACTTTGTGCCCGCTGCACTTGACAATTCAGTTGTTGCAGGCAACAAAAAAATCAAAAAAGGTAAGCTCAGAGGTGTTCTCAGCTGCGGTATGCTCTGCTCTGTTGCTGAACTCGGTCTTACTGTACACGATTTCCCCTATGCGATAGAAGACGGTATTTTTGTTCTCGGTGATGATTGTAAAAAAATCCCCGGAACGGATATAAGAGAAGCTATCGGTCTTAATGACACTGTTACCGAGTTTGAAATTACCCCCAACAGACCCGACTGTCTTTCAGTTACAGGTCTTGCAAGAGAAGCTGCAGTTACATTCGGCAGAAAGCTCACCCTTCCGACAAACGAATATAAAACCTGCGGCGGAGATGTAAAAGATTATCTTCACTCCGTTACAATAGATGCTGCCGACAAATGCTACAGGTATGCAGGCGCGGTTGTTAAAAACGTAAGAATCAGAACATCTCCCCTCTGGCTCAGAGAACGTCTTCGCGCATCCGGTGTTCGTCCTATCAATAATATTGTTGATATCACAAACTATGTTATGCTTGAATACGGTCAGCCTATGCATGCCTTTGACCTCAGATACCTTGACGGAGGAAAGGTTATTGTAAGAAATGCAGAGGAAGGTGAAAAAATCACCACTCTTGATGCTCAGGAAAGAGTTCTTACCCCTGATATGCTTGTTATTGCTGATGAAAACAAGCCTGTTGCTGTTGCCGGTATTATGGGCGGAGAATTTTCAGGCATAATGGATGATACAGACACAATCGTTTTTGAATCTGCCTGCTTTAACGGACCTAATGTAAGAATTACAGCAAAGAAGCTCGGTATGAGAACAGAGGCTTCGGCAAGATTTGAAAAAGGTCTTGACTCAGACGGATGTCTTACTTCTCTCAAGAGAGCTCTTCAGCTTGTTGAAATGCTTGATGCAGGTGACATTGTAGACGGTGTTATTGATGTATATCCCAACCCCAGGAAGCAGACAGTTCTTGACTTCTGTCCTGACTGGATAAATGAATTCATCGGGATTAATGTGAGTGCAGAAGAACAGCAGAAGATTTTTGAAGCTCTTGAATTTGAAGTAAAAGACGGCAAGGTATATGTTCCTTCCTTCAGAATGGATGTTGAACACAAGGCAGATCTTTCTGAAGAAGTTGCACGTTTCTACGGATTCGATAAAATTGCCACACACTTCCTCACAGGTGAAGCTGACGGCGGATTCAGTGAAGAACAGAAATTTGAAAATCTTACTGTCAATACCGTTCTTGCTCTCGGCTTCACGGAAATATGCACATATTCATTTATGAGTCCTAAGGCATATGACAAAATCTGTCTTCCTGCAGACTCGCCGCTCAGAAACAGCGTTGTTATTACAAATCCTCTTGGTGAAGACACCAGCATTATGCGTACAACCTCTCTTGCTTCAATGATGGATATTATATCCAGAAACTATAACAACAGAAATCTTACAGCATCTCTTTTTGAGAACGCAACCGTATACACCCCCAACGGAGATGATAAGCTTCCCACAGAAACCCGTATGCTTACTCTCGGAATGTACGGTGACTGCGATTACTTCACCCTCAAGGGTAAGGTTGAAAGCATTCTTGAAACAGCGGGCGTTTATGAATACGATGTTGAACCTGTCCGTGATGATCCCTCTTATCACCCCGGCAGAACTGCAGAAATCCTGATTGACTCAAAGAGACTTGCCATCCTCGGTGAAATTCATCCCGATGTGCTTGAGAATTACTCTGTAGGCACCAAGGTATATGTAGCACAGATTAATTTTGATATGCTTTATACAATCAAAAACACTTTACGTCTCTACAAGCAGCTTCCCAAGTATCCTGCTCTTACACGTGATCTTGCATTTGTATGTGATAAGGATTTACCTGTTCTCAAACTCGAAAAGCTCATGAAAAAAGCTGCAGGAAAAAATCTTGAGCATATAGAATTATTTGATGTATATCAGGGAGCTAACATCGGTGCTGACAAGAAGAGTGTTGCTTTCAGTCTCAGACTCCGTGCGTCTGACAGAACACTTACCGATGAAGAAGCAGACAGTGCAGTTAAAAAAGTAATAAAAGCTTTGGCTGAGGTTAACGCAGTATTAAGAAGCTGATTAACACAGAGCGGACATCTTTGACTTAAGATATCCGCTCTTATATTATATCAGTGCAAAACAAAAGAAAAATCGCTTTTAATAAATTTTTTAATAATTAAACGCAAAATATTTCAATTTCCCCTTGTATTTGTTGTTTTTGTCGTATATAATGAGATAATAGATGTGGTATTATATTATCAACGGAGGTGTTCTTATGAGCGGCAACACTAAACAGATTACCATAGGAAATCAGAGCGAAGGCGATATCAGAAACATAATCACTGCGATTTATAACGCTCTTAGCGAGAAAGGCTACGACCCTATCAGTCAGATAGTCGGTTATCTCCTTACAGAAGATCCCACATACATTACAACTCACAATAATGCCCGTAACCTTATAAGAAGGATTGACAGGTTTGAGCTTATGCAGATTCTGCTCAGAGATTATATCAATGCAGATAAATAATCGGGCAGACGGCATTCAGAAAGGAAAAGAATATGGCTAAAAATGAATTTCTCACATACAAGGGGTATCCCCTTGTCAGAAGCGGAAAAACTATATATTACGGCAACAGTTATGATCCGTTTATTATTATGATTCAGGTTGCAACAACCAGAGCATGCGGAGATATTGAAATTGCCGATAAGGTTCTTGTTCAGCTTCTCAATACAGATCCTGATGTTCGTCCCAGGGAAAGAATAGTAAAAAAGAGCGAGAAAAAGGGTCTTTATGCTGCTATGGATATTGCAGCAACCTGGCTTGAAAGAGCCAACAATCCAAAATCATAATTTTATGTTTCCGGTGTTTTCCATGCCGGAAACATTTTTTTCTGCATATAGCATTTTCACAAGTAACTGATTGACAGCAAGTGCCTCGGATGTTAAAATAAGTTTATAATATAAACAGAGGTGTAGTGATGCATAATATCGGTATCAATGTTTCCTCCGATGTTCTGTACGGAACTGAAAATTTTATGAGCTGTATCGCAGCACAGGGATTTAACAGCATATTCACCTGCGGAAATGATGAAAATTATATTGACTACGTCAGAAAAACAGCCGAAGCAAACGGTCTTATTTATGAAACTCTTCACGCTCCCTTCAATTCTATCAACAGAATATGGGATAAGGAAGAAGGCAAAAAAGAAGCTGCCGTTCTGTGCCGTTCGGTTGAACTTGCTGAAGCTAACGGAATAGGCATTGTTGTTATGCATCTTAGTTCAGGTGAGAATTGTCCGCCCGTTACGGATGCAGGTCTTTGTAATATTGATGATATTATTAATTTTGCAGCGAAAAGGAATATTACAATCGCATTCGAGAATCAGAGAAAGCTTGCCAATTTAGCCATGATTTTTGAATTATACGGTAATGATTCAAATGTCAGATTCTGTTGGGACGTCGGACACGAAAAATGCTTTGCCCACGGCAGAGAATATATGCCCCTTTTCGGTGACAGATGTATAACAACTCACATACATGACAATTGTATGATATATAACGTGGACGAGCATCTGCTGCCCTTTGACGGCAGCATTGATTTCAGACGCACAGCAGAGTTATTGAAAATGTACAATTACACAGGAACCCTGATGCTTGAAATTGACCTTCCGCGCGAAGATTCAGAAAAATACAAAAATCTTTCATTGGAACAATTCGTTCAAAAAGCATACGCATCTATAAACAGACTGCGTATAATTTCAGAATATTAAGAGGTAAGAATTATGATTGAATTACGCACAAAAGAAAGCTGTCAATTTGATATGATTGCTCTCGGTGAAGTTATGCTGAGACTTGATCCCGGTGACACAAGAATCCGCACTACCAGATCATTCCGAGCATGGGAAGGCGGCGGCGAATATAATGTTGCCCGTGGACTTCGCCGTTGCTTCGGCTTCAAGACTGCAGTGGTGACAGCTTTTGCAGACAATGATGTCGGCAGACTTATTGAAGATTTTATTTTTCAGGGCGGTGTTGACACTTCCTTCATAAAATGGGTTCCTTATGACGGAATCGGAAGAAGCGTAAGAAACGGTCTTAATTTCACAGAAAGAGGCTACGGCATCAGAGGTGCAAACGGTGTTTCTGACAGAGGAAATACAGCAGTATCACAGTTAAAGCCCGGTGATATCGATTGGGACTATATTTTCGGAACACTCGGCGTAAGATGGCTTCACACAGGCGGTATTTTTGCTGCACTTTCAGAAAGTACCGCAGAGGTTGTTATTGAAGCTGTAAAAACTGCAAAAAAATACGGAACAATTGTTTCATATGATCTCAACTACCGTCCTTCTCTCTGGAAAACCATAGGCGGCAAAGAAAAGGCTCAGGAAGTAAATAAAGCAATTGCACCTTTCGTTGATGTTATGATAGGTAACGAAGAAGATTTCACTGCCTGCCTTGGATTTGAAATTGAAGGAAACGATGAAAATCTCAAAGAACTTAATATAGACGGATACAAAAAAATGCTCGGCGAAGTTACCAAGGTTTATCCCAATTTCAAGGTAATTGCCACTACTCTCAGAACAGTACGCTCTGCATCGGTAAATGACTGGAGTGCAATGGTATATGCTAACGGCGAGATAACAAAAGGCATTGAACTTCCTGCTCTTGAGATTTACGACAGAGTAGGCGGAGGAGATTCATTTGCATCAGGACTTATTTATGGTCTTATGACATACGATGATGCAAAAATTGCCGTGAATTACGGCATTGCACACGGTGCACTTGCGATGACAACACCCGGTGATACTTCAACTGCTGTTCTTAAAGAAGTTGAAAATATAGTTAAAGGCGGCAGCGCCAGAGTTAACAGATAAGGAGTAACTGCATATGAAAATGACATTTCGCTGGTACGGTCCAAACGACAGTATCTCCCTTGAAAAGATTAAGCAGATTCCCGGTATGACAGGAGTTGTAACTGCTGTATATGACACCCCTGTCGGAAATGTATGGAGCAGAGAAACAATAGCTTCTCTTAAAAAACAGTGTGATGAAGCCGGACTTGAGATGGAAGTTATCGAATCTGTCCCCGTGCACGAAGATATAAAGCTCGGCAGAGGAAACAGAGATGTTTATATCGAAAATTACTGCGAAAATATAAGACGCCTGTCTGAAGCAGGAGTAAAATGCATCTGCTATAACTTTATGCCTGTTTTTGACTGGCTCAGAACAAATCTGAAAACAGTGGCTAAAGACGGTTCAAACAGCCTTTCTTACAATCACGAAGAAATAATGAGTCTTGATCCTAAAAACCTCTCTCTCCCCGGATGGGACGAAAGCTATACTTCTGATGAGCTCAATGCCCTTCTCGACAGCTATAAGGATGTGTCACACGAACAGCTTTTTGATAATCTTGTTTACTTCCTTAAGAAAATCATCCCCGTCTGCAACGAGGTAGGTATGAATATGGCTATTCATCCCGATGATCCGCCGTGGGATGTTTTCGGACTTCCCCGCATCATTTCCTGTAAAGAGGATTATGAAAGACTTTTCAGTGCTGTTCCGGATGATACAAACGGCATTACTTTCTGCACCGGCTCTCTCGGAGCAGGCAGAAACAATGATCTTATAGAAATGGCTTATGAATATTCAAAGAGAAATAAAATTCACTTTGCGCACATAAGAAATATAGCATATTCAAATGAGCTTGACTTCAGAGAAACTGCTCATCTTACCGAAGCCGGCAGCCTTGATATCTATGGTATCGTAAAAGCTCTTGTTGACGGCGGTTTTACAGAATATGTACGTCCCGACCACGGAAGAAATATATGGGGCGAATCAGGCAAACCCGGATACGGTCTCTTTGACAGAGCCCTCGGTGCTTGTTACATCAACGGTCTTTTTGAAGCTATAGAGAAAGGAAAAAAATAATATGAAACTTCCCTTTAATGTTGATTTATCCGATAAAGTAGTTGCTCTTACAGGTGCAGGCGGTGCTATTATAAGTCAGTTTGCAGAAGCTATGGCTCTTTGCGGAGCTAAGGTTGCCCTGCTCGATATTAATTATGATGCTGCAAAGACTGTTGCTGACAGAATAGGTGACAATGCTCTTGCTATTGAAACAAATGCCCTTTCAAAAGATTCAATTAAGGCTGCAAAGGCTCTTATCAACGAAAAATTCGGAAAGGTTAATTTCCTTATAAACGGTGCAGGCGGAAACAATCCGAAGGCAACAACTGATAATGAATATATGACTCCGGACATAGGTGAAGATGTAAAAACATTCTTTGATCTTGACGAAGCAGGACTCAAATTCGTTTTTGATCTCAACATTACATCAGCCTTCCTTACAACTCAGGTTTTTGCTGAAGATATGCTTGAAACAGGCGGCAACATCATCAATATTTCATCTATGAATGCATATCATCCCCTTACAAAGATTCCTGCATATTCAGCAGCAAAAGCAGGCATTTCCAACTTCACAGAATGGCTCGCTGTTCATTTTGCACCTATGGGGATCCGTTGCAACGCAATTGCTCCCGGCTTCTTTGTAGGAAATCAGAACAGAGCTCTCCTTTTTGATAAAGACGGAAATCCCACTCCGCGCTCACACAAAATTCTTTCGGGTACCCCTATGAAGAGATTCGGTGATGTAAGCGAACTTATCGGTTCCCTTCTCTTCCTTGCTGATGACGGTGCAAGCGGTTTTATAACAGGTATCGTAATTCCCGTTGACGGCGGATTTAATGCTTACAGCGGAGTTTAAGAGGTAATAGCCATGACAACAAATGAATTTATAAGCCAATATAAAGTAGTTCCCGTAGTAGTTTTCAATACAATCGATGAAGTAAGGCCCAAGCTTTCAGCAATGGTAAAAGGCGGTCTTCCCATTGCCGAGATAACATACAGAACAGCATGTGCAGGTGAAGCTATAAAAATTGCTGTTGAAGAATTTCCCGAAATGCTCGTAGGCGCGGGAACAGTTATAAATAAGAGACAGGCAGAAGAAGCCATATCTCTCGGAGCAAAATTTATAGTGTCTCCCGGCTTTTCAGAAGAAGTAGCAGCTTATTGTAACGAGATGAATATTCCGTATCTGGGAGGATGCGTAACCCCCACAGAGGTTATGACAGCAATATCATACGGATGTAAAATAATCAAATTCTTCCCCTGCTCCAATTACGGCGGACTTCCCACCATGAAAGCACTTGCTGCAGCATTCCCTCAGGTTACATTCCTTCCCACCGGCGGAATTTCTGATGCAAACCTTGCAGAGTATCTTAAGTGGGAAAAGATTTTTGCTGTTGGCGGAAGCTGGATGATGAAAGGCACTCCTGATGAAATAGCCCAAAAGTGCAAAACAGCTGTAGAAATAGCAAAAAGCATTTAACTAAATAAAGAGACATTACCGTCACACATTCATAATGACAGGTAATGTCTTTTTATTATGCTATAGCCGAATAGATATAGTCATTGATACTGTCACAGATATATCTCATATCTGCTGTATCCCCAAGATCAACAGCACCGGTTGAAAGTACGACGACTCCGTCTCCGGTACAAGGATCATAAGATATACAATTAAACGAACCGTAAGCCGAGCCGGTGTGGAAGAATATGCCTTCTCTTCCGTATATTTCAGACAAATAAAGAAGGGGGGTCCCCTGATATGACCCATCAGGAAGCGGCTCTGAAAAACAGCTTTCCATAATATCCACAGACTCCTCTGATAAAAACTGTATATCGTTATACATACCGTTATTCACAAGAATACAAACGATTTTTGCAAGATCATAAGCACTTATAGTCAGACCGCCGGCAAAATACAACCCCTCTTCAGCAATACCATCCTGAACATGGAAGGTACTGAGAGTGCTTGCTGAACGTTCAACTTTTCTGTTTTCGTCATAAAGAGTTGCAATCATATCAGTATTTTTTAAATCACCTGCGGCAAAAGCAGCATCAATATCCAAGGGATTATAAATATTGTCGTGGAGTATCTTATCAAGCTTTTCGTCAGCTGCAAGCTCCAGTGTCATTCCGAGAGCTCTGAAAACATAATTATTATAGTAATATGCCTCGAATGAACCGGGACGCACATTATTAAAAGCATCATCAAATCTGTTACGAACACTGTTATAATACATGGAATAGCTGTCTGCGTAAGCAGGAATTGTCGATGTATGATTAAGCATTGTTCGTATAGAAACAGGAGAATCGGGATAGTACGGATTTACAATCTCAGTCTCCCAGATATTACCTATACTTTCGTCCAGATCAATTATCCCTTTTTCCCTGAGAAGCATTGCCCCCATCCCTACAAGAACCTTAGAGACAGATGCAACCCTGATTTTATGCTCTGATGTCATTTTTACTTTATTAAGCTGTGCCCATCCGTAGCAAAATGTATCAGACAGCTCGCCGCTTTCAATAACAGCAACCTGAAGGCCTACAGCACGGTTTTTATATGCGATTTCATCAATCCCCTTCTGAAGCTCTTCATGATGCAGCGGTGAATATAATTCTTCCGCAGGAAACAATGTCGGTTCTTCAGACACCTCGGTAACAGAAACATCTATAACTGTCTCTTCAAGTACTGTATTTTCAGGTTCAGGAAAAAACAAAACCGTAAAAAATACAGCAAGTATAACAGAAGCAAACAAAACAGAAGCAAAATTTCTTTTTAATATTTTGGCTAATGAATTTTTCTGATGCAGCTTGTTATCATTAGGTTCAGATTGCTTTATGCCTTTCAACAATACATAAAAATCATTGTTTATATTCTCTGTTGCGGATACAGAAAAATCGATGGCATCAAAACTCTCAGATTCATCTTCTGCTATTAATTTCTCAATCAAAGAAGCGTACTGACTCTCTGACAAATCTGAATTGATGCCGGCATTATTATCCGCTGCAACATTTCCTGTATTTAATCTCTTTTTACTCAAAACAATATCTCCTGAAATTCAAGTACACATTAACAATATTTTATAATATAAACTTAAATAAACCTAAAGTACACAATTCACAAGAAAAAAACGGGGTGCTCTTATGAACACCCGCGTATTTTTTATACAGATTTATTGTGCAACTACTCTTGTGAGTGTTGTTTTTGTTCCGTCAGCCTTTGTAAGAGTAAGAGTATCACCCTTAAGCTCAAATGTATATGAAATGGGATCGCTTGCTATATCAGCTGCAAAATTAAGAATGCTCTGTAAAATGTTTGAACCTGAGCCACTGTCAATTTCTATAGTAATCTGCTTCTCATAAATTGACCATTTGATATCAAGTGCAACAGCATCCTCAACAAGTTCAAGCTTTCCTGTACCGCCTGCATTCAATACGTATGTACCTTCTTTAGAGAATCCTGCACCAAGATCAACATTACCCTTCCAGCTGCCGAGGATCTTTTCCTCAACGGGAGTACATGCTGCAAAAGCAGTGAGGACAACAACAAGAACAAGAGCGAGACTTATAACTTTTTTCATAGTATATTTTCTCCTTTCAGTATTTAAGTTATTAAAACTCTTTAATATTATATTTAATTTTTGGGATTAAATCAAGACATTTCTCAATTTTTTTCTGAATCATTATATTTTTCAGCCTGCAGACGGAACATATAAGCATATTTTCCGTCAAGCTTTATCAGTTCTTCATGAGAGCCGTGCTCCGCAATTTCACCGTTTTCAAGCATAAAAATTTCATCTGCCATTACAGTGGTTGAGAGTCTGTGAGAAATAAAAATAACCGTTTTATCCTCAGCGGCTTCTGCCATTGACTGATTAAGCGAATATTCTGCAACCGGATCAAGATTTGCGCTCGGTTCATCAAGTATGGCAAATGCGCAATCATTATAAAAAGTGCGTGCAATTGCAACTTTCTGTGCTTCACCGCCTGAAAGAGAAACTCCGTTATCATCAAACTCTCTGAGCAATATACTGTCTGTTCCTTGAGGCAGCTCCTTATCAAAGGTTGCTTTTTCAAGAGCACTCTTAACCTTTTTCTCGTCGGGAGCATCATTCATAGAAACATTTTCTCCGAGTGTTGCACCGAAAAGAGAAAAATCCTGAAAAACAGCAGCAAAATTTTCATGATAGGTTTTTATATCCCAATCTCGTATATCCTTACCGTCAACGGTTATCCTGCCGTCTGTTACATCGTAAAGACGAAGCAGAAGATTTGTAAGAGTGGTTTTTCCCGCTCCGTTATAGCCTACTAGGGCTATTTTTTTATAAGGGGATATCTCCAGATTTATATTTTTCAGAACATATTTTTCGGTTCCGGGGTATTTGAAGGATACATTTTCAAATTTTATTGTAACAGGCTTTTCAAACACTGTTTTATCCGTACCGTTGAGGATTTTTTCCTTGGCATTCATAAAACGCTTAAACTTTTCCACATAAAGACCGTTTTCCCGGAATGAAATCGCAAACCAGCTTGTTATGGCAAACACGCTGTTACTGATAGAAGCCGCACCGTTAAATGTGGCTGCAAAGTCACCCATTCCAATCTCTTTTGTGACAATGGCTTTATATCCCATAAAAAGAGTGATTCCGAGATATATAAGAAGAGTCATGGGAAGAGATTCCTGACAGAAATACAGTTGCCACTGGCGTCTGAGATAAGGAGAAATTGTTGTGATACGGTCAAAAATATTCTGATTATATCTTTTTTCAACCATTTTTCCCACACCGGAAAGACGAAGCTCCTTTGCGTAGTCCTGAAGATAAAAAACACGACTGAAATAGAGATTCTTTCTGTCAAGAGGAGTCATAGCCTCTGTTCTGTCAACATTTACCTTAGCAATAAGTCTTCCTATGGGAGTCATAATCACAACACACAGAAATATAAAAATCAAGCAAACAGGGTCAATGGAAACTATAACCGCCCCTATGGTAAGAACACCGACAATATTTGTAATAATATCCTGAGTGTTTGCCAATACGCCGTTTGCTCTTTCATTCATAGATGTCATGGCAAGCACAAGGTCATTATAATATTCAGGGTTGTCATATGCCTCATAATCCATCTTTGCAGCTTTTTTGTATATTGCTTTATAAATACTGAAATAAAGCTTCTCCCTTTGCTTGGGCAATGAAAACTCATAAAAGGTAGTTACGCAAAGATTTGTTACAACAACAAAAAGAACAAAGAAAATAAGAACATAAAGAATTCTTTCATAACCTACCCCCTCTGTTACAACATCAATGATATATTTCAGAAGCACAACATTCGAAAGAGTCCAGGGAAGATTTGCAAGAACATCAAAAAACAGATATCCGAAAAGCATATAAGGGGTGTGCTTTCCGATAAATTTCAGCATATAAATATAGTTTTTAAGAGCATTTGAATTCTCTTTTATCTTATTTTTTCCCTTACTCATCATCCGGCACCTCCTCATTATACCCCGAAGCCTGAAGAGTGAACATTTCGGCATACTCTCCGCCCTTTTCCATAAGAGCAATATGAGTCCCCTGTTCCGTAATTTCACCCTTGTTGAATACAATAATATTATCGGAGCGGGTAGCACTTGAAAGACGGTGGGAAATATAGATAACTGTCTTTCCCCTTGTTCCGTCAAGAAGAGCATCATACATTCTGCTTTCAGCAACGGGGTCAAGAGCGGAAGATGGTTCATCAAGCACCGCAATATCAAAATCCTTGGCAAAAAGACGGGCTATAGTGACCTTCTGTGTTTCTCCGCCCGAAAGAAGAATTCCTTCGGGGTCGAATTCTTTTGTAAGAATAGAATTCTCCTTATTGGGAAGAGAGTTGATTTTTTCATAAACCCCCGCTTTTTTGAGAGCATTCAAAGCAACCTGTGCATTTTCCTCGGTCACTTCTTCAGTCAGAACATTTTCGGATACCGTCATTGCAAATACGCGATAATCCTGAAAAACACTTGCAAAACGCTCACGGTATAAAAGAAGATCATATTCCTTTATATTTATTCCGTTATAAAGAATTTCGCCCTCTGTTACATCATAAAGCCGCATAAGAAGCTTTGAGAGAGTCGTTTTTCCCGCACCGTTATGCCCCACAACGGCAACTGTCTGCCCCTTTTCTATTCTGAAAGATAAGTTTTTAAGAATATATTCACCATCATTTTTATATCTGAACGAAACATTTCTGAACTCAAGTGACTGAAAAGCCTCAGGTTTTTTATCACCGCCCTGAATTTTTGGCTCATATTCAATGAATTCTCTTAAATTCTGAACCCATAAACAGTGTTTCTGCTGCATGGCAAAATAATGAGCAAGATGATTAAGCTTATTTCTACAGGTTGTAATGGCTGAAATAAACACAGAAAACTGAGAAACAGGTAAATTCTGCGCAATAATAAGCCTGTAACAACCATAAAGAAAGCCACCCGTAACGGGTATTATTTCTGCAAAATAGTCAGATACACATTCAAGCAACGCTATTCTCCAGCCATATTTTTTAATAACATCTATATTCTTTCGTATGGCACTTCTGAATCTTTTATCTATTACAGCAAAAATATTGGTTGTTTTAATTTCTTTTGCAAAATCTTTAAGAAGAATTGTCCGCCTTACATAATCCTTCTGTCTCTCATAAGGAGTCATTTCTTTTTCTTTTTCAAGCTCTATATTGTTTTTGAATACTCTGAAAACAACAACGATAAGAGGACAGACTATAAATGTAAGAAGTAAAGGATCTATTGAAATAAGATATGAAACAAGAGAAACTATACTGATAAAAGACCCAATGGTCCAGGCAGAACCTTCAATTATTCGTTTAAAACCTCCCTTTTCAACAACCCAAGTAGCACGGTTATACTTATCAAAGAAATCAGGATCCTCGTAGCAACCCAGTTCAACCTCTTGTGCCTTTTTAAAAATAAGGGAATTGATATAGCTTTCGCACTTAATTTCAAATTTGGTTCTTACTGTATAAAAATCTATATAACCAAGCAAATCAACAAGAAGCTTTCCAACAACAATTATACTCATCCATAGAACAAATTCACCGAATGAACCATTACCCTCTACAATGGAAAGAGCTGTTTCAAGAAACATGACATTTATAACAACTGAATAATAGACATTCTCCGCAATATAAGCAAAATATATGATAAACAATGAAAACGGAGCACATCTGAACGCACAGCCCAGCATAAAAGCTGTGTTCTTCAGAACATATGCCTTCTGTTTTTCCTTTTTTATTCTTCTGTTTTTCATCTTCCGTCTCCGTATAAAAATTAATATTAAAATATTATAAAAAAATAGTTTGCTTGTCAATCGATATCTTTAAAACGTTGAAAATAATTTCATAAATGTATTGACAAAAGCCTCCTACTGCTGTAGTATGGACATAGATACTACAATAGTAGGAGGCTTTTTTTATTATGAAATTATCGGAAAAAGAATGGCACGTTCTTGAGGTTTTATGGCAAAGCGGAGGAAGTGAGCTTGGAGAAATCGTTATTAAGCTCAAAGCGTCCACCGGATGGAGCCGCAATACAGTTCACACATATCTTACAAGAATGGAAGCAAAAAATCTTGTGTATATCGATAAAAATGCAGCACCGCACATATATAAGGCTGCTGTTTCAAAATATGAATGCCAGAAAAACGAAAGGCGTAATTTCCTGCATCAGGTCTATAACGGAAATGCCGGAGATATGATTTCTGCATTTCTTAAAGAAGAAAAAATTACAGATGAGGAAAGAGAAAAACTTAAAAAATTACTTGACAATATGGAGGTGTGATTATGCACGACATATTTGAGTATTTTATTCAGACAGTTTTTGCAGGTGAAATCGGTCTGTTAATTCTTCTTATCAAAAAAATTTTCCGGGATAAACTTCCGCCGGTATGGCAATTCGGTGTGTGGAGTATTCTTGCAGCAGCTCTTATTATTCCTTATTCTTTTTCAGGAAGTATTCTGTTTTCAGCAGAGCTTATAAAAACTTATTTAAACGCTGATTTATCTGTTTCACATCCCCGGTTCTTTTTCCCTGTTCCCGATTTTTCATTTTCAGGAAGTATCGCAGAAATCATTTATATAGTTTATTTTACCGGAGTTGTAATTTTTATTGTCAGCTATTTTATTTCTTACATCAGATTAAGAATCATCGTATCAGGATGTGAAACCTTGTCTGATGAAAAACAGGAAAAACTCAACGATATTGCTGATAAATACAACTTAAAAATCTGCAAAGCCGTAATATTG
Organism: Acutalibacteraceae bacterium; assembly: GCA_045536195.1. Classification (GTDB taxonomy): domain Bacteria; phylum Bacillota; class Clostridia; order Oscillospirales; family Acutalibacteraceae; genus RUG806. The sequence continues at coordinate 114,118 of JAZSNB010000048.1, forward strand.
AAAAATATTTCCACTCCCTTTGTTTTCGGAATTATCAGTCCTGTAATAGTTCTGCCTGAAGAATTTCCCGATGAAAAAATAATACTTCACGAGCTTCTTCATCTTAAATACAGAGATATGCTGTGGGGGCTGCTGATTGCAGTTTTTCGTTCAATTCATTGGTGCAATCCTGTATTATGGTACTGCTTTAGTAAAATAAATAACGATATAGAAGAACTATGCGATTCGCGGGTTCTTACAATTATTGACGGTGAACAAAGACGTGAATACGGCAACCTTCTTTTATCAATGGCAGATCATAAATATACCTCCGGCATAGGGTCAACATCTATAGCAAACGGAGGAAAAAATATACGTTCACGAATTGAAACTATTGTGAGATTCAAAAAATACCCCGATAACAATAAGCTTATATGTTTTTGTCTGACAATTATATTAGCTTCTTTTTTGCTTATCAATGTTAATGCCTCAACAATACCTGAGAATTTAATTCAGCTTAAAAATGAGACATCAGCTGATATTGCAATGTCTGCAGCAAGAAGCTACTACTGCACAACACCGGCAGCTGCTCTTGATACCTATGCGAAAGCTGTGCTGCAGAATAACGCTGTCTACAGAGCTGTAGCAGCTCCCCTTTCCTTGCATAAGGATATAAAAAATTCAATTGTCAGAAAAATCAAAGCTGATAAACTCCCTCGTTGGGAGGCAGTAACAGATGGTATACCGGTTTCCTCAAATCAATACTATATCTATAATTTTGAGCAAATAAATAAAGATGAATATACTGCATATCTTGTCTTTGAAATTAACTTCCATGACTCAGATAATCCAAATAATAAAAAAGTAGCTTATCAGAAGCTCAATGTTTTTAAAGAAGATTTCCGATGGGTAGTAACTGAGCAATCCGACTTTGATTACGTTATAACTTATAAAATGCAAGGTTCATGGGGATGCGATGATTTACCTGCATATATCTACAGAGCAGAGCTTGATGATTTCATACTTGAAAGCCGGTATCAGTTATATTTCAGTAACAATTCAGAAAACTCAGAATCCTCAAAACCGCTTCTTAATACTGAGTTCACCGAGGTTTATGTAAACTCACAGTCGCAATGTATTTATACAGGTCCAGAGGAATACAAATCTCACATTACAAAAATGAGACTTTCCTGTTCAACTGACAGCAAAGGTCCTGATATGATTGAAAAATATCTTTCAGATCCGTCAAAATCAGACAGTGAAATAACAAAAAAGATTATGGAAGTATTAAAAGAGGCTGATAACTTTTCATTTTCAAGCGGTTCATCAAGCGGAACCACTGTGCTTTCAGAAAACTGGAACAATGTTCAGAATTTCGGTGGCGGCGGACATACAACTGAATACAAAATCGGAAGAACTTATCTACCCGAATATGTTGAAGCTGCATTATTCATAAACAATGAGCTGTTTGCCCAAGAGATACTGGAAAGGGTGAATTAAAATGACCGATAACAACAGTATTTATAATGCAATAACAAAAATTGCCTTTGCCTATATTCTGATACTTATAAAAATAATGATCGTGACTATAGACATACTGCCTGACTTTATAGGCTATCTTATGATACTAAATGCAGCAGCCTCTCTGAAAAATGAATGCAAATCAATATCATTATTGAAATCCTTCTGCGTTATCCTTGCGATATGGAACTTTATCACATTCATTTTCGATTTATTCGGAATCAATAGTGTTACTGTGCCTGTTGATGCAGTATCCGTCATAATTGTCTATATAATAAGCTTCATTACCATGATTATCAGCATAATAAGCATTTATTTCAATTATCAGATGTCTACGGAAATGAGCTTACTTGCAGCAAAATACCATAATGATAAACTCAGCAAAACTTTTATCACAAGAAGGAATATAATTACCGTATGTCAGACTGTGATATTTTTAATCAACAATATCACACCTGTATTCAATGGTATTCCTGATGATATACGCTATTATCTTATGATAATACCCGGGCTGATAGCTCTTGCTGTAATGTTTCTTATTGTATCCGCTTTGTTTTCACTCAGAAAGGAATTCAAAGACAATCAGCAGAACCTGAATAATATTGCTGACGCAAACTCAGACTTATCTTACAATAACAATGATATAAATTCAGACATAAGTGCCGGCTGAAAAATAAAGAATACCGAAGATTCTTCTTAAAACGAAAATCTTCGGTATTTCTTATTACATAAGCATTATGAAAATAAAGGCAAAAGCCACAGCTATAATGAGCTGTAGTATATAGTATTTTTTAATAAACGGGAGTTTTCTGAGAACAAAAAATATCACAAGATATACGGCAAACAGAATATATGGAATAAGAATCTGAAGTCCTTTTCCGAACATCAGAAAAAATACGAAAAATGAAACAAATAAGCCTGCAGAAATAAATACTGCCGCTATAAGCATTGATTTATATAATTCCTTCTTCATTCTCCGGTCACCTCTTTTATAAATATCCCGGTTTCTTCTCTGATGAATGAATCAGACAAAAACTGATTATGTGTAATACCCTCTGTCTTTATAATTGTACATTCACCGCCGAATTCATTTGCAAGATTCACAGAAGATGCTGCAGGAATTACTTCATCTCCTTCCGATGCCAGAATCAATGTTTTTTCAGTTATATTTTTTACATATTCTTTATTCGGCATATCAAAAGCAACAAGAAATTCCAACGGACCGTGAAAGATATCAACAACATTATTATAAAGATCCTTTGAATCGGCAAAAGGAGCATAAAGTATAAGTCCTTTTATTTCTCGGTTTGCAGCAAGATAACAAGCAGGCCCCGTACCTACTGAATAGCCGAGAACGATTATATCATCGGTGAACTCAGAAACTTTGTCATACACATCCAGTGCAAACCGGAGCATGGCTTTATCATTGCAGCTCCCCTCACTTTTACCATATGACGGATAGTCAAAAACCGCAAAATTACAGCCGGCAAATGCAGAAGCTTCATAGTTTTTACTGAGATTATAAAGTCTGGTCGAGGCGGTTTCATAGTTCCCGTAGAAATAAAGGACAGTTGGAGCAGATTCACCTGCAGCATTATAAAACCAACCGTTTACGGCTCCGTTTTCGCCGGTGAATGATATTTCCTCTGCTAAAGGTATATCCTGAAGATTAATATAAGATTCATCATCAGAATGCGGCTGTAATATAACAGCGGGAGCAAAACCGTAAGCAACTGCAAAAAAGAAAATCGAAATATTAATAATAAATAGCAGAATAATTTTAATTATTCTTTTAACCGGATTAGAACCCTTTAATATCATCAACACAGCAGTTTCGACTAAAAAGGCTGCTATTACAGCTGCAAGAAAAACAGAAACAATGTTTCTGAATCTCGGCTGCAAAAACATCCATCCGAGAATTACAATAGAAGCTGACAAAGCCGCACCTGTAAATATTCTGATTTTTTCTGTTTTCTTTGCAACGGACACAATATCACCTTCTTGAAAGATTATAAGAGAAAAATACAGGTTTTTCTGAATCAATAAAAAGTCTTGGAAGCAACCTTACATGCACGTATATATGCTTCGGTAAAATAATCGCGCAAAGGCATTTGCTGATATTTATCATTCTCATGTCGGCCGGGCTTTGAAAGTCTGTTGAGCTCAAATGTGAGAATGCCCTTGTATCCGCAATTTTTAATTCTTTCCCCCAGCTTGTCCCAATCACATATTCCGTCAAAAGGCAAAAGATGAAGATCATCATGCCAGAAAATTTTTCCGCCAAAATCACGTATACCGAGATTATCGTTAAAATGCGTTGCAATAAGACGGTCTCCCCATCTTGCAAGCAGATCTTCACCATAGTTGTAACACATTTCGTGTCCTGTATCCAGACAGAATCCGACATTATTGCAATCCTTGAATTCATTAAGAAGCGCAGCCAGATATTCGGGGCCCTCGGTATTTTCAAAAGCGATATTCACACCGCATTTTTCTGCTTCATGCACAATTCTTCCGTATCTTTCAAGCCCTTGCGATGTGATCTCAACAATACCGTCAAAGCCTATATAACAATGAGAAATAATTAAAGATACATCATTGTCAGAACAAGAGTGAATGCAATCAATAATTTCATTTTCAGCAGAATCTGCCTTTTCTTTATTGTCTCTCCACAATTCGGCAACACCTGAAAAAGGAGCATGCACCGACTGATATATCATTCCTGCTTCTTTAGCAGTTTTTGCCCATTTATCAATGTCACAGCCTCTGCTCCAATGCGTAAAAAACGCGTCAAATCCGCATTCCTTCAACATTATAATCTGTTCTTCTATCGGCACTCCGAAGGCTTCGCTTGTATTCATTCCGAGTAGTCTTTTCCACATATCAAAACCGCCTTTTACTGAAAAAATTATATCAGAGGTATATAAATAATTTATCATAAAAAATTTATTTTATCAATACAGTATTAATACGTAAATTCCATTATGGCAGGTTGGCATAAAATTACTGAGTTAGCACATAAAGATTTCATATAAAAAACGTATTATACAACATTTTGGCCTGATCAATATTCAACCACTGCATATATCAGAAAATTGAGTTGACATAACGAAAAAGATTTGATATAATTACTAAGCTAAATAATTCATCGGGGTGTGGCACAGTTTGGTAGTGCGCTTGGTTCGGGACCAAGAGGTCGTGGGTTCGAATCCCGTCACTCCGACCAAAAAATGACAAGTTTCTGTCGAAACTTGTCATTTTTTTATCCAATCCGAAGGATTGGTATGTAATCGCCGTCAGGCGTATGTAATCATGCGGAGCGTGCATGGCTTCACCGCAGGTGCATTTCTCCTTCAGATTGATTACATACCTTTCTTTGAAAGGATTACATCCACAACTTTGTTGTGATTACATTCCGTCTTACAACGGATTACATACATGGCTACGCCTTGAGTTTTTTAGGTTGAGTTGATATAATGCTTTCAGAGGTGATTATATGAGAGATAATCAGTTAATGAAATATTCTGAACAGCTTGCTATTGAAATTGAAAAGCTTTGCAAATCATTAGATAAAAAAGATAACTCAAATACCATTTTTCAAATTCGCAAATCTTCTTCAAGTGTATTTGCTAATGTTTCTGAAACACAATATCCTCAAAGTCTTCCCGATATGCTTTCTAAATTTAAAATTGCACGAAAAGAATGCGTTGAAACTGAAAGTTGGCTAAAACTTTTATATTCAGCAAACGCAATTGATGAAGAGACATTCAAAAAACAAAGAAATCTTTGTGGTAGAATACAGAGAATGTTAACATCATCTTGTATTACTATTGAAAAGAAAATGTGATAATTCTATTTTGCTGCCAATTTTTGTTTACTTCTTCACTAATCCTTAGGGTCGATTTTTGGCGAGGTAATAAGTAAGAAGTAATAGTGAATAAGTGTAGGCGGGACACCCGCACCCGATTGTAATAACAGCCTGCATCTTTATATATTTTAAGAAATAAAATTGAGGCGTTTTTGCTTCTTGTCTATTGAAAAACTAGCGAGTAAATGCTAAAATAGAAATCAGAAAGGTGGTATTATAATGATTAAAAAAATCATTTCTGTTTTACTTATTGTTGTAATGTTATTCAGCTGTTCTGTATTTGTTTCTGCACATGCTGAAGATATACCCGGATTCGGTGATTATGAGCATGTTTATATTATCGGTATAGACGGTGCAGGTGCTACTTTTGGTAATGTTGAGACACCTTGCTTTGACATAATCTTCGCTGACGGTGCCGTACGCCACAATGCTCACACTGAAAGCATCACCATCAGTGCACAGAACTGGGGCTCTATACTTACAGGTGTATCCTGTGAGACGCACGGACTTACCAATGAAATATGTGAAACAACAGAACGCACATCAAAAGAAGAATTTAATTCAATATTTTATTTTGTAAGAGAAAAATATCCCGAAGCGGAGTTGGTTTCTTTTAATAATTGGTCGCCTATCAATAAAGGGATAATCGAAAATGACATAAATGTCAAAAAAATCAATAAGAGTAATGATGCGCTTGTAACGGATAGTATTGTAAGTTATTTCAATGAGGGTAACAGTCCTGCGCTTATGTTTGTTCAGCTCGATGAGGTTGATCACGCTGCTCATGCTTACGGCGGTTTCAGTGAAAAATACTATGAATCAATCCGTGAAGCAGATACATATATCGGAAGAATATATGAGGCTATTGAGTCAAACGGATTGATGGAAAAAGGTCTTTTTATAGTTGTTGCAGATCACGGTGAAACTCATAACGGACATGGCGGTAATACCGTCGAGGAAAGCTCAGCCGTTCTTGCTGTGCAGGGGTATTCAGTGAGTAATATAACTTTTAGTGAAGACGTAAAAAACCGCGACGTAGCGGCTATTGCTCTGTATGCTTTAGGTGTTGAAATACCTGACTATATGACGGCTGAAATACCCTATGGTCTTTATGGTGAGCTTCAGTCAGATACCGAAATGTGTGAACATTGCAATGCCGTACATACTGATTTTTTCGATGAAATAAAATGCTTTTTTATTAAATTGGCTCAATTTTTCAAGAACTTATTCAATATATAAGTTCTATTGTTAAAAAAAGAGAGAGCATAAGCATATCAGTTTGTTTCATTGTGAAAATGTAACAGAAGCCGAAGGTTTCAATATCACTTTCACTGTAGTGAAAATTTCACTCTGCCGCAGGCAGAATATCGCTGAAAGCACATGTTGCCATTTTAAGCTGTAAACACAAAAAAATATAACGGTGCCGAAAGGTGCCGTTATATTTTTTAGTTATGTTCAAACAGAGGGATTCGAACAAGGAGGG